>JAHJKP010000023.1 GCA_018821985.1 Pseudomonadota bacterium
AATATAATTATATATTATCATTTCAATATATTACAAGAAAAAAAGATTACGAAGACCAGACCTACCTTTCAAAAAAAAAAATACAAAATACACGTTCAGGCCAGGAGAACTGTTAACCGCACGTGACATAGACATCTTCAAAACCTGACCATCCGTCCGTCATAGATTTATTTTCGACATTCACTCCAGCCTGTGATAACCTCCTTATATGGCTCGCCACGCCAGATTAACCATCAACAATGGTCACACCATATCATCCAACGCGGTCACAATCAGCAGGTGGTGTTTGCCGGATGACGGCCCAGGTATTACCAGGAGACCTGTCTCCTTTTTTTTCTTGAGTCTAGAGCAGACGAGATTTCAGGTCTTCTGATTACACCCAACACCGACAGGAGCAAGACAATGATTTGGCTGAAGGATAGCCCCCCCGAAGTGCTGCCGTCACGGGCTCGCTGGCGGAGGGTTTTGCACGAAGTGATCTTTGAGGCCGATACCCCGACGGGGAAGGGATTTGACATATTGCTCATCGTCAGCATCCTGGTAAGCGTTGCGGCGGTGATGCTTGACAGTATAGGTGCAGTACAGTCGCTGTATGGCAGCCTGCTCTACCGGATCGAATGGTTTTTCACCCTCATCTTCACCGCCGAGTACCTTTTGCGCCTTCTGAGTGTCGGCAGGCCGCTCAAATATGCCATCAGCTTTTACGGGGTGGTCGACCTGCTGGCGATCATTCCCACCTACCTCAGCCTGTTCCTGCCGGGGAGCCAATATCTGCTGGTCATCCGCATTCTGCGCATCTTGCGCATATTCCGTATCCTCAAGCTGGTCCCTTATCTCGGAGAGGCGCAACTCCTCATAAAGGCGCTGCGAATGAGCGGACGCAAGATTGCCGTTTTTCTCTACACAGTGTTGACCCTGGTGGTCATCTTCGGCTCACTGATGTACGTCATCGAGGGTGGGGAGCACGGCTTCACCAGCATTCCACGCAGCATCTACTGGGCCATCGTCACCATGACCACTGTCGGATATGGCGACATCTCCCCCAAAACCGGTCTTGGCCAGGCGCTGGCATCGATCGTGATGATTTTCGGCTACGGCATCATCGCCGTACCGACCGGCATTGTGACCGTGGAGATGTCACAGGCCTTCGGCCGCAAGGTGTCAACACAGGCCTGCTCAGAGTGCAGCGCCGAGGGTCACGATGTCGACGCCAGCCACTGCAAGTTTTGCGGAGCGCTATTGTAATAACGAATCCGCCAGGGCCTGTATAAGTGACACAATGCACCAAAGTAAGGGGAGAAATCGCAAAGGGGACGGACATGAAAGCAATGGTGTTAAAAGAACTCTGCAGTCTCGAAGAAAATCATAGCCCGCTGGAACTGATGGAGCTGCCGGATCCTGTCCCAGCGGAGGGTGAGATTCTAGTGAAGGTTTCAGCGTGTGGAGTTTGCCATACCGAACTGGATGAGATTGAGGGTCGAACACCCCCTCCATATTTGCCGATTATCCTTGGTCATCAAGTGATTGGCCGGGTCGAGGCAACCGGTAGCAAGGCCAGCGCCTTCAAAATCGGCGATCGGGTTGGCATCGCCTGGATCTACTCTGCCTGCGGAAGATGCACGTTCTGTCTGGCAGGCAATGAGAATCTCTGCCCAGACTTCCAGGCCACGGGCAGAGATGTCAATGGCGGCTATGCCCAGTACATGAACGTTCCCCAAGGATTTGTCTATCGCATTCCCCAGAGTTTTACCGATTCCGAGGCGGCTCCTCTGTTGTGCGCCGGCGCCATTGGCTATCGATCTCTAAGATTGACCGGTCTCAAAGATGGACAGAATCTCGGTCTGACCGGATTTGGGGCCTCCGGCCACCTCGTGCTCAAGATGGTGAAGCATCGCTACCCGAAGACTCAAGTATTTGTCTTTGCCAGAAGTGCGCAGGAAAGAGCATTTTCCCTGGAGCTTGGTGCGGTCTGGGCCGGGGGGGTTGCGGAGGAATCGCCGGAAAAACTGCACTGCATCATCGACACCACTCCTGCATGGGAACCAGTGGTTGAAGCCTTAAAGAATCTGGAATCCGGAGGAAGGCTGGTCATCAACGCCATTCGCAAGGAAGAGAGGGACAAAGACTCTCTTCTGCGGATAGCCTACCCCACCCATCTGTGGCTGGAAAAGGAGATCAAGAGCGTCGCCAATATCAGTCGTGGCGACGTGAGCAAATTTCTGGCCCTGGCTGCTGAAATGGGCCTCAGGGCCGAGATTCAGGAATTCGCCCTGGAAAAGGCAAATGAGGCCCTGCTTGAATTGAAGACGAAAAAGATTCGGGGGGCAAAGGTTTTGAGAATAGATTGACCCCAAGAGGTCTGCCATTTGCTTGAATGTTGTATTAGGGGAATATACCATGCAAATTGGACTTTCGATTGAACATGAGATATTCTCTATAAAGAAAGAATAAAGTTATACAAGCATACGATCAAAGGTAGAACATGTAAATAACGTTTAAGAGGTAACGTAGCTTTACAATTTAAAGAAATTTTACAGTTTAAAGAAGCTTTACATCTTCTCAACATCTTCCCGAGAAATATAAAGCGCACTGGGGGAGTCTATTATGTTTCGTTGGATTATTGCCTCGAGCCTAAGATTCCGTTTTTTAGTGTTGGGTCTCGCCGTAGCGTTGCTCGTGTTCGGGACTCTCCAGCTTCGTAAAATGCCCATCGACGTCTTCCCCGAGTTCGCACCACCCAAAGTTGAAATTCAGACCGAAGGTCCTGGCATGACCTCCTCCGAAGTGGAGGAACTTATCACCATTCCAATGGAGGATAATCTCCGGGGAGTACCGGGGGTTGAATACGTCCGCTCCTCCTCAGTGGTTGGACTGTCACAGGTCGTGCTCATTTTCGAGATGGGAACCGATCTCATGGGGGCGCGGCAGCGGGTGGCGGAGCGCCTGGAATTGGCGATCGCCGAGTTGCCGCAGTCCTCCGGCATGCCAGTGATGCTCCAGCCCCTGTCGTCGACCAGCCGGGTCATGAAGATCGGACTCTCATCGAAGGTCTACGACATGATGGACCTTTCGATGATCGCTTACTGGAAGATCAGGTTTCGCCTCATGACTGTCCCCGGCGTGGCGAACATTCCCTTATGGGGCGAGCGGATCAAGTCGATACAGGTGCAGGTCGAGCCGAGCAAGATGCGCGCCCACAACGTCACGCTCGACGAGGTCATGGAGACGACCTCGGATGCCTTGGACGTGGGCCTGCTGAGGTACAGCACCGCGGCGAAGACCCGTATCGACGGGATGTTCGACACCCCCAACCAAAGGCTCGTCATCCATCACAAGTCACCCGTCTTTTCGGTGGAACATCTGGCTGAGGTGCCGGTCGACCTGAAAAGAAGGCGCACCGAACCGCCGCGACTACGCGATGTCGCTACCGTGGCATGGGACACCTGGCCGATGGTCGGAGATGCCGTCATCAATGACGAACGCGGCCTGATGATGATAGTCGAGAAGCTGCCCTGGGCCAATACGCTCGAGGTGACGAGGGGGATCGAGGAGGCGCTGGCCGAAATGCGGCCCGGTCTGCCCGGCATCGAGATCGACTCCACCATCTTCCGCCCGGCGACCTTCATCAAGGCGTCGATCGACAATCTGAAGATGGCGCTCATCTTCGGCTCCATCCTGGTGATCCTCGTCCTCGGAGCCTTCCTCTACGAATGGCGGGTGGCGTTGATCAGTGTCATCGCGATCCCGCTGTCCCTGATCGCCGCCGCTTTGGTTCTCTATCTCAGGGGCACCACGATCAATACGATGATCCTGGCGGGTTTGATCGTCGCCATCGGTGACGTCGTGGACGATGCAATTATCGATGTCGAGAACATCGTGCGGCGCCTGCGCGAGTACCGCCAGGCGGGTAGCAAGCTATCGACGGCACGCATCATCCTGGATGCCTCGGTCGAGGTCCGCTCCGCCATCGTCCATGCGACGTTCATCGTCATACTGTGCGTGACACCGATCTTCTTCATGGGCGGATTGGCCGGCGCATTCTTCGAACCGCTGGCCCTCTCCTACCTCCTCGCAATGATAGCATCCATGGTGGTGGCGACGACGGTCACGCCGGCGTTGAGCCTCCTGCTGCTCGACCGCGCCGCCATAGAGCAGCGGGAATCCCCGCTCGTCCCCTGGCTCAAAGGGCACTACAGTGCGATTCTTTTACGGGTCGTCCAGGCGAAACGTGCGACCTTCGCCATTGCCGTCGTCCTTGTCATCACCGCCATCGGGGTCTACCCCTTCCTCGGCAGGGAGCTGCTTCCTGAGTTCAAGGAGAGGGATTTCCTGATGCACTGGGTTCCCGCCGAGGGAACGTCCCAACAGGAAACCTTCAGGATCACGCAACGGGCCAGCCGTGAGCTTCGGTCCATTCCAGGAGTCCGCAACTTCGGCGCCCATATCGGACGCGCCGTCGGTGGTGACGAACCCTATGGTATCAATTTTACTGAGAACTGGCTCAGCGTCGACCCCGAGGCGGACTACGACAAGACGCGTGGAAGCATCGAGGCCGCCGTCGCCGGATATCCCGGGCTCTATCGCGACGTGCAGACTTATCTGAAAGAGAGGATCAAGGAGGTCCTGACCGGCTCGAGCGACTCCATTGTCGTGCGTATCTTCGGACCCAAGCTACCGGTCCTTCGTGAAAAGGCGGCGGAAGTAGAGCACGCTTTGAAGGGTATCCCCGGCCTCGTCGATCTTCATGCCGAGCAGCAGGTGGATATTCCGCAGATTGAGGTCAAGGTGAACCTGGAAGCAGCCGGTCGCTTTGGACTCAAACCAGGCGACATCCGCCGGACGATGGCGGTTCTGACCAACGGCTTAGAAGTCACGGACATTCATCGAGAGGGTAAGGTATATGACGTCTTTGTCTGGTCGGTGCCGTCATCACGTCAAAATGAGGACGATCTTCGCGAGTTTCTGATCGACACGCCCTATGGGGGGAGCGTGCGGCTGGCTGAGGTGGCGGACGTAAGCATCGTAGCGGCACCGAACAAGATCAAGCGCGAAAACAACTCTCGGCGAATCGATGTTCAGGCCAACGTCAGAGGGCGTGATCTCGGCGCGGTGGTCGAGGAAGTCGAGAAGCGGCTCGCGGGAATTTCTTTCCCGGTGGGGTACTACCCCGCCCTGCTGGGGGAATACAAGGAGCGTGAGGCTGCGCTGAAAAACTTTCGTATTCTCACGATTGCGGTTGTGGTCGCGGTCTTCCTCATTCTCCAGGCGACCTTCCGAAGCTGGCCGGTAGCCAGCCTGGCCTTTCTCGCCTTTCCGGCAGCGCTGGTCGGCGCAGTGCTGGCAGTCTTCGCGAGCGACCGTCTCATCTCGCTCGGTTCCCTCGTAGGGGTCATTACCATCCTGGGTATTACCGCCCGGAACGGCATCATGCTCATAGAGCATTATCGACATCTCGAGCTGGTTGAAGGTGAGCCGTTCGGACTCGGGCTGATCTTGCGCGGAGCGGGCGAACGGCTGTCTCCGATCCTGATGACAACCGGGTGCAGCGTATTAGCGCTGCTGCCGATCCTCTTTGGCGGCCGAATTCCCGGATATGAAATCGAATACCCGATGGCGGTGGTCATTCTGGGTGGCGTCATGACGTCATCCATGTTGAGCCTGTTCGTCACGCCGCTCCTGTACCTCCGGTTCGGGTCCAGTTCCCCTAAAACGATCAATGATCCGCCCGCACAAGGGGTCTTGAGTTAAGGAAGGAGGAGAGAGGCATGTTTAACATACGATTCCAACACATTGTGATCATGTCAATAATTGTTATGGCACTGGGCATCCCTGCACGCGCACAAGAAGAGGAACCAGAACATATCCGCGGTCAAATCATCTCGGTAAAGAGACATTCGGATCCCTCTTCGATGGTCATAAAGACCAGTGACGGCAAGACGATGTCCATTGAACTGCCGGACGATCTCACCGTTATCAGCCTGACCAAGGGAAGTTATACGAGGGTGGATTTCGGCGTCTACGTCGGTGCCGTCGCGGTAAAACTGGACCAATATAGCCCGATCGTCCGGGATTCGCTGAGCTGGCTGCACAAAGGCTTCGAACTCCGGATCATCGACGAGGACTTGCGCGGCATCGCCCTGGGACACAAGAAGTGGGACCTGACGCTCGACAGCATCGTCGCCCACGGCTGGGTCGACGATATCGAAGACCGCGTCATCTCGATCAAGTACGGCCCCACCGAACTAGAGGAAACGGACGTGGAAGTACCGCGTGGCGTTCCTGTTCACCAAATGTCGCTTGGAGACAAGAGCCTGATAACAGCCGGGAAACACGTCTTTATCGGCGCGCAAAAAAAGGCTAACGGCGATCATGAGGCAGTCTTCATCTTCGTCGGCCAAGACGACAGCTCCCCGGCACTATAAGACGCGACAGCTGAGCATGGAGTTAAATTTAAATAAGCATCTCATTTTTGGACGTATTGGACAACACAATTTTAATATGAAGCACAGGGTTTAAAAGGGATCGGCGACCGCAAGCGTGGATTCGACACGGCTAGCAGTTAAAAAGAGGAGGTACTCGAATGAAAGTAGAATCCATGGTCCCCATGAGGACAGATCGCAACGGGGCAATGTTCCCTGGCCGCTTGGTTGCCTTGGCCGCGGCGGCGACGCTCTTTCTGACCCCGGCAGTGGCCCATGCAGCGAATCAGAGAGTGTCAGGGTCGCACGACAAAAGCACTGCGGTCACGTTGGAGAGTATCCCGGGAAGCACCGCCAAGCGGGTCATTCTGAGCGCGAAGGCGGCCGAACGACTGGGGATCGGGACGGGCAAGGTAGGCGAGGAGGTGGTCGTCCTCAAGCAAATGGTCAGCGGTCTGGTCATCCCCCCGTTGGAAAAACTGCCGGACCCGAAGCCGGGTGGCAGTGGCGTGTTTGGAGGCTTCGGGCGGTTTGGGGTGGCACCAACACCACAGCAGCTCGCACCGCAGGCGACATCATCCACAGCTGGCGAGGTCTGGGTGCTCGTGACGCTGTCCCCGGCGGAGTGGGACAGGATGGCGAAGGACAAGTCGGCGCGCCTGCTGCCACTGGCCACGCGCAACAAGTTGGAAAAGGAGCTATGGGCACAGCCGTGCGGAATGCCACCGATTGAAGACATGAAGCGCTCGATGTTGTGGCTGTACTACATGGTACCCGGCAAGGATCACGGCCTGCTGCTGAAGGATCGCATACGCGTAGAGCTGCAGCTCTTGGGCAGCAACGAAAAGCAGAAGGTCGTGCCGTACAGTGCGGTCTATTACGACGGCAAGGGCAACCCCTGGGTATACATCAACGGGAAACCGTTTACCTTCGAACGACAGCGCATCACCATTAAACGTATCGTGGGTGATCTGGCGGTGCTGTCCGACGGCCCGGCCATCGGAACCCCGGTGGTCACCATCGGCGCGGCTCTGCTCTACGGTGCCGAGATTTTTGGCAAATAGAGGCACGGAAGGAGGGTGAAAACATGTTTCGCTGGATAATTGGCTCGAGCCTGCAGTTTCGTTTCATGGTGTTAGGTGTTGCCGCTGCCTTGGTCGTGTTCGGGGCTCTCCAACTGCGGAAGATGCCCGTCGATGTCTTCCCCGAATTCTCGCCGCCCATCGTGGAGGTTCAGACCGAAGCGATCGGCTTGTCCGCCGAGGAGGTGGAAAGCCTGCTCACCCTCAATCTTGAGGAATTGCTGAGCGGCGTGCCCTGGCTCAATTCGATCCGCTCGCAGTCGGTGACCGGTCTATCGTCGATCGTGCTCACTTTTGAGCGTGGCACCGACATCATGAAAGCCCGACAGATGATTCAGGAGCGCCTCACCTTGGCTTATATGCTGCCGAACGTTTCCACGCCGCCAGTCATGCTCCAATCCCTGTCGACGACCAGCCGCTTCATGATGATCGGAATTTCGTCGGACGATATCGAGCCGACCGAACTGTCGATGCTCGTCCGCTGGACGATCAAGCCGAGGTTACTGGGCGTGCCCGGGGTCGCCAACGTGGCGATCTGGGGTCAGAGGTTGCGGCAGCTGCACGTTCAGATCGATCCTGGTCGGTTGCATGACGCACGGGTTATCCAGCAGGACATCATCGCTGCCGCCGGTGACGCCCTGTGGGTATCGCCCTTAACGTTCCTCAAGGGATCGGCACCGGGGACCGGCGGATGGATCGATAATCCGAATCAGAGACTCAGCGTTCAGCACACCATGCCGATCGTGTCGCCGGAGGACATGGCGAAGGTAGTTGTCACGCCACAACACCTGCTGATGAGCGGCAAGGCCATGTCTTTGGGTGAGATCGCCGAACTGACGTTCACGCACCCCCCGCTGATCGGTGACGCCATCCTCGATAACGGCACCGGCCTCATGCTCGTCGTCGAGAAGTTTCCCGCGGCCAACACGCTGGAAGTCACGCGCAACGTCGATCAGGCGCTCGCCGAGTTGAGTCGCGGCCTTCCCGGCGTCACGATCGATGCCAATGTGTTCCGGCTGGCCTCTTACGTCGAAGATTCGATCGGCAATCTCAACCAGGCAATCATCATCGGCGCCTGCCTCGTCATTTTGGTCCTCGGCGCATGCCTTTTCAATTGGCGCAGCGCCCTGATCAGCGTGGTGGCAATCTCGCTGTCGCTACTGGCCGCTCTGGTCGCCCTCTACCTGAGTGGTGCAACCATCAACACCATGATCCTTGCCGGTCTGGTGGTCGCCCTTGGCGTCGTCATCGATGATGTGGTTGTCGACGTGGATACGCTTCTGGGCCGGCTGCGCAGGCCCAAGGAAGGCAACGCCTCGGTCATGGCCGTCATCCATGAGACGACGCTGGAGTCGCAACGTGACGCCCTCTACGCCACTCTGATCGTCTCACTCGCCGTCATGCCTATTTTTTTCATGGGCGGCGTAGCGGGGGCATTCTTCGAACCACTGGCCCTGGCCTACCTGGTGGCGGTGGTGGCATCCATGGTGGTCGCCTTGACCGTTACGCCCGCGTTATGCTGGATACTCCTTGGAAAAACACCGGCTATGGATCGCAACTCACCCATCGCGACCTGGCTTCTCGGCAGATACGATACCTGTCTCCGGCGTGTCGTCATGGCCCCAGGCAAGATCTTCCTTGCCACAGGCATCGCCGTGGTGGCCGGAGCCATGATTTGGCCTTTCCTCGGACAATCCTTACTGCCTGCCCTCCATGAAGGGGTGCTGCTGGTCAATTGGGCCACCCCACCCGGTACGTCGTATAGCGAGACCTATCGCATCACCTCCAGGGTCAGTCAGGAATTGCGTTCGCTACCCGGGGTACGGAGCGTTGGCGCCCATATCGGACGCGCCGTGGGTGGGGATCAGGTGGTAGATATCAATTCAAGCCAGATTTGGGTCAGTATAAATCCCGAGGCCGACTACGACAAGACGGTTGCAGCCATTCGTGAGACCATCGACGGCTATCCGGGGATCGAGCGCAGCCTGCAACGTTATTTGCGCGACAAAGTCGGCGAAGCGCTGACGGGCGAGAGCAAGGCCATCGTCGTGCGCATCTACGGTCAGAAGCGTGAAATCTTGCGAGAGAAAGCCGAGGAAGTCAGACGGGCGCTTGCCGACATCCCTGGAATTGTCGATTTGTACGCCGAAAGCCAGGAAGAGAAGCCCCAGGTGCAGGTCAAGGTAAACCTCGATGCCGCTGGTCCCCTTAACGTCAAGCCGGGAGACGTGCGGCGCTCTTCGGCGACCGTCTTCTCCGGACTGGTTGTCGGCTATCTCTTTGAAGCGCAGAAGATCTTCGATGTGGTGGTCTGGGGGGCACCTGAAACGCGTCAGGACTTGAGCCATCTACACGATCTGTGGATCGAAAAGGCGGATCGCACTTACGTGCGTTTGGCCGATGTCGCCGACATGAGCATCGTGTCGACGCCGACGGTGATCAGGCACGAGCGCATTGCGCCTTACGTCGATGTTGTAGCCAACGTATCAGGGCGTGATCCCGCCTCGGTGGCTGACGAAGTCGAAGACAGGCTCGAGGGAATCGAATTCCCCCTTGAATACCACCCGGAGCTGTTGGGGGAATACGTCGAGCTGCAAAGTGCCAAGCAGCGCATTCTGGGTGTAGCCGTCGCCGCCTTGATCGGGATTTTCCTCCTGTTGCAAGCTTGCTTCAATAGCTGGCGCCTGGCACTGATCGCTTTTCTGGCGCTCCCGGCCTCCCTCATCGGTGGGGTGCTGGCGACGCTGGTCAGCGGCGACGTGATCTCGCTGGGCTCGATTGTCGGCTTTCTGGCGGTGCTGGGCATTGCCGCCCGGAACGGTGTCTCACTGATCGGTCATTATCAGTATCTTGAGACACAGGAAGGCGTACCGTTCGGCCTTGACCTCGTGCTGCGCGGCGCGCGGATACGACTATCGCCCATCCTGACGAGCTGCGCAGCGATTGTCGCCGCCTTGCTGCCGATTGTCGTTTTCGGGCAGATTCCCGGTCTCGAGATCGCGCAACCGACAGCAATCGTCATCATAGGAGGCATTGTCACCTCCACCCTGTTCACCTTGTTCGTCATGCCGGCCCTTTATCTGCTCATCGGCTCGGAAGAAAAACACCAGGAAGACTATGGCCTGACTGAGCCTAGTTAATAAAAGAGGGATTGTAATGAGAAGAAAGATAGGGAGGTTCACAAGGACGAAAGCGAAGCTCAGCTTGATATGGTTAACGGTGCTCGCCGTCACGGTGGGTATGGGCCTGCCGGTTGCTTTCGCCGAAGTAACCAACAACAGGACTGATGGCGTTCCAGCCTCTGTGCTCCCGGTTTTGGCCGACCTCAGAGGGGAAGACCTCTGTTGCGGCGGCGTGGCAAGCACTGCCGAGCAGGCAGAAGAGGCAACAACGCAGGAAAGCTCACCCGGGAAGACCGGGGTGTCCGAGAAGATAGGAAGGAACGATTTCGATGGGGCGATGGATTCAAATGGCGGTAATCTTCCGACGGAACCGATAGCTGAGCACCTAAGTCCCGTCGAATCCGAGCTCCCTGTCGGGCATACGGCTGCCAAAACCGGTGCGGAGCGTTCGATCAAGGGCGGCCTAACCAAAGAACGGTTGGCGATGTTCGTGGTACCTCATCAGACGCCTAAGGGCATAACAACGAGGCGGCGGGAGATTGAGGCAATGCAGTTGCCCCAATCCTTAACGTATCAGTATGCATATGGCAGTGACACCACGGAAATTACTTACCTCAAGAACCGGGATCTCAATAGTCGCGTCCAGGACGATTCTGTTATCCTGGGGCCTAACTTATTCGGTATAATTACTTATCGACCGAATGCCTGGCTGGAAACAACGCTGGAGATGAGAGTTGAGCAGCTGATCGCTGCCCAGGAGGAGACGCAGGTTATTCTTCCGGACGGGACAGTGCAGGTTGCAGAAAAGAAACGCTTGTCGCTGCTCGTTGATCAGGCTCATGTGACGTTCAAGGAAGTTGGTCCCTTCAACGTTACGGTAGGTCGCCGGAATTTCGAAGACGGACGTCTTTGGCTCTATGACGCGCCGCTGGATGGCCTCATAGTCAAGCTCAAGCAAGGCGACGTTCACACCGAAGCGAGCGTGACACGAGAGAATTATTTTGACGGGGAGCTGCTCTACAGCGCTCCGAGAGGCAAGATCAACAACTACATGTTGTACACTGAGTACCGGGGAATCGAAGACTCTACCCTGGCAGCTTATGCAATTAAGCGTGATGACACTACGGGTCAGGAGGGGGAGCCTCTGCATCTTGGGATGCGCGCCTATGGCAGGCCCACCGACAACTTCAACTACTGGACAGAACTTGGTTTTTCTCGCGGCAGGGACGAATTGAAACAGAAGTTGAAGGGCTACGCCTTCGATGTCGGTGGTACGTATCGGTTCCTGGATCTCCCGCTCCAGCCGAGCGCCACCCTGCGCTACGCATTCGGATCAGGCGATAGCAGCCAGGACGACAACACGAACCATGAGTTCCGCCAAACCGGCCTGCAGTCGAATGAAGGGAAGTTTGGTGGTGTTACCCAATTCAAGACATACGGCGAGATGCTCGATCCGGAACTGACCAATCTCAAGATTCTTACGGCAGGTGTCGGCTGCCGGCCGGCAGAAAACACCTTTGTCGACCTTGTCTATAATCATTACCAGTTGGCCGAAATGGCCAGCGGCGAGCTTTTCAGCTCGGGGCTCACGGCCCTGATGAATCTGGATGACGAGCATTTAAGCAAGGACGTGGGGAGCGAGATCGACCTTATTCTCGGGTTTCGCAACTTGTTCGGCTTGCGGGGAGTCGGATTTGATCTGAGAATGGGCTGGTTCTTTCCCGGAAAAGCGTATCGCCTTACAGATGGAGATCCTGCTGACCCCACATTCCGCAAGGCGGATCAAGCGGTCAGCGTCCTTGCCGTGTTCATTTTTTAAAGTTCACACGTCGGCCATCGAGGATGGTAAACGTATTATACTGCAGGATCGGTGTGTTGCAATGTGCATACATGCCGGAAGACCGGGAGCATGAATCTTATAAGATCCGAAGGAGGACATCCCATGATGACGCAAACATTTCAATGTATCCTTACCGCTGCGGCGATATTCTCGTTTACCACGACATCTGTACAGGGCACGGAATCGAACCCGCCGTGGCAGGAGGAATTCGGCATCTCAAAATGTAATCTACTGACAACAGGTCAAAATCCATACTTCGTTTTGGAGCCCGGCTTTCAGCTCATTTTGGGAGGGGGCGATACAAAACTCCAGATTACAGTCCTCAATGAAACCAAGACGGTCGATGGGGTCATCACCCGTGTGGTCGAGGAGAAAGAATGGGTAGACGGAGAATTGCACGAAATCGCGAGGAACTATTTCGCCATATGCGAGGGAACGAAGGATCTCTTTTATTTCGGTGAAGACGTGGATTTCTACGAAAAGGGCCAGGTGATCAAGCACGACGGCTCGTGGCTCGCGGGAGTGAACGGCAACAAGGCCGGTCTGATGATGCCCGGATCGCCAGTGGTGGGAATGAAGTATTATCAGGAGGTCGCGCCCGGGGTGGCGATGGACCGGGCGGAGATCGTCTCCCTCGATGAGACATGCAAGACGCCCGCGGGCATGTTCTCCCGCTGCATGAAGGTGAAGGAAGGCACACCCATTGAAGTGTTTACCAAGGAGTACAAGTATCATGCTCCGGGGATTGGACTCATCAGGGATGATGACTTGTTGTTGATCCAGCACGGTTTTATCAACGACAAATAAGCCGATCACCGCGAGCCACGAGAGGAGTGAAGCAATCTGCTTTACTCCCTCCGACAAACAGATTGTGTAAATGGCCATCGAAAATGAACTGTTGGACCGCCTCTTTGCACAAGAAACATGAAGACTTGACAGGGGAAGCCGGGTTGCTCAGACAAATCACCAACACGTCCCTCCATAAGCATAGGGAGGAGGCAGACAATCTGTCAATTGAGTATCCGGCGTAACGGGTACAACCATGGCAAAGCCCCCAAGGCATCAGCCACTTGCAGGAGAATGCCGCCTCTTTTATACCGCCTCATTTCGATCACCAATTTCCCCTTGCGCCAGGGTCACCATCTTTTTTTCACCAACCCCTCTTTTTTTCAATGCTTCCACAAGACTGCTTCAGTATAATAACAGGTCATCATCTCTTATACAGGAGCATTTTCATGATTCACGTCGGCATTCTTTCAGATACCCATCTGAACAGCTGTACAGATTCCTTTCGCAGACAGGTTGACACGATCTTTGCGGAATGCACCGTCATCCTCCACGCAGGAGACCTCTCTGACATCTCCGTCCTTGAGGCCTTCAACGGTAAAGAAGTCCATGCGGTCCATGGCAACATGTGCAATAGGGGAAGCCAACAGCTCCTACCAAACAGCAAACTGATCACGGTGGGCGGCTACCGCATCGGGCTGTGCCATGGCGCCTGGGGTCCCCGGAACACCATTGAAGAACGGGTCTGGGCCATGTTCCCCCAAGCCGACTGTATCGTCTATGGTCACAGCCATCAGGCAGTCTGCCATAAGGCCGGCGGCATCCTTTTCATCAATCCTGGCACCTTCCAGAGTACCGGCCCACATGGATCTCCCGGAACCTATGCCATTCTCCAGATCGACGAATACGCCGATAAAGATAAGGCCCTGCAGGCCGCCATCCACCAAGTACCGAATCAGCCATGACTCAGACTGTCAAAATCACCCCCATGCTCCAGCAATACCTTGAGATCAAACAGGGACATCCGGACGCCATTCTCTTTTACCGGATGGGGGATTTTTACGAGATGTTCTTTGAGGATGCCATTGTCGCCTCGAAGATCCTCGGCATCGCTCTTACCAGTCGCAACAATAAGGACGAGGCCAACAAGGTGCCCCTGTGCGGCTTCCCCTACCACGCGGCCCCGACCTATCTGGCCAAGCTGATCAAAGCGGGTCGGAGGGTGGCCATCTGCGAACAAATTGAGGATCCGGCCTTAGCGAAAGGGATTGTCAAACGGGAGGTGATACGGGTGGTCTCTCCGGGAGTGGTCACCGATGCCCAACTTCTGGACGACAAGAGCAATCTTTACCTGGCCGCCATCAGCCGCCAGGAGCAGGCCAAGGCCGTGACCTATGGACTCAGCTTCCTTGATCTCTCCACCGGAGAATTTCTGGTCGGTGAATTTCGGGACGACTCCGCCCCCGGTGATCTGATTCTCGACCAACTGACCCGGATGGCGCCGGCTGAGCTGCTGGTCAGCCACGACCAGGCCAAGGTCCTGGCCCCGCTGCTCCAGACCGCCCAGACCATGTTGCCGGGGCTTTGCATCACTGAACGGCCAGAATCCCTGTTCCACTTTCCCAGCTGTGAGGAACTGCTGACCGATCATTTTCAGGTGCTGAACCTGGCAGGTTTCGGCTGCGGGGCCATGACTCAGGGGATCGTCTGTGCCGGGGTGCTGCTTGACTACATCCGCGAGACCCAGAAGGCCGAGCTGGATCATATTGAGATATTGCGCCCAATAGACCTGGATGCCATCCTCCAGATTGACGAGTCCTCTCGCCGCAATCTGGAGCTGACCCAGACCATCATCGGCACCCGGCGTGAGGGATCGCTGCTGGCCGTACTCGATCAGACCTGCACCCCCATGGGCGCCCGTCTGCTCCGGCATCACCTCCTCTTTCCGCTCCAGGATGTGGCCCGGATTACAGCCAGACTGGACGCGGTCGGCGCGCTGTTCAAAGACAGCACCCTGCGCCAGGAATTCCGGGCGCAGTTGGCCACCATCTATGATCTTGAACGGTTGAACAGCCGGATGGTGCTGGGCAATTCCAACGGCCGGGACATGCTGGCCATGCGCCAGTCACTGGCCATACTGCCCGCCATCAAAGCGCTGCTGGCACAAGGCCGCGCCCCACGACTCCTGACCATAGGCGTAGAGCTTGACCCCTTGGAAGAGCTGCATCAACTGCTGGCAGACGCCATCCATGAGGATGCCCCCATCACCCTGCGTGATGGCAACCTGATCCGCCCGGGCTACAACCAGGAACTGGACGAACTGGTTCACCTGCTCCGGGACGGCAAACAGATGATCCTGGAGCTGGAAAACAAGGAACGGGCAGCCACGGGTATCGCCAAGCTCAAGGTTGGTTTCAACAAGGTCTTCGGTTATTTTATCGAGGTAAGCCGCCTGCAGGCCGAAAAGGTTCCCGAACATTACATCCGCAAACAGACCCTTGTGAATGCCGAACGCTTCATCACCCCGGAGCTGAAGGAGTTTGAGGAAAAGGTGATGGGTGCCCAGGAGAAACGGCTGGAGCTTGAATACCAGCTCTTCACCCAGATCCGCAAACAACTGGCCGCTGAGAGCCCGCGCCTGCTCAAGACCGCGCAGTTGCTGGCCCAGGTTGATTTTTTTGTATCCCTTGCCGAATGTGCGCAGCGCTATCACTATCGCCGGCCTGAAGTGAACGACGGCGAGGCCATTGTCATCAGCGAGGGCAGGCACCCGGTAATTGAGCGTTCACTGCCTAGCGGTAAATTTGTGCCCAATGATGTCGTACTCGACCAGGAAAGCCAGGAGGTGCTGATCATCACCGGCCCCAACATGGCCGGCAAGTCAACGGTGCTGCGGCAGACCGCGCTGATCGTGCTCATGGCCCAGATGGGTTCCTTTGTCCCGGCCGACAGCGCCATGATCGGGGTGGTTGACCGCATCTTCACCCGCGTCGGGGCCATGGACGATCTGCGGCGCGGCCAGTCCACCTTCATGGTGGAGATGAATGAGACCGCCAACATCCTCAACAACGCCACCGAGCGCAGCCTGGTGATTCTCGACGAGATCGGCCGCGGCACCTCAACCTTTGACGGCCTCGCCATCGCCTGGGCCGTGGCCGAGGATCTGGTCCTCAAAAACAACAAGGGGGTGAAGACCCTCTTTGCCACCCACTATCACGAGCTCACCGATCTGGCCCGTACCCAAGCCCGGGTGCGCAACTATTCCATTGCCGTGCGGGAATGGAATGACACCATCATCTTCCTCCACAAGCTGGTGGAGGGCGGCACCAACCGTAGTTACGGCATCCAGGTGGCCGCTCTCGCCGGGGTACCTGCCCGGGTAGTAGCACGGGCCGGCGAGATCCTTACCAATATAGAGAGCGGGGAACTGGACCGGGACGGCACCCCCTGCATCGCCCGTGATCGCGGCGAGAAGAAGGGCAAAAAGAAACAGCACCCCAGCCAGCTCTCTCTCTTTGCTCCGCCGGTAGACCCCCTGCGTGACTATCTGCAGAAGATCAAGGCTGATACCCTCTCGCCCCGGCAGGCCCTGGAAGTTTTGTATGAACTGGAGGCCCTGCTCAAAGAGTAAGACAAAAGAAACCGGTGGCGCTCTTGTCATCTCCACCAAAAGAACAAGCAGAGAGCCTCGCATATTTTCTTTTGCCATCCAGTCAGCTTTTATGTATAGTTTGCCTCAATTGGTTAATAATACATTTTTTTTAATATGTAGCTCTTTCCCCTCAAGAACCACTGGTATTTTTTTACCACATACTAACCATGCCATCTAACTAATGCGCCGTTTTATCGTCATTTCTCTATTTGCCATCTTGAGTCTTTTGCAATTTACCGCCCCGCCTCTCTTTTGTGATGAAACAGTAGAAGGCAACGAGGCCCCTGACAACAGCATTGCAGAAGGAAATACGTCTCATCAACGAGGCGATCTGGCAAAAAAATTTAAGCAGGCCACGTCCTATTTTAGCGAACTGAAGGACGACAAAAAACGGGCTAGTTCCAAAGAAGACTGGGATACAGCCAGCAAGAACTTTCAAAAAATTCATGATCGCCAGCCCAAATCTGCATACGCCGCCGCCAGCCTCTTTATGCTTGGCAGAATAACGTACAGCAGATACCTGCAATTCAACGATGTAACCGATCTCGATAACTCCCTGAAATATTATCAGGATGTCACCACCCTCTTCCCCTGGCATCAACTGGCCGATGATTCCCTTTTCACTCAGGGGCGCATCCAGCTGGAAGACAAAAAAGCCCCACAGGAAGCCGCCAGGATATACGCTCGCATCACCTCCGAATATTACACTGGTGAACTGATGAGCAAGGCCAGGGAAAAGCTGGAGATGCTGGCCAAGGACTTCAACATCCCTCTGCCCCCGGCAGTAGCAACAGTGCCTGCTGATAGTTCTCCACCTTCCACGAAAGACTCTCCGCCGGTGGATGTAAGCGAACTTCCAAATGTCAAAAATCGTTCCTATGTCCTGCCGGTAAAATACTGGTCTTCCAACAATTACACCAGGATTGTGATCAACACCTCACGCCCGGTCTCCTATAAGGAAGAATTACTGGAAAAGGTTGGAGAGCAACCCAGACGACTTTTTATCGATTTTGACAAGAGCTACATTGAACCCCAATACCGCGCTCCGATCCCCATCCAGGACGGTCTGCTCCAGCAGGTCCGCACCGCCCAATTCTCCCCGGATACGGTCCGGGTTGTTCTCGACATCGAGTCAATCAAAAGTTACAAGATCTACAGCCTTCCCGACCCGTTCAGGGTTATTGTTGACGTACATGGGCAAAGCAACTCCGCTGATGTTGCCGTCGTTGACAAATTAACACCACCAGAAAATCAGGCCAAGGATGGCATAGTGTCGCTCGAGCCAGGGATGGTGAAAGAGCGACCAAAGGCCAATCTGGATACGACAAACGATCAAGATACACCGATTCTAATCCTGCAGGATTACAAAAAAAACAAACTCTCTGCCAAAGCCAAAAAACCTGCTCCGGAACTCAATGCTCCCCTCACCTCCCCAACACTCTCCCTCGCCCAGCAACTAAACCTTGGCGTCCGCCGTATCGTGCTTGATCCTGGTCATGGCGGAAAAGACCCCGGCGCCTCCGCCTTTGGCATGCTGGAAAAAGATATCGTCCTCAAGGTGGCAAAAAAACTGGCCGTCAAACTCAAAAAGGAGATGGGGTATGAGGTCATTCTTACCAGAAACGACGACACCTTTATCTCGCTGGAAGAACGAACCGCCATTGCCAATACCAATGGCGCCGACCTCTTTATCTCCCTGCACCTCAATGCCCATCCCTCCGCAAAGGTCTACGGTTTTGAAACCTATTATCTCAATCTGAGCACCGATAGCGAGGCGATCCGCGTAGCCGCCCTGGAGAATGCAACATCGACCCATCAATTAAGTGACCTGCAGACCATTCTCTCCGATATCATGAAAAACTCAAAGATTGATGAGTCTTCACGGCTGGCCCAGAAAGTTCAGGATGCACTCTCCTCAGGACTCACTGACAGGAAATACCAGCAGGTAAAAAGTCTTGGGGTAAAACAGGCCCCTTTTTATGTCCTGATCGGCGCGGAGATGCCCGCAATCCTGATTGAGATGGCCTTTCTCAGCAACAAGACAGATGCCCATCAAGTAAAAAAAGAAGGGTATCAGGACGCCTTAGCTGCGGAAATCGTCCAGGGGCTGCAGAAATACATCCGTACCATAACCGCCAGCCTTTGAGTCCAGAACAGATCTCCTGCAAACGATGAACAACAATGGCCATAATGATCCGCAAAACATCGCCACCCTGCTTTCCGGAATGACCAACGAGATGGGATGGAGGAAGCAACTGGATCTCCACAGCCTGTTTCTGCATTGGGATAAACTGGTGGACACAAGCACCAGCACCCACGCCCGCCCTTTGAAGATCGTCAACAATATTCTCTGGCTTGAGATTGCCAACTCAGCTTGGATGCAGCAATTACAGTTCCAAAAGATCCATCTTCTGGAGATCTTGAATAAAAGGCTCCGCCTCTCCCGCCTGGAAGATATCAGATTCACCCTGATCAACAGCCACAAGACAGAAGAACCTAACAAACAGACGGTTCGTTTTATCCAGCCCAGTCCCGCCGCCCAAGAGTCCTTCGAGAAGCAGATTGCCATCATTGAGGATGAAAAAATCCGGGATTCCTTAATGAGCCTCTGGTATCTGTCCCACTCCTGCCGGAAAAACTGAAGGAGTCATTGCCGGAGAAAGGACTTGACCGATCAATTACGAATTACTAATTACGAATTATGAATAAAAAACATTCTGGACTTCACTTCATAATTCGTAATTCATTCGTAATTTCTAATTCGTAATTCGTAATTTCTAAGGGATACTCATGCTCTATAACACAGTTCTCGAGGCCATTGGCAACACCCCTCTGATCCGGATAAATCGGCTGTGCCCCAATGACAAAGTTCGACTGTATGGAAAGCTGGAATCTGCCAACCCGGGCGGCTCGGTAAAAGAACGTATCGCGCTTGCCATGATCGAGGCCGGTGAAAAAAGCGGTGAGCTCACGCCTGACAAGATCGTACTCGAAGCCACCAGTGGCAATACCGGAATTGGACTGGCCATGGTCTGCGCGGCCAAAGGCTATCGCTGCCTGCTGATCATGTCTGAGTCCGCATCGCTTGAGCGCCGCAAGATCATGCAGGCCTATGGTGCCGAAATCCTGCTGACCCCGGCCCACAGAAGCACCGATGGAGCCATTGAAAAGGCCTACGCCATGGCCCGTGAATACCCGGAACGCTATTTTCTCACTGATCAGTTTAATAATGAGGCCAACTGGCAGGCCCATTACACCAGCACCGCCCCTGAGATCTGGCAGCAGACGGAAGGGCAGGTGACCCATATTGTGGCAACCCTTGGCACCTCAGGCACGGTTATGGGACTCTGCGCCTGGTTTAGTGAGCATCAGCCGCATGTGCGGATCATCGCGGTCGAGCCCTTTCTCGACCATAAGATCCAGGGGCTGAAAAACATGAAGGAATCGTATCGGCCTGGGATCTTTGACAAATCAAAAGCCAGCGAGATCGTCAACATTAAAGACGAAGACGCCTTTCAAATGGCCAGGATGCTGGCCCGTAAAGAGGGATTGCTGGTGGGGATGAGCAGCGGTGCGGCCATGTTTACCGCCATTAACCTGGCCAAGAGACTAGAGGAAGGATTCATTGTCACTCTACTCCCGGACAGTGGCGAGCGCTATCTGAGTACCCCCCTGTTTACGCGCAAGACCCAGAACTCTGAGAAGACATCTCAATTACGTTTTTTTAACACACTCAGCAAGAAAAAAGAGATTTTCACGCCACAGATCGAAGGGAAAGTCACCTTTTACACCTGCGGGCCAACCGCCTACGAGCCGCCCAATCTTTCCCTCTGCCGCCGTTTCATCGTCACCGACCTGATCACCCGCTATCTTGAAAGCAAGGGACTGACAGTGGAGTCCTATATGAATTTCACGGATCTAGACGACAATACCATCGACGGTGCCAGCAAGGCCGGAGTCTCGCTAAGTGAATTTACCAGCAAATACATTGACGGCTTCATGGAGGCCATCGATGCCCTGGGGGTCAAACGGGCCACGGGCTACCCCAAGGCCTCAGAGCATGTCGCCGACATGATCGAGATCAGCCATGAGCTCATCCATAAAGGTTATGCCTATGAAAAACATGGTTCCATCTACTTTGATATCTCCAAATTCAAACGTTATGGCCGCCTGTCAGGTATTGACCTGAGCAAGATTCAGTTGGGCAGGACCGTTGATCTGGATAACTATGAAAAAGATAACCCCCGTGACTTCACCCTGCTCAAACGCTCCACCCTGGCAGAGCTGAAAAAAGGAATTTTTTTTGAGACCGATTGGGGTAATGTGCGGCCGGGCTGGCATATCGAGTGTTCTGCCATGTCCACCCGCTATCTGGGCACGACCCTAGATATCCACACCAGCAGCCGGAATCTGATCTTCCCGCACCACGAAAATGAAATCGCCATTGCCGAGGCCTTAACAGGTAAACCTCTGGCTAAATACTGGCTGCACTCCGAACTGCTGCTGGTGGACGGCAAGATGATGTCGGCTGAGGCCGGCAACATGGTGACCCTGAATGATCTGATCCTGCGCGGATTCACCCCGCGCGAGGTGCGCTTCATGCTCCTCTCGGTCCACTACCGCAAGCCCTTGAATTTTTCCTTTAAAAGACTCATCAATGTCAGAACCGCCTTGCGCCGCATTGATGAGTTTACCTGCAAACTCCTCTGTCTGCCACCGGGTAAACCGCACCCAGAGATCGCCGCCTTTATCTCCGCCATGACCGAGCAGTTTTTTGAAGCCATGGATGATGACCTCAACGTCTCAAAGGCTTTGGGTGCCGTCTATAAATTTATCAATATCGTCAACCCCATCCTCCACGTCAACCACCTTGACCATGACCAGAAAAAATATATCCTGGAAAGCTTTAACAAAATCAATCAGGTTCTCCATATCTTCAGGTTGAAGGGCTGCCCCCTGGCCCCGGCCGTGAACACCCTTATCTCCAGCCGTGAAAAGGCCAGGGCTGCAAAAGACTGGCAGGCCGCCGATGATGCTCGCGACGAACTACTGCGCCAGGGAATCCAGATCATCGACACGGCGACAGGGCCGGTCTGGAAACCCATCGACGAAGAAAAAGAATAACCCCCTTCCCTTACCCTCTGCACAACCTGCCAAAAGCACCGGGGATACTTCCGGATGACCAGAAGGCGCGACCCTGCTTGTAATCAACGAACCAGTATCCTCCCGGCTTCCGCTGGGCCGCTACAAATATAAAAGGCTGCTCTTTGGAAAAACAGGGATTCAGATAGAGCCCCTTGTTATTCATTTCCGGCTCCATGAGAGACAGGGCCTCTTCCATGGTCGGCAATCGCCAGTCATGAAATCCGGCAAATCCTTCCTTATTCAACTTCTCAATATTACGTTGCATGGTACGATTGGAGGCGATGTCAAGCCCCGCCCGCTGCCACATAACTGAAGTCCGCTCATCAGTTACGGTGAGACTATCACCATTATCCACCAGCGCGTTGTCAAAACTCCCCTGAAGATTGAGGGCGGAATCGAAAAAATTCCACTTTTTAATCAACGGTTCTATCTGATCATCATTGATGATGGCGAAATCTGCTGGAAGGAGACATCTGGCACCGCTAAATGGCTGAACACCCTGTCGGGGAAGAGCGCCCATATCCTCAACCTCCCTGACAACATGGACAGGTTTTACATAGGCGTCGCCATCGGCCTCCACCACATTATGGATCAGCCACTCTTTAATAACGCTGTTAATGGCATAGCTCTTCTCAAAGGCCGAAGAACTTCCCTGCTGCCGCACACACTCCTTTACCATCTCTACCGGGGCACCAATATCAGCCAGAACCCTGGCATGTTTCACTCCTCGCTCCATCAGACAGAGTTTGGGCTCACTCCCCCAGTTATCAATGAAAAAATAGCAGATCCGCTCACTGTTATTCCGTACCCTTTCCCGTCCACCCCACGATTCAAAGGTACCGAAACTGAGATCAGGAGTCATCCCCCAGTCAATGGTCTTGATTGTGGAATCACTCATCGAAAGCCTTTTAAACATGCCCATAGCAACCTCCTGATTATGGCTGCAGAATTTGACAGCCCGATTGAACGTTATTGTTCAGTTCAACAAAACATTTCTGCTTTACCCTTTCCTGGTGTATTCTATAATGTACCTTCCAGGCTCTCTACCCATACAGTGAAACATCTTTATTTAATTATAGTTCTCATTCTTACAATGTCCAAGAAAAAAAATCAAATTATTACCAGTAGAGGATTCGCCCTACCTACCGGCAGCACTATCCTCAGTGAAGGTATTAATTTTTCAATCTTTTCCCGCCATGCCGAAACAGTGACGCTGGTCATTGATCTACCCGAAACTACAAAAAATATCTGGGAGCAGGTACAATTCCCTCTGGACCCGAGAATCAACAGGACCGGCGACCTCTGGCATATCCTGCTCAAAACCGACAGGGACGACCTTCGATATGGATACCGGATCAAGGGGCCGGTATCTCAAAAGACAAATGGGCTGGTGTACAACAATAAGATCCTTCTCCTTGATCCCGAAAGCCATGTTCACCGCCCTCGTATCTGGGGTGAACATATCTCAGACAGGGACTCACCCATATGCGGCATCATCAAACACGATTTCGACTGGCAGAATGATCGGCCACTGAACATCCCCCTCGCCAAATCGATCATCTACGAGATGCATGTCCGCGGGTTCACCCGTCATCCAAGTTCAAAGGTGACCCATCCCGGTACCTACCATGGCATCATGGAAAAGATCCCCTACCTGCAGGACTTAGGCATCACGGCCGTAGAACTGATGCCGGTCACCGAGTTCGATGAAAACGACAATATATTCAGAGACCCAGCAAGCGGTAAACTGCTTAAGAATTTCTGGGGCTACAACCCCACCTCCTTTTTCGCCTTAAAATCTGGCTATGCCGCCGACAGTGCCCAGCACATCAATGAATTCAAGGCCCTGGTGCTGGCCCTGCACCAGGCGGGAATCGAGGTCATCCTCGACATGGTCTACAATCACACTGGTGAGGGTGGCTACGACGGCACCACCAGCAGCTTCAGGGGTATTGACAACAGCATCTACTATCTGCTCGACAAGAAGACCCAGGAATATCTGAACTTTTCCGGCTGCGGCAACACCATGAACTGCAACCATCCAGTAGTCCGAGAGCTGATCAGGGATTCTCTGCGCTACTGGGTCATCGAAATGCACGTAGACGGATTCCGTTTTGACCTCGCCTCCATTCTGGGGCGGGATACCTCAGGGCATCTCCTGGCCAATCCGCCCATGATCGAAATGATTGCCGAAGACCCGGTCCTGCGTAACACCAAGATCATTGCTGAGGCCTGGGACGCCGCCGGTCTCTATCAGGT
This sequence comes from Pseudomonadota bacterium, assembly GCA_018821985.1. Taxonomy (GTDB): domain Bacteria; phylum Desulfobacterota; class Desulfobulbia; order Desulfobulbales; family Desulfocapsaceae; genus UBA2270. Next base: position 24,306 of record JAHJKP010000023.1, read on the forward strand.
GGGCACCTTCTCCACCGATGCACGCTGGGCCGAATGGAATGGCAAGTTCCGCGATGATGTCCGCGCCTTCATGGCGGGCCATGACAATACCGTGGCCAACCTGGCCACGCGCATTGCCGGCAGCTCTGATCTCTACCAGTCCAGTTCACGCCACCCTTTCAACTCCATCAACTTCATCACCAGCCACGATGGATTCACCCTCTATGACCTGGTCAGTTTTAATGAAAAACATAATCAGCAAAACGGTGAAGAGAACCGTGACGGCGACAACCATAACATCAGCTGGAACAGCGGGGCGGAAGGGTTCACCCACAACAAGACCATACAGCAACTGCGCTTACGGCGGATGCGCACCATGATGCTGATCATGCTGCTCTCTCAGGGAGTCCCTATGATCAACGCTGGCGACGAATTTGGGCACAGTAAAAAAGGGAACAACAACAGCTGGTGTCAGGACAATAATATAAACTGGCTCAACTGGGATCTTGTCGAAAAGAATAAGGGGCTGCTCCGTTTTTTAAAAAACTGTATTCACCTGCGCAAAGCCCACTCCATTTTCCAGCGGACACGTTTCTTCGAGCAGGGTGAAGATGGACAATGCAGCGGAGACCATCTTGAGATCAGCTGGCACTCAACAAAGCCGTGTTTGGAGGACTGGGCTGCCGAATGTCACACCCTCGCCTTTCTCCTCCACGGCAGTAAAACAGAGGGCGACCGAAATGACCATTTTTTCATCATGCTCAACGGCAATAGAAAGAAAGATGCCCTCTTCACTTTGCCGCAGGTCCCCGGCAATAAAAGTCAAAGTTGGTTTCAGATCATCGATTCCAGCCTGGATTCTCCTTATAATTTCCTATCCCTGCAACAAGCCCCGGTCAGGTTTCCCAACACAACGGTCAAGGTCAAATCAATGGGGGCTGTGGTCCTCCAGTCTCCTCTCTCAGCCACATGATTCTTGCATGAAGCGCATGTAGTACTGAAGAAAAACTTTGGCAGTGCATTTATCATATGGTATGTAGCCTAAACTATAAGAATCAGAAGCAACCCCTGTGGCGCCAAGCCATGTAATTCTATCATTACTATTCTTACTATACAGAGATGAAACAGGGCAGACTACTTTTTCTCGGAGATTCCCTTCTGGCCGATTTTAACTGGCAGGAACGGATAACCCACTTTGAAGTCCTCAACTTAAGTGTTTTTGGTGAGACCGCACAGGGCCTTCTGAACAGGCTGCCATCGATCCAGGAGCAGGTCATTGATCCTCATATCATACTCATCATGACCGGCACGAATAATCTTCTCATGGAGGATTATAATTTTACCGACACAATACGACAAATTGTCGTATCCCTGAGCCACTGTTACCCGACCGCAGAGGTTATTATCAACAGTCTGATTCCACTCCAGATCCCCTGGCTGGACAGAGATGAAATGAAACGGATTAATAGCGCCATGGAGGCCTTATCCCTGCAATCCGGTTGTTGCTTTCTCAATATGTATGAAAAATTCAGTATCGGCACCGGACTTTTCCAGGCGGATGGCATTCATTTCACCGAAAAAGGATACAATCTCTGGGCCAGATCAATCCTTGAATATATTGCTTTTTTACTCGAAGATGACTAATTTAATTTTTCAGCTGTTCACGTATCAGTAATCATTCTTCTTGAGCTGACATAACCACACTCTTTCACCATGAGGAACCAACCAATGAAGCAAAAATTTCTAAAATCTGCCCTTTGCCTTTGTCTCTTACTCCCCGCCTGCAACAACCAGCAGGAAGGCACGACCAGTAACCCCACCGCTGACAAAGCGACACCAGCAGCAAGCGCCGATACCCCGAATACTCCAGCTCCGGCGGCTACTGCAGCACAGGGCAATACCATCAGCGCCACCGTGCTGGAGACCATGAATGCAGGCGGATACACTTATCTGCAAGTAGATACCGGCAAGGTCCAGCAGTGGGTTGCCATCCCTGAATCCAAGGTAAAGGTGGGCGATAAGGTCTCTTATTATGACGGCATGGCCATGCCTAATTTCACCAGTAAATCATTGAACAGGACATTTGAATCCATCATATTTTCTCCCGGCCTTGTGGGCCAGGGAGCACCTCAGGCAGGTCCTCATGCTATGAACAGCACAATTAAAAATGACACGCCTAATCCTCATGCCGCAATGCCTGAAGCAGGTAAACCGGCGGGAACTGATTCCTTTGCAAGCGCAGTTCAGGCCGAGGCCCCCCCAGCCACCATGCAGAAGATGACTGCATCAGGAGGCAGCCTTGGAGCAATCGCCCCGTATACCGAGATCAAGGTGGAAAAAGCAGCAGGAGAGAATGGATACAATATAGAAGAGATCTTTGCCGGCAACACCAAACTTGACGGCAAGACCATTCGCGTCCAAGGTAAGGTAGTAAAATTCAGCCCCAATATTATGGGCAAGAACTGGATTCACCTTCAGGATGGCAGCGGAGACCCTTTAAAAAATACCCATGATCTGGTCATTACTACCAGCGCCGAGCCACCAAAAGACAAAGAGGTCATTACCATAGAAGGGACTGTGAGGGCCAATAAGGATTTTGGCGCTGGATACAGCTATGTGGTCATTGTTGAAGAGGCAAAGATCATACAATAACAACCTTGGACTTCTGTCCCAATGCGTATCGCCATCGTAGGCCCGGGAGCCTTGGGTTGTCTGTTCGCCTCTCTGCTTGCCCCCAAAAAGCAGCTGGAAAGAGACAGCCTCAGGCTCCTTGACCATAACCGGGAAAGGGCTGACCTGCTGAACAGGCAGGGGATCGTCTACGAAACAGGCAGCAAGCAGGAACGAAGCATGATTCCTGTCTCCGTTGAGCTCGAGCCCTTGGCGCTCAGCCCGATAGACGTAGTTCTGTTCTGTGTCAAATCTCATGATCTGCAGAGTTGTGTACAATTTTACCTGCCCCTGCTCTCTCCCCAGACACTAATTGTATTCCTGCAAAACGGGATCGGCCATCTCGACATTCAGACACGGCTGAATCTCCCCACCACTCCGGCCTTTGCGTGCAGCTCTGAAGGCGCCACCCTCCTAAGCCCAGGTCATGTCCTGCATGCAGGACGGGGTAGCACTCACCTTGGTTTTCTCCAGGATGCCACAGGGTTACAACAGCAACAACTGAAAGAACTTACACAGAATCTTCAAGAGGCGGGCATCGAGGCCTCTCTGTCTGAAGATATTCGCAGCCAGCTCTGGGCCAAACTCTTCATCAATGCCGGGATCAACCCGCTCACCGCCCTTTACAAGCGTACCAACGGCCAGCTTCTTACCTCCTGCGCCGCCCGTAGCAGACTGAAGAACATTGTCAGGGAGGCAGAGGCTGTGGCCAGAGGCTGTGGAATCACCATTAATGTTGATCCGGTTCAGGCAACCCTTGCCGTCTGTAAAAGTACGGCCAGGAACATCTCCTCCATGCTCCAGGACCGGCGCAACAAGCGGCCAACCGAGATTGATGCCATCAACGGCGCAGTGGTCAAAGAAGGAAAAAGACTTGGCATCTCCACCCCATTCAACGACGAAGTGGTGGAGCAAATAAAGAAGATGGAAAATGAATACAACTTAGGGACCGTAACGAAATAACCATTACATTCCTGGCATTTTCGTTACGATGGCCAGGGATGGATGAAGAGCGACCGGCTCCTTATGTTGATTACAGTATTTCAATGTCGTGATTATTTTTTCAAGAAAGAGCCGGGACAAGGCAAGGACAGAAGAGAGATGAAGATCCAAAGCGGAGAGATTGGTTTTGACCTGGATGGAGTTATTGCCGATACGGCTGAGGCCTTTATCCGTCTGGCTTGCAATGAGCATGCCTTCTGCTCTTTTACCCTGGAAGAGATCACCACCTTCCAAGTGGAGGATTGTCTGAATATCCCCATCCCGGTGGTGGAGGAGATCTTTAACACCATCCTCCACGATTCTTTGGCAACGGGCCTGCAACCCATGGAAGGAGCTGTGGATGTCATCACAGAAATGACATCAGCCGCGCCGGTGACCATTATCACTGCCCGCTCACTGCAACAACCCGTGGAAGATTGGCTGCAACATTTCTTTCCCGCCTCAGTCTGCGCCAATATTCGCCTGGTAGCCATGGGCCGTCACGACGATAAGGCACGCTACATTCACGAACACAGACTTCGTTACTTTATCGATGATCGAGCCGAGACCTGCCTGCAACTAGCAGATGCTGCCATCACCCCTTTTGTTTTTTCCCAACCATGGAATCAGGGGAAGCATGATCTGCAGAGCGTGAAGAGCTGGCTGGAGATCCACGCCATGCTGGCCCTATAAACCGGAATAATGACTTTTTCTGCGCCTCAGCGGGAGAAGAAACAACGATGCAAGCACACAACAAAGGCCCATGAACTGTCCTCACTGCCACTCCGAGATCCCCGTTTTTCGCAATCCGGTTCCCACCGTCGATATTATCATCGAGATTGAGGAAAAAATCGTGCTCATAAAACGACAAAACCCGCCATACGGCTGGGCCTTGCCGGGCGGGTTTGTCGATTATGGCGAGTCATACGAACATGCTGCACTACGTGAAGCAGTTGAAGAAACAGGCCTTGCAGTACAGAATCTGACTCAGTTTCACACCTATTCCGATCCAGGCCGTGATCCGCGGCAGCATACGGCCTCAACAGTCTTTATCGGCCAGGCCCGCAACAAACCCAAAGCAGGGGATGACGCGGCAGAGGCCGGATTGTTTTCAGAAAATAATCTCCCTGATCTGGTCTTTGATCATGCCAGAATCCTGGCGGATTATTTCGCAGCCAAAAGAAGCAAGGCCATCTGGCTATTAAAAAAAACGACATAAAAAGAGCCATAACGAAAGAGTTTAATTCTTTCGTTATGGCTCTTAAAAAATAGTCCGCAGTATCCAGAACACAACAAGCCCCATACCTATGGAGCCGTAAAGCATCAGTCAAGGGATACAGTCACTGCCATATTTCCTGGCAATGAACCCGAAGGTCGCCACCCCAACTACCCCGGAGACGATAAAAATCAGCAGATCCTTCATCCCCTGGCATTACCCCCTGATCCGCACGTCACTTTTTTTCCGCAGCCGGATTGACATCGGTGTTACCTCAACCAGTTCATCGTCATTGATATAGGCAATACAATCTTCCAGAGTCAGAGCCCGGGGAGGGGTCAGGATTACCGCCTCGTCCGAACCGGAGGCCCGCATATTGGTCAGCTTCTTGCCCTTACCCGGATTGACCACCATATCTCCTCCACGAGAACTTTCACCAATGATTTGTCCAGTGTACAGGGGCGCACCGGGATGGATAAAGAGTGTGCCCCGCTCCTGGAGATTGAAGAGGGCGTAAGCCACCGCTGTGCATGGTTCTTTAACCAGCAATACCCCATTGAGCCGGTTCTTTATCTCTCCGGCATAAGGGCCATACTCGGCAAAGACATAACTCATCATCCCCATACCTTTGGTGTCGGTCATGAACTCGGAACGATAGCCCAGCAGACCGCGAGTCGGGATCTTGAACACCATCCGCATCATCCCGCCATGACCGGTGCTCATCTCTTCCATCTGTCCCTTCAGTCTACCTAGCTTTTCAATAACCGCCCCCTGATACTTTTCGTCCACATCTATGGTAAGCGATTCGAAAGGTTCCATGATTTTGCCATTTTCCTCTTTCATGATCACCTGCGGCCGGGTTACCTGAAGTTCATAGTCTTCACGGCGCATCTTCTCAATGAGGATGGAGAGATGCAGCTCACCTCGACCGGATACCCGATAGCCGACCGCATCAGTCAGGGGTTCATAATGCAGTGCCACATCGGAAAGGACCTCACGGGCCAGACGCTCTTCAATATGTCTGGAGGTCACAAACTTCCCCTCTTTGCCGGCAAAGGGTGAATCATTGGGGATAAAATTCATGGAGATGGTGGGCGGATCAATGGCGACCAGGGGCAGAGGCATTGGATTGTCCAAAGAAGTAAAGGTGACTCCCACGGTCACGTCATCCATACCGGCAACGGCTATAATCTCTCCGACCCCAGCGCTGTCGATGGGCACCTTGCCATCAGATTCAAAGCGATAGATCTTGGAGATCCGCACCGGTTTGATAGAGCCATCACGACGAGCCACTGCCAAAGGCTGATTAATGGAGATAGTACCATTAAGCACCTTACCAATACCCAAACGTCCAAGATACTGGGAATAATCAATGGTGCTTATCTGCAACTGCAGGGGAGCATCTGGTGAACCTGTGGGGGCTGGAATATGCTCGGTGATCATCTTGGAGATAATCTGCATCCCCATGCCGCCCTCTATCGGGTCATCAGGATCAGCCATGGCATACCCATCCTTGGCTGAGGCATAGACAACCGGAAAATCAAGGACATCGTCCGGGGCATCGAGCTTGACAAAAAGGTCAAAGACCTGATCGAGAACCCAGGGACAGCGTGCCGCGGGTTTATCGATCTTGTTAATCACCACAATAACCGGGAGTTTATTCTCAAGGGCCTTTTTGAGTACAAAATAGGTCTGAGGCATGGGCCCTTCCTGGGCATCAACCAGCAGCAGCGCCCCGTCAGCCATACGCAGCACCCGCTCGACCTGGCCGCCGAAATCGGCATGGCCCGGGGTATCAATGATATTGATGGAAAAGTCTTCGTACTGATACGAGCCATTCTTGGCAGTGATGGTAATACCTCGCTCCCGCTCCAAATCCCCGGAATCCATGAGTCTTTCAGCCACATCCTGATTATCACGGAACATCCCGGAATATTTGAAAAGCTGATCAACCAGTGTGGTCTTGCCATGGTCAACATGGGCGATAATGGCCACGTTACGAATTTTTTCCTGTTTCATTTCCTCTTCCCTGACCCCTTGGATCAAAATAAAAAAAGCACCCGTAAAAAGACGAGTGCTTACCGATTATGACTCATGTAAACGCAATACAATGATGGATTCACAAGAACACAAACACACCTGGCAACAGTTTCAATTACTGCTGACACTACGGATAGATAGGCTAACAAATACTTCAATAACCATGCAAATCGCTGGTACTGAGCAAACACCCTAGTCCCCGTAGCAGTACTCACAAAAACTTTTTCTTATACCAGAGAATCGCTTACTTTGCAAGGAAATAGCTAAAAGAGCGACAAAACCACCTATAAAGCAGCCAGCACCTTTCTTCTGCTCTCCGCTGAACGGCGCAGCACCGGCATTAATTCATCCACATAATCATAGACCTGGGCGGATTTTCCGGCAGCTGGCCGCATAATCCGCCCCAGGACCTGAAGCAGTCGGCCTTCAAAGGTAATGGGTGTGGTCAGAAAAAGTGTACTCAGTCCCGAACAGTCAAAGCCTTCACCAATGAGCTGTAAAGTAGCCACCAGAATCCGCAGCTCTCCATTCTGGACATCCTTAACAATCTGAGACCTCTGGTCAGGCTGGGTCTGGCCGGTGAGCAGGGCCACACTCTGGCCCCGCTGAGCAAGCTGTTCTGCTAGCACCTCACAGTGACTGACCCGGTCAGAGACCACAAGCAGGACGCCGGTTGTGGCACTGCCTGCCGCCTTGATAACATCCTCGACAATCTGCAGATTTCTGCCTTGATGAGAGGTAAGGGCGCTAACCAGGGACTGATAATCACCGCGATAATGATGGCTAAAGAGCGTGGGACGCCGGATCAGTTCAGGTTTAACAATAGCGCCCGAGGCCTGCAACTGGGCCTGATCAACCTGATGAATCCGGTCTCCCATGAAAATGGAGATCAATCTGGTGGTTCCTTCATCACTCCTGAAGGCAGTGGCGGAAAGACCCAGCAGATAATGACAGTCAAAACGGCTGACCACATCAGTAAACAAGGCAGCCGGCACTCGATGACACTCATCAACAACGAGATGGCCGAACAAGGGTGCCAGCTCATCCACCCTTTTGCGGACGCTGTTGACAATAGCCACGGTGACCGGTTGAATATCAAGACACCCGTCACCAATAAGACCGACACTCCGGCCGAGGAACTCCTGAGTCCGCTGCTGCCACTGGTACAACAGCTCCTTGGTATGAACAATAATCAGGGCTGGCTGCCTGCGGGCAGCAATAATGGCCAGGGCCATGACCGTTTTTCCGCTGCCGGTTCCAGCCTCAAGCACACCAAATGAACGGCTTGCTACCTGGCCTACGGCAAGTTCCTGATAAGGACGCAGGCAACCGCTGAAGGAAAAATCCACCTCAGCCAGCAACCGCCGTTGCTCAACTATCTGCGGTGATTCACCCATATGTTCCCGACAGAGCATAATTGCCTGATTGGCAAATCCACGGGGAAAAAGAAGACCGGCGGGGACTGGCTCATAATATTTTAAAAATGGCTGCAACTTCTTCCCCACCCAACGACCATAGCGTTTAGCTGAGGTATATTTGGGATTATCAATGGTCAGCCGACCTTTTATGGCCTTCTCGAGGGGAAGTGAGATGCCGGTAAGCAGGCAGTTCGATGACACCGTCAGGGTAAGCATAGAAGACCATAAAGAAAAAAGGCAGGATCAAATCTCGGAATTGACGCCCGGCTCAAAAAAGAGTAAAAAAATCAAGGTGATTCATTCTATCCCTTACGAATCTGTCAACAAAGAAGGGAAGCAGTTACCATAAGCACACTCATTCAACCAACTATCCATTGACCGTGCCCAACACCCTCGTCCATATCGGCATCCAGGGGCCGCTAAACACTCTTTTTGGCAAAGGGACAAACCCCCAATGGATGCTGCTTGGCTGCATTATCCCGGACATACCCTGGATCTTGCAGCGGATACTGAATTTTATTCCGGGCATTGATCCCTACACCTTGCGGCTCTACAGCCTGAATCAAGCCAGTCTTTTCTTCTGCCTCTTCATGGCCGCAGCCCTTGCCTTGAGCACCAGAAGATCGTTGCACATCTTTCTACTCCTCAGCCTGAACTGCCTTCTCCATCTACTTCTCGACGCCACCCAGATAAAGTGGGCAAACGGGGTCCAGCTCCTGGTCCCGTTTTCATGGTCCATGCTCCGCTTTGACTGGTTCTGGCCGGAACACATTTCCTCCTATGCGGCCACAATGGCCGGCCTGCTTTTCCTGGCATTCAACTGGCGGAAAATAGCAGCCACTGACCTGGATATCACGCGCCCGACGGCAGGAAAAACAACTATAATACTCTGCCTCCTGCTCTTTTACGGTGCCGGCCCTTTTCTTTTTTTCAAACATGCACTTGCCGCAGACAATCATTTCTGTCGCACCCTGATGGCTCAGAGCGACAAAGCAGGTAAGAACATAGAACTTGACCGGGTCCCTTTTTCCAGCGAAAGCAAGAGCGTCAGACCATTCAGTGGAAAGGCATTCACCCTGCACGGCAAACTCCCTGACAAAAGCGGTCTCATCTCGGTCCAAGGATATTTTATCGACACCGACACCATCCAGGTGACAGGATACCACCAGCATAACCACTATCGGGCAATGGCCACATCCCTCGGACTCCTGCTGATTGCAGCCTTATGGATTCAGTCACTGATATTTAGGAGTCACAGGAAATAACCTCTATTTTTTGACCATTTCGTAGTTTCACCATTCAGATGATATTTTATTTTACGACAACGGCTCAGGAATTTTCGACACCGACCCAGCACCCCTCATCCACAAGGAACCTTACCATGATTCGTTCTGCCTTCTGCTTACTGCTTCTGCTCAACCTTCTACTGCCAGGCCACCTCTCTGCCACAACCAGAAAAATGATAACCCTCACCGTCCCGGACAGTGTCTTGAGTCAGGCTCTGGATAAATCCCTGCCGATTTCCGTCGACACCGAATCCAGCACCCTGAGCGGGGCCATCACCATTGTCAAAATAAGCAACCTCCAGATACACGATCAAGGGATTGCCTGCCGTATCGCCCTCCAAGGAAATGACATGCACCTCAATACTGAGATTGGCGGACATGTCATCAAACTCAAGGTCGGCTCCCTTCAACTGGACCTCCAGTGCAACGCAGTCCTGCGCTTTGATCCCGCCAGACAGATGCTCTATGTCAAACCGGTCATCAGCGATCTGCAGGCGTCATCCACCACCGCCCAAGGCGACATCGACGCACTGCTCCTTGCCTTCCTGAACAACCGTGAGTTTCCGGTGAAGATGAAACAGATGGAACCCCTCATTGCTGAAACCAGTGGCAAGACAATCAATATCAATATGAATATTGTGGGCATCCGCACCCAACACGGGGTCCTGCAATTTGACATCCTGCCCCAGATTCAGAGCACAAGCCATAGTACAAAAAAGAAACAAAAGGGATCTTGAGACAGCGTCCGGGGAAACTTTCCCTCTGTGGCTAAAGGGGGAGTTTTTTTCTTATTCCTGCTCACTTTTCGCGTACGACTGAACAATGGCATTGACCAGATCGGGGATGGTAAATGTTTCCGGCACCACATCAACAGTCAGACCATTATCGGTTATGGTCTTGGCCGTAACAGGCCCAATGGCTGCAATCTTCACCCCGTGTAGCAGCCCCTTGAGCTCTTCCTGGCTGGCAGCATCAAGCATGGAGAGGAAATGAGTGACGGTGGAAGAACTGGTAAAGGTAATCATATCAAGTTTTCCCCCTTCCAGTTCAGCCCGTAACTCCTCCTTACATCCTTGCGGCGGGACATTCTGATAAACAGGCGCCACAGTTACCTGAGCGCCAGCCCCACGCAGAGTCTCGGGCAGAAACTCACGGGCCTTTACCGCTCTCGGAATCAGAATATTGCGTCCCTCAACCCCAAAATCTAGAAGACCCTCTGCCAGCCCCTCAGCAGTATAGACGGCAGGAATCAGATCAGCGACAATACCATAGTGCAACAAGAAGTCGGCAGTTGCCTTCCCCACTGCCGCTACATCCGGCCCTTTCAGGCTTCGAGCATCGAGCCCTTTCGCATACAAGCGATCAAAAAAGTATTGCACGGCATTGATGGATGAAAAAAGGATCCAGTGATACTCGTTCAGACGCTCCAGCTCTTCATCAAGGACGGCATACGACTCCAAAGGTTCCACCTGAATAGTTGGATATTCAAGACAGTCGGCCCCATATCCCTCCAAGGCAGCCACGAGCTCCGATGCCTGCTCACGCGTCCTGGTCACGGCAATCCGTTTCCCGAACAGAGGTCTTTTTTCAAACCAGTC
>JAHJKP010000004.1 GCA_018821985.1 Pseudomonadota bacterium
AACTTGGTATGGGGAGTTATGGAACCTGGTTTTGCAAGAACCTGTCCACGTTGGATATCTTCACGTTTGGTGCCACGAAGAAGGACTCCGACATTATCACCTGCCTGACCTTCATCAAGGATCTTGCGGAACATCTCAACACCGGTGACAGTAGTCTTTACAGTATCAGTAATACCTACAATAGCAACCTCGTCACCAACATGAACGATACCACGCTCAATACGACCAGTGGCTACGGTACCACGACCTGAAATGGAAAATACATCCTCAACCGGCATCAAAAATGGTTGATCAATCTCACGCTTGGGCTCGGGGACATAGGTGTCTATGGCATCCATCAACTCCCAGATACACTTAGCAGCCTCGGGATCTTCTGGATTCTCCAAAGCTTTTAAGGCTGAACCATGGATGATCGGCACATCATCACCTGGGAAGTCATACTTATCAAGAAGCTCACGCAGCTCCATCTCAACCAGTTCGATGAGTTCAGGATCATCCACCATATCGCATTTATTGAGAAAAACTACAATACATGGCACACCAACCTGACGGGCAAGAAGGATATGCTCACGGGTCTGGGGCATGGCACCATCATTGGCACCAACGACAAGAATGGCGCCATCCATCTGGGCCGCACCGGTAATCATGTTCTTTATATAATCCGCATGACCTGGACAGTCCACATGGGCATAATGACGATTGGCTGTCTCATACTCAACATGAGCAGTAGCGATAGTAATTCCTCGCTCCTTTTCTTCAGGAGCCTTATCAATCTCACTAAAATCAGTAAACTTGGCCCAGCCTTTGGTGGAAAGTACACGGGTTATCGCAGCGGTCAGGGTTGTTTTACCATGATCAATATGACCCACAGTACCAACATTGACATGTGGTTTTTTTCTCTCAAACTTTTCTTTTGCCATAATCGTACCTCAATATGAATGAACTTAAATTCCTCTGATTTTTTTTATTATTACTTCTGCCTTAGCCTTCGGCACAACATCATATTCTAAAAATCGCATTGTAAAATTAGCACGCCCCTGTGTGGCAGATCGTAACGATGTTGAATATCCAAACATCTCTGACAGGGGCACCTGTGCATGTAATACCTGTAGGTCATGTACAGACTCAACAACACCTATCTTGGCTCTTTTGCTGTTTAGATCATTAATCGCTTCACCAAGATATTGGTCTGGAGTAACAACCTCTACAAACATTAATGGTTCCAACAACAAAGGTTCAGCCTCTGCAACAACACGACGAATCGCCATCGCAGCAGAAATACCAAATGCCATATCGGTTGATTCGTCTTCATGATAGGAGCCACCTACCAAACTAACCTTCAAATCGGTCAGGGGATAGCCAATCAAGGGTCCAGAGTCAAGGCTATCAGAAATTCCCTTTTCGATGGCCTTTAAAAAGGAGGCGGGAATCTGCTCCTCACTTACCTTGCTTTCAAAAACAAAGCCTGCTCCTCTGGGAAGTGGCTCAACCTTGAGAATGACATGTCCATACTGACCTTTAGCACCAGTATGCTGATCAAACTTACCTTCTGCCTCTTTCGTGACACTAATTGTCTCTTTATAGGCAACCTGCGGCTTACCAACATTGGCAGACGCCTTAAAATCATTCAATAATCGATCAATAATTATTTCGAGATGAAGCTCACCCATCCCGGAAATAATCGTTTGACCAGTATCTTCGTTGGTCGTTATCGTAAAAGAAGGATCTTCAAGAGCCAACTTCTGTAAGGAGTCAGCAAGTTTCTTCTCATCAGCCTTACTTTTAGCCTCTATGGCTACTCCGATAACAGGCTCCGGGAAATCCATACTATCAAGAAGGATATAATCATCACCAGCACAGAGGGTATCGCCCGTCGTCGTAAACTTGAGACCTATCACGGCTCCGATATCACCACTACCAATTTCCTTAACTTCCTCTCGTTTATTGGCATGCAGCTTAAGAAGTTTGGAAATTTTTTCCTGCTTTTTCTTCGCAGGATTATAAACTCTGTCGCCAACCTTAATCGTGCCGGAATAAACTCTCAAGAATGCAAGATTCTCAACAAAGGAATCGCTCATAAGCTTAAAGACCAAGCCAGAAAAATGAGCGTCATCACTTGGTGCTCGCGTGACGATTTGACCACTTTCATCCACACCTTCAACCGCAGGAACATCAAGCGGAGAGGGAAGATAGCGAATCACTCCATCAAGCAAGGGTTGAATCCCTTTATTTTTAAAGGCACTACCACAAAAGACGGGAACCAGATCAAGACTCAGTGTTGCTTTCCTGAGAGTTGAATATATCTCTTCAGGTGGCACTGGTTTGTTATCCAAGTATTTTCCCATGATCCCCTCATCAAAGTCGGCCAACTTTTCGAGGAGTACCATATGTGCGGCCGTGAATTTTTGTTGATACTCTTCAGGGACATCAACTGCCCTTACTTCTAGCCCTAGCGAGGCTTCATCAAAGAGAAGCATTTTACCTTCTACAAGGTCAATGATACCCTCAAAAGCAGACTCACAACCAACTGGAAGCTGCACAGCAACCGGGTTTGCCCCAAGTCTCTGCGCTATCATCCTAAGACTGCGATCAAAATCAGCCCCAAGACGATCCATCTTATTAATAAATGCAATCCTGGGGATGGAATACTTGTCAGCTTGACGCCATACCGTCTCCGATTGGGGTTCAACACCACCTACGGCACAAAAGACGGCCACCACTCCATCCAACACTCTTAGACAACGTTCAACCTCAATCGTGAAATCAACATGCCCTGGAGTATCGATGATATTTATCTTACAATCATGCCAGAAACAGGTAGTAGCAGCTGAGGTTATCGTAATCCCTCGTTCCTGTTCCTGCTCCATCCAATCCATAACAGCATTGCCGTCATGGACTTCACCTATCTTATGAGACCGACCTGTATAATAAAGAATTCGTTCGGTTGTCGTGGTCTTTCCGGCATCAATATGGGCCATTATGCCTATATTGCGCACATTGGACAGATCCTCATGAACAGCCATCAATACCTCTCGACACAATCAATATTTACTGATGGCCAATTTTACAACAAAAATAGTTCTGCAACCGCTTGTTGAAACAAATCACTACCAGCGATAATGCGCAAATGCCTTATTCGCCTCGGCCATACGATGCGTATCGTCACGCTTCTTGACAGCTGCACCACGATTATTAAATGCATCCATAAGCTCAGCCGCCAACTTCTCAGACATAGATCGCCCTGAGCGTGATTTGGCATAACTGATAATCCACCTCATAGCCAATGCATTCCTTCTCGACTGCCGAACTTCCATCGGTACCTGATAGGTGGCACCACCCACACGTCGTGATTTAACTTCGACCTTTGGCCGTACCTTCTCCATGGCCTCTTCGAAAACCGTCAAAGGATCACTATCAGCAACCTTGGCTGCAATGATATCCATGGCACCATACAATATATGCTGAGCCACACTCTTTTTCCCTCTCTCCATAATCCCGTTGGTAAATTTACTTACCAATACTGAATTAAAACGTGGATCGGGCTCAATCTCTCTTTTTTCTACTATTTTTCTACGCGGCATTTTTTATCCTTTTATGCAACAGAAGCAACCTATCATTTAGGCCGTTTTGCACCATATTTTGAGCGACCTTGTCGTCTATTTGAAACCCCAAGGGTATCAAGTGTACCACGAACTATATGATACCTAACTCCAGGTAAATCCTTTACACGACCGCCCCTGATCAAAACAACCGAATGCTCCTGCAAGTTATGGCCAATTCCAGGAATATAAGAGGTAACCTCAATCCCGTTTGTCAACCTTACCCTTGCCACCTTCCGGAGAGCCGAGTTTGGTTTCTTCGGAGTTGTTGTATATACACGAACGCAGACACCGCGTTTCTGAGGTGACCCTTTCAATGCAGGGGTGTTTGTTTTTTTAACTATTTTCTTTCTGCCCTGTCGAACGAGCTGGTTAATTGTTGGCATTACTGTTACTGCTCCTGTTCGATTACGCTTAATTTATTATTCTTGACAACATTACTCGTTAGCCACGACCTATGGGTAAACAATCCACAAAGGATAAACAACAAGAAAAGTTATTTACCCCAATGTCTTATCTGTGTCAACACAAAAAAGACATTGGGGCTGAATAGTTCCCTATGAATTGCCTCGCAATCCGGTTCCTGCCGAAATCAATCTTCCCATAATTACGTTTTCTTTCAACCCTGCCAGCTGATCAATTTTACCTGCCATGGCAGCATTGGTCAGCACCTTTGTTGTCTCTTGAAATGAGGCTGCAGAAATGAAGCTTTCTGTGGACAGTGAAGCCTTTGTAACACCTAAGAGCATCGGTTCCGCCACTGCAGGCAGCTTCCCCTCGGCAAAAAGACGTTCCCGTTCATCTTCAAACTTCCACCATTCCACTTGTTCACCAATCATGAAGCGGGAATCTCCGGCACTAGTAATCTGTACTCTTTTCAGCATCTGGCGAACAATAACCTCAATATGCTTGTCATTAATCTTAACACCTTGCAGCCGATACACTTCCTGAACCTCATTAACCAGGAACTTGGCCAGTTCCTTTACGCCCAGAACCCTTAATATATCATTGGGCAGAACAACCCCTTCCATTAATGGCTCACCAGCCTGCACATAATCCCCTTCATGAACAATTGTATGCTTGGCCTTTGGTACAAGATATTCCTCGGGTTCTCCATACTCAGGAGTCACAACCACCCGACGTTTTCCCTTCAATTCCTTACCGAAACTTACCCGCCCATCAATCTGGGAAATAATAGCAGGATCCTTTGATTTTCTTACCTCAAACAATTCAGCAACTCGTGGCAAACCACCGGTAATATCCTTTGTTTTCGAAGATTCACGGGGAATCTTTCCAACAATTGCCCCAGGCTCAATAATAGCACCCTCATCCACTGAGATAAATGACCCCACGGGAAGGCTGTATCGTGCAAAGGATTCAGAGTTTGGCAGCTTAAGGGTTTTGCCCCGCTCATTTTTAACACTGATGCGTGGATTCAGCTGAGCAGCAGCAGTCGAATGGACTACAACCTTACTGGACTTACCCGTCACTCCATCCAACTTCTCTTGCATGGTGATACCTTCAATCACATCACCATATTTTATAATACCGCCAACCTCACTGACAATGGGAATGGTATAGGCATCCCACTTGGCAAGAATCATACCGGCCTCAGCCGTTTCTCCTTCCTTTACAAAGATCTGGGCACCATAATTTACCTTATACCGCTCACGATCTCGGCCAAGTTCATCCTTGATGGTGATTTCCGCATTACGATTCATAACAATCTTTACCCCCAGATTATTTTCAACGTAATGCATATTCTTAAACACTACCAATCCACCACGCTGCGTCTGGACTTCAGCTTGTTCAATGGCACGACTGGCAGTACCACCGATATGGAAGGTACGCATGGTTAACTGTGTCCCAGGCTCACCGATGGATTGGGCTGCAATGATACCTACAGCCTCACCGATGTTTACCATATGACCACGCCCGAGATCTCGTCCATAACAGGCAGCACAGACACCACGCCGAGTCCGGCAAGTAAGCACTGAACGAATATAAACCCGGTCAATACCTGCCTCATTGATCTGCTTAACTTTCGACTCAGTGACTTCCTCACCCTCGGCCACAATCACCTCTCCGCTATACGGATCAATCACTGCTTCCAAGGTTACACGTCCTAAAATTCGGTCTCCAAGAGGAACAATTACCTCTCCGCCGTCCATCAGCGGTTCAGCAATAATTCCGTCAATGGTCTGGCAATCTGCTTCAATAATCGTTGCATCCTGAGCCACATCAACAAGTCTACGAGTAAGATATCCGGAGTTGGCAGTCTTTAGAGCTGTATCAGCAAGCCCTTTCCGAGCACCATGCGTTGAGATAAAATATTCAAGTACACCAAGCCCCTCACGGAAGTTAGCCTTGATCGGGGTTTCAATAATAGCGCCCGATGGCTTAGCCATCAGACCACGCATTCCGGCCAACTGCCTGATCTGATCCCTGGAACCCCTGGCCCCGGAATCAGCCATAATAAAGATAGAGTTAAAGCTTGGTGTCTCCACCAGCTTGTTGTCATGATCACGGACATAATCAACCTTGATCCCTTCCATCATCTCGTTGGCAACATCCTCACTCACCTTGGACCAAATATCGACGACCTTATTATATTTCTCGCCGGAGGTAATAAGACCATCAGAATATTGCTGTCCAACATCCATTACGTCATTTTCTGCTTTTTCAATCAGATCTTCCTTACTCGTCGGTATCTTCATATCATTGATACAAATGGAGATTCCAGCCCGGGTGGCATATTCATAGCCCATATCTTTCAAGCGGTCAGCAAGGATAACCGTTTCT
Organism: Pseudomonadota bacterium; assembly: GCA_018821985.1. Taxonomy (GTDB): domain Bacteria; phylum Desulfobacterota; class Desulfobulbia; order Desulfobulbales; family Desulfocapsaceae; genus UBA2270. The sequence goes on from JAHJKP010000004.1 coordinate 6,402, forward strand.
TTAGTTCCACCATGTCTGTACGTATAATCAATGAGTTGAGCAAGTGCCTTCTTACTCATCACCTTATTGATTTCTGCAAAAGGCACAACTGCAGGCAGCAGGCCCCCAAGCAGAATCCGCCCCATGGTGGTATCAACAATTTTCCCATCCATCCGGACTTTAATCTTGGCTTGTAAATGAACCGCCTGGTAATCATAGGCAATTATTGCCTCCTCAGGACTTGAAAAGATCTTACCCTCACCTGTGGCATTGACTCGCTCACGGCTCATATAATAGAGGCCAAGAACAATATCCTGAGAGGGAATAATAACCGGCTCACCATTGGCAGGTGAGAGGATATTATTCGATGACATCATGAGAACCCGCGCCTCAACCTGGGCCTCAACAGACAGAGGCACATGAACCGCCATCTGGTCACCGTCAAAGTCAGCATTAAAAGCTGCACAAACCAAGGGATGCAACTGGATTGCCTTCCCTTCAATGAGCAGGGCCTCAAAAGCCTGCATGCCAAGACGATGTAGGGTTGGAGCCCTGTTGAGAATCACCGGATATTCAGTGACCACCTCTTCAAGAACATCCCAGACCTCCTTAGCTCCTTTTTCCACCATTTTCCTGGCACTTTTAATGGTGGTAACAAACCCCTTACTTTCAAGCTTGTTATAGATAAAGGGTTTAAACAACTCTAAGGCCATTTTCTTTGGAATACCACATTGATGCAGTCGCAGATGGGGTCCAACCACAATGACGGAACGACCGGAATAATCAACACGTTTTCCCAGAAGATTCTGACGGAACCGACCTTGCTTCCCTTTCAACATATCAGAAAGCGATTTCAGCGGCCGTTTATTGGCCCCGGTAATGACACGACCACGACGTCCATTATCAAAAAGGACATCGACCGCCTCCTGAAGCATCCGTTTTTCATTGCGAATGATAATATCCGGTGCATCGAGTTCAAGAAGTCTCTTCAGGCGGTTATTTCTGTTGATCACCCGGCGATAGAGATCATTGAGATCGGAAGTGGCAAAACGGCCACCCTCCAAAGGAACAAGGGGACGCAGATCCGGTGGTAATACCGGAATAACCTCAAGAACCATCCACTCAGGCCTATTGCCTGAATCACGAAAAGCCTCAATGACGAAAAGCCGTTTGTACAGCTTCTGTCTTTTAGTTTTCGAATTTGTCGTTGTCATCTCTTCGCGCAACTGAGCCGATAAGGCAACCAGATCCTGCCTGGAGAGCAGCTCACGAATAGCCTCTGCACCAATACCAACCTGGAACTGCCCTGGAAAGGCATCGCGCTGCTGACGATACGTCTCTTCGGTAAGCAGAGTACAGACAGGAATAGAGTCAACACTTGACTCTATGACTGCATATTGTTCAAAATAAAGTATCTTTTCCAGCTGTTTCAGCGTCAAGTCAAGAACGGCACCAATCTTGCTGGGAAGGCTTTTAAGAAACCAGATATGAGCTACCGGGGCAGCAAGTTTGATATGCCCCAGCCGTTCCCGGCGAACCTTTGACTGAATAACCTCAACCCCGCACTTTTCACAGACGACACCTCTGTGTTTCATGCGTTTATACTTCCCGCAATTACACTCAAAATCTTTGACAGGTCCAAAGATTTTGGCACAAAAAAGACCATCTCTTTCAGGCTTGAAGGTCCGGTAATTTATGGTTTCAGGTTTCTTTACCTCACCATGGCTCCAGTCCATGATTTTGTCGGGTGAGGCTAAAGATATCTGTACTTTTTTGAATTTAACAGGAGCTTTCGGCTTTTGAAAAAAATTAAATAGCTCTTCCACGAGATTACATCTCCCACAGTTTATAGGGTTAGAAAAGTTTTCAGCTTGAAGTTCATCTACACACGATGAGCACGGGGGCCTCAATGGCCTTTCTTCAGCTTAACACCCTCAATCTTGTAACAGCTCCATATCAAGACAAAGACCTTGCAGCTCTTTAACAAGGACATTGAACGATTCCGGCAGACCAGTAGTAAGAAAGTTATTACCTTTTACAATCCTTTCATACATGGTAGTCCGGCCCTCAACGTCATCAGACTTAGCGGTCAAAAATTCTTTCAGAGTATAGGCAGCACCATACGCCTCCATGGCCCACACCTCCATCTCACCCAGACGCTGGCCACCAAACTGGGCCTTACCTCCGAGGGGTTGCTGAGTCACAAGAGAATAGGGTCCGGTTGACCGAGCATGGATTTTATTATCTACAAGATGATGCAGCTTCAACATATACATGACGCCGACTGTTACCTGGTTATCAAAGGGATCTCCTGTCAAGCCATCATAGAGTTGACTCTGACCAACCTCGTCAACACCACTCTCAACCAATAAGTGACGAATCTGAGCCTCATTGGCACCGTCAAATACAGGACTGGCCACGTGCAGTCCACGATAGTGTTTGCGTGCCCAGTCAAGAAGTTCTTCATCATTCTGAGTACCGATGATCTTTGCGCACTCGTCCTGAGAATAGATCGACTGCAACTTCTTCTTAATGGCCTCAACTTCATGTTGTTGTGCCAGAGCACTGAGCTGTTGCCCAAGTTTTTTAGCAGCAAATCCAAGATGGACCTCAAGCACCTGTCCGACATTCATACGGGAAGGAACACCTAATGGATTTAAAACAATATCAACCGTGGAGCCATCAGCAAAGAAAGGCATATCCTCTTCTGGAAGAAGACGGGAAACGACGCCCTTGTTTCCATGTCGTCCTGCCATCTTATCACCAACGGATAGCTTACGCTTCGTCGCCACATAAACCTTGACCATCTTAACCACACCAGGAGGCAGGTCATCACCTTTCTTCTTGCGATCGATGATACCATCATAGCGTTTAGTAATAAGTGACGCCTGTTTATCATAACGGGCGTAAGCCTGATCAATCTGCTCTTGGAATTTAGCCTTCTCGGAAAAATCAAGGGTACGTAAAGCGCTAAAGCCTATGACTTCTGCAAGATCAGCACTTATTTTTTTCCCCAGTTTAACGACAATATTTCCTTTCTTATCAGAGACATCACTCTTGACCGTGCGTCCGTCGATAATATCGCCGATTTCACGACAGACACCACGTTTAAGACTGGTCAACTCATCAACCTTATCCTGAGTAAGTCGTTCAATCTCAAGATCTTCGATCATCAATGACCGCTCATCCTTATCAACACCCCTCCGAGAATAAACCTTGGCATCAATGACAACCCCCTCAACACCGGGGGGAACGCGAAGTGATGAGTCCTTCACATCCTGGGCTTTTTCACCAAAAATTGCCCGCAGCAACTTTTCTTCAGGAGAAAGCATAGTCTCACCTTTCGGTGTAACCTTTCCCACAAGTGTATCACCCGCCTTGATCTCCGCACCGATACGAACGATACCGGAATCATCAAGATTTCTCAGGGTTTCCTCGCTCACATTGGGAATATCGCGAGTAATTTCTTCCTTGCCAAGTTTTGTATCCCTGGCCATCGTCTCAAAAACCTCAATGTGGACAGAGGTAAAAGTATCTTCCTTCAACAACCTTTCATTGATAAGGATTGAATCCTCAAAGTTGAATCCACGCCAAGGCATAAAGGCAATGGTCACATTTTTCCCCAAGGCAAGCTCGCCCTGTTCACAGGAAGGACCGTCAGCAAGGACTGTTCCCTTGCTGACACGCAAACCAGGAAGCACCAGAGGACTCTGGGTAAAACATGTATTCTGATTTGATTTCTTATACTTACTTAATCGATATACAGCAACGCCGGTATCATAGCCATCAACCCCGGGACGATCATAACGTACAACAATACGATTAGAATCAACTTCCTCAACCACACCATCGTCACCCGCCAGTAAACAGGCACCAGAATCACGGGCCACATACCGTTCCATCCCTGTACCGACGAGGGGAGCAGCCGTAATCATAAGAGGTACAGCCTGACGTTGCATGTTTGAACCCATAAGTGCGCGGTTGGCATCATCGTTTTCAAGAAAAGGAATGAGCGAGGCGGCAACACTGACCAACTGGTTAGGCGCAATATCAATATAACTGATCTGATCACTGGCCACGGTCAAAACCTCACCTTCTTCTCTACCAATCAGAAAATCAGGTAAAATCTTTCCAGAACTATCCAATTTGGTTTTAGCAGGTGCAATGATCTGATTCTGCTCCTGCAGGGCACTCAAATATTTAACCTCATCGAGCACAATTCTGTCCGCAACCTTCCGGTAAGGAGTCTCAATAAATCCATAAGGATTCACCTGAGCATAGGTCGCCAGAGAAACAATGAGACCGATATTGGGTCCTTCAGGGGTTTCAACCGGGCAGATTCGACCATAGTGGGTAGGATGAACGTCACGAACCTCAAATCCTGCTCTCTCTCTGGAAAGACCACCAGGTCCAAGGGCACTAAGACGACGTTTATGGGTAACCTCAGAGATAGGGTTCGTTTGATCCATAAACTGAGAGAGTTGACTGGTTCCGAAAAATTCCTTAATGGCTGCCGAAATAGGTTTTGGATTCACAAGATCATGAGGCATCAGAGTCTCAATTTCCTGAAGAGTCATTCTTTCCTTAATGGCCCGTTCCATACGGACAAGACCCATTCTGTACTGATTTTCAATGAGCTCTCCAACCGTTCGTACCCGTCTGTTACCAAGGTGATCAATATCATCCACTGTGCCCTGACTGTCTTTCAAGCGCACCAGATACTTCACTGATTCAATTATATCCTCACGAGTTAAAGCCTTATGATTAATATCAGTGGACAATCCAAGTCTGGCATTTATTTTATATCTTCCGACTTCAGAAAGGTCATAGAGATCAACATTAAAAAAGAGATTTTCAAAAAAAGTTTCAGCAACTTCCTTTGTTGGCGGACTTGAAGGTCGCAATCTTCGGTAGATTTCCAATAACGCCTCTTCTGAACTGACGACCTTATCGAGTGCTAATGTTTTTCTAAAGGAATCAGAGTAATTAACACCATCAATAAACAGTATTTCAAATTCACTGATACCACTTTCAGAGAGAGATTGTAACAGGGTATCGGTGAGTTCACTATTACACAAGGCAATGATTTCACCAGTAGCCGGATGAACGACATCCTGCGCGAGAAAACGGCCTGAAAGCTCCTCCGCTGAAATTTTCAGAAAATCAATGGCTGCAGCTTTTATTTTCTTACAAAGAGCCTGACTGACTTTATGCCCTTTTTTAGCCAGGAGCTCTCCATCCGCAGGATTAATCAGATCAAACTCCAACCTCTGCCCCTGAAAGGTCTCAGGCGAAAAAGAGATCAAATAATCATCACCGTTAGAACGGACGGTATTGGTCAGATAAAATAACCGTAAAAGTTCGGCGGAACTATGACCTATAGCCTTCAGCAATGTGGTCACAGGGAATTTACGCCTGCGATCAATGCGAACATAAAGAACATCTTTAATGTCAAACTCAAGATCTATCCAAGAACCTCTAATTGGAATAACTCTCGCCGAATATAGCAGTTTACCACTGGCATGACTTTTCCCATTATCATGGGTGAAAAAAAGACCGGGTGAACGCTGCAATTGGGAGACAATAACCCGCTCAGTACCATTGACGACAAACACGCCATCCCCGGTCATAAGTGGCAGACTTCCAAGAAAAACCTCCTGTTCCTTGATATCACGTATGGTCTGAACACCAGTCACCGCGTCGATATCAAAAGTGATCAACCTGACCGTGATCTTAAGCGGTATCTCAAAGGTCATGCCGCGCTGCTGGCATTCTTCCACCGTATATTTAGGCTCACCAAAGGTATAGCGAACAAATTCAAGTGAACATAGTCCATTAAAATCATTAATAGGAAAAACATTCTTAAAAATTCCCTGCAGGCCAAAATCCTCACGTGCATCAGCTTCAACATCCATCTGTAGAAACTTTCCGTAAGATATACGCTGCATGGAGATAAGATGCGGTGGCTCCATGACAGATGCCGCCGTGGCAAAATTTTTTCTCACTCGTTCCATAGTAGTCCTCGAGGTTGCCTTGAGAGCGTTATTTTAAAATCACAGACTGGCTGTAAAACTCAACAGTTGCGATGTAAATGACCCTTTAGGCCAAACAATGAAGTAGCCTGGGGATAAAAAGAGGTGACAAAGATGATGACGGGAAGTTGAATAGAAACAAAAAATCTTCCTCAATACAAATGACTGCCCTGTGCAAAAAGTGAAACCCTGTAAGATCATAACTTTAACCACGGGGAGAAAATGTTCTACTAAATAGACTAAAATCAATCAGTTACTAACATTACCCACATTAAAACAATTTCATGAGCTTTAAATGCAACACGCTACGTGCCAAAAGCCGTAGCGTGTTGCATAAAAACTGGTTGTTCTGCAAGCAGAACAAGGTGTACGAAGAGATTTTATTTTACCTCTACCACGCCACCAACAGCCTCAATCTTGGTTTTGATATCAGCGGCTTCATCCTTGCTGACACCCTCTTTCAAGGGCTGAGGAGTACCTTCAACAAGATCCTTAGCTTCTTTCAAGCCAAGACCAGTGATGGCACGTACTTCTTTAATTACCTTAATCTTCTGATCTCCGGCACCGGTGAGAATAACGTCAAATTCAGTTTTTTCCTCAGCTGGAACAGCCGCACCGGCAGGAGCACCACCAGCAACAGCGACAGCAGCAGGAGCAGCAGCTGATACACCAAATTTTTCCTCAAGTTCCTTGATCATTGCAGAGAGCTCAAGTACGGACATGTTGGAGATAAATTCAATTACATCGTCTTTTGAAACAGCCATTATAATACCTCATGTGGTTTTATGATTTAACGTAACGTTTTAGGACTTCAAGCTTATACTGCTATCAAAAAAAGTGAAACAGCACAATACCTGTTAGTTCTCACTCTGTTCTTTTTGCTCTTTGATAGCCTGCAACCCATAAAGAAAAGTCCTGGGTATAGCAGAAAGTACCTGCACAAGACCCGTAGGCACTCCATTGAGGACAGATAGAAATTGACCAAGCAAAACCTCTTTCGTCGGAAGTTTTGAAAGGGCAATCAAGTCATCAATTGTAAGCTTATCTCCTTCGAGAGCAGCACACCGTATTTTGAACTTGGCGTGACCATCAGCAAATTTAGCAAGCGCCTTTGCCGGTGAGACCGGGTCATTATACGCCATAACGATAGCGGTAGTCCCGATAAAGTCGTCGGCGAGAGACTCACTTGTGGTATTTGTAACTGCTCTTTTCAGAAGGGTATTTTTTGCTACTCGTATTTCTGAATCACATTTGCGCAATTCACCACGCAACTCCTGCAACTCTGAAACCGTTAATCCACAATAGTCTGCAACCACTGTAAATTTGGCCCGGTTGAATGATTCATTCAACTCAGTAACTACTGCTGATTTTTCATCACGATTCAAAGTACTCCTCCCATGCTCGTTTAAGGTTAATATTTAATCAAAAACAGCAAGTCCGAAAGTTATTCGTCTTAATTCATATCACACTTACAACACTCTATAATTATAAAATAAATTACAAAGATAAATAAATGAAACACGTTGAAAAAAAAACCCTTCCATCGTCTCGGCAGGCTATGAATAAACACAATTAAACAAACTGTACCTGCTATCTTTGACCGAAAATCCTGCGACTCTGTAGTCTCAGGTTATAGACATACTTAAATTTATTTTACCATAGCCCGCGCAGAAAGAGGATCAACCTTAAAACCTGCCCCCATAGTAGAGGAGACAGATATTGATTTAAGATAAATCCCTTTACTGGAAGAGGGTTTCAATTGAATAATTTTTTCTATAAAGGCCTTAACATTGTCAAGCAGCTTGGCATCACCAAAAGAAATTTTGCCAAGTCCTGCATGAACTATTCCAGCCTTATCAACTCGAAAGTCAACCTTACCGCCCTTAATCTCTTTTATGATATTGGCCACATCAAAGGTCACAGTCCCAAGCTTGGCATTAGGCATCAAATTTCTGGGTCCAAGGACACGCCCAATTTTGCCAACAGTGCCCATCATGTCAGGTGTTGCCACTGTTTTATCAAATTCAAGCCAACCACCCTGAATCTTAGCAACCAGTTCATCCCCTCCAACATAATCCGCACCCGCCTCTCGTGCCTCAGCCTCTTTTTCGCCCTTGGCAAAAACAAGGACACGAGTAACCTTGCCTGTACCGTGCGGTAAGACAACAGAGGAACGAACCATCTGATCAGCATGCCTGGGATCAACACCCAATTTCATGGCAACATCAAAGGTTTCGTCAAATTTGGCATAGCTTGCATTGACAACAGCCTTAACCGCATCGTCTAAGCTCATTAAAACTGAACGGTCAACATTCTCTATTTTATTTCTATATTGTTTTCCATGTTTCGGCATTTTGTGGCCTCCTACGTATTCAGCATACAATCAAAAATGATACCTGCTTGAATTGTAGTAAAATTATTAAATTTAAATCAACCTATGACAGTAATCCCAATACTACGGGCGGTTCCAGCAATAATACGCATGGCTTTATCAATATCATAAGCATTCAAGTCAGGGAGTTTAATCTCAGCAATTTCACGAATCTGATCTTTTGTTATTTCAGCGACACGATCAATCTTGGGATTATTCGAGCCTTTTTTCAGACCAGCAGCCTTAAGCAAAAGGATAGATGCTGGTGGAGTTTTGGTAATATAAGTAAAAGACCTGTCCTGAAATACTGTTATTACTACCGGTACAACAGTATCACCCATAGACTGCGTCTTGGCATTAAAATCTTTACAGAACTCCATAATATTTACACCATGCTGACCCAATGCCGGACCAATTGGTGGAGACGGGTTGGCTTTACCAGCAGCAACCTGCAACTTGATATATGCCGTGATTTTCTTGGCCATTATTTACTCCTGCTGTATTCTACAAAGTAGATTTTTTTACTCACTGAGTAATCCGTTAAAAGAATCAAACAAACTCAGACTACTATTCTTTATAAAATATGAATTACCAACTTTACTGATCTTTACTTATTAAAATTAACTATTTGACACCTGGACATATTCTAATTCAACAGGAGTCTCCCTGCCAAATATTGACACTTTGACCCTGACCCTACCTTTTTCAGGAAAAACCTCATCAACAACACCCTGAAAATTAGCAAATGGACCATCTGTAACCCTGACCACTTCACCAACCTCAAATATGACCTTCGGCCGGGGAGATTCTGAACCATCATGAATACGACCAATAATCTTAGCAGCCTCCTCATCAGGAAGAGGCAAGGGATTTGTGTCGTCTCCTACAAAGCCAACAACACGCGGCATATTTTCATGAACGCAATGCCATGTTGTATCATTTAGCACCATTGAAATGAGTATATAACCAGGAAAAAACTTTCGTGAGGAAGTCTTCCTGACCCCTTTCACCATTTCAACAACCTGTTCAGTGGGAATCAGGATATCTCCGAAAGATTCCACGAGGCCTTCATTCTTGATCCTCTCTTCAAGGGTCGCTTTAACCTTATCTTCGAAGCCTGAATGAACCTGCAGGATGTACCAATGTCTTTCTTCCATGGATAAGCTTTTAAATCAGTTAAGGGGTTAAAGTAACTACTTGTGGCGTAAAACTCTTTGGGAATGAAGTTTACTTCAAAAAAGAAGAAACTATTTTCCCAAGCAACAAATCTACCGTCCCTAGATAAAGAGAGGCTACTATTGACAGAATAATCACAACAGTGGTGAGGCCAATGGTTGTTTTTCTTTCCGGCCAAACAATTTTAGTTGCTTCAATCTTGACTTCATTAATAAATTTCTTAATTTGAGTCGGCGAGAAACTAGCAGATTCCTCAGCAATCACTTTAAGATCTTTGATAGGTTTTGATTTATTTATCATCGTCCCAGCCATCCCTATCTTTGGCAAAATAACCCTGCCAAAAAATCACTATTTAACTCACCGTTGTCGTTAAGTCCACCACCGAAATGGCAGGCCAGGAGGGATTCGAACCCCCAACATCCGGATTTGGAGTCCGGCGCTCTACCATTAGAGCTACTGGCCTACAACATGCTCATAAATTTCTATTTTGTCTCTTTATGTGGGGTATGCGCCCTGCAAAATGAACAGAATTTTTTCAGCTCAAGCTTGTTCGGTGTACTCTTCTTATTTTTTGTAGTCGTATAATTACGACGTTTGCATGTTCCACACGCAAGAGTAATGATATCTCTCATACCTGACCATCCAATAGAAAAAAGCACTCAGTCTGAAAACCAGACAGAGTGCTTAAAATTTTAATATTAAGCAATAATTTCACTGATAACACCAGCACCAACAGTCCGGCCACCTTCACGAATAGCAAAACGAAGGCCAGCGTCCATGGCGATTGGAGTAATCAGCTCTGCGACAACAGAAACATTATCACCGGGCATTACCATCTCGGTTCCCTCGGGAAGGGTCACGATGCCGGTCACATCTGTTGTTCTGAAATAAAACTGCGGACGATATCCATTAAAGAATGGGGTGTGACGACCACCCTCTTCTTTACCCAGGATATAGCACTCAGCCTTGAACTTGGTATGGGGAGTTATGGAACCTGGTTTTGCAAGAACCTGTCCACGTTGGATATCTTCACGTTTGGTGCCACGAAGAAGGACTCCGACATTATCACCTGCCTGACCTTCATCAAGGATCTTGCGGAACATCTCAACA
>JAHJKP010000024.1 GCA_018821985.1 Pseudomonadota bacterium
CTCTCAATTATGCATTGTTATTCAATAAAGTCACCATCTTCCCAGTTGCCGCTCTTGCTTGTTCCGTCAGCGGCGGTGAGCGTCCCTTTGCCGTGCTGGAGGCCATCCAGCCATTGACCCTCATATTTGCGGCCATCCATCCAGATCATCACCCCTTGGCCGTTCATGAGATCAGCAGCCCATTCGCCCTCATATTTACGGCCATCGGGGAAACTCATCTTCCCCTTGCCATGGCGGCCACCACTTTTCATCTCTCCCGTGTACTCTCCCCCGTCGGCATAAAGCATCTTGCCACTACCCTCAGGGGCCTTGTTTTTGATGGAACCAGTGTATGTCGTCCCGTCATCCCAGGCATAGGTACCCTGGCCATTCACGCAATCTCCTTCCACACAACCACCCCAGGCTGTTAGAGGGGACAAAAGGGCAAAACAGACAGCAGCGATATAAAACGTCTTTTTCATGGCGTTATCTCCTTGTTGATCTGTCACTTTTTGGGCTGTGACATAATGTTCACAATCTTCAAAAGGCCCAGTGCTGGGCTGACAGGAAATGGAATCCCGGCAGGCCTTGAATTAATCCATCAACCCGTTTCTTCTACAGTATTTTCTTTCTTGGGCAAGATACCCGAATCCACGCCATCATGGAAATGAAAAATGATCCCAAATCCTCACTCTTTTTGATGTCTCAGTGGCAGGGGGGTATCAGCTATCGATGCAGAGTGGTAAATAATGAAAGGGGAAATCCCGGGAAAGGGCTGCCCTCATTTGTTAATGAGGGCAGCTATCTTATCCCACCATCTGGTTCATCTCGAAGATGGGGAGCAGGATGGAGAGGACGACAAAGCCGACGGCCGCACCCATGGCCGCAATCATGATGGGTTCAATGAGCGAGGTCATCGCCATGATTGCCATGTCCACCTCACGTTCATAGGCATCAGAGATCTTGATCAGCATGGGCTCCAGGTTGCCGCTCTGTTCGCCGACGCTGATCATCTGCACAAAGATGGGCGGAAACCAGGGCGATGAGCCCAGGGCACTGGCCATGCTTTTACCCTTGCGGATTCGCTCAATGGCCTCTTCAATCACCTCGGCAATCAGGGAGTTGTTGACAATGGACTGGACGATCTGCATGGAGGTGACCAGAGGCACACTGCTGCCGAGCAGGCTAGCCATGGTAGACCCGAAGCGGGCGAGGATGATCTTCTGGTTGACCGAACCGATGATGGGCATTTTCAGTTTGAGCAGATCCCAGAGCTGACGGCCCTTGGGGCTTTGGATGAAAAGACGCAGGGAGAAGAAGGCGCCAATCATCAGGAGCAGCAGCAGCCACCAGTAACCCCGTAAAAAATTGCTTAACTGGATGAGAAGCCGGGTGGGCAGGGGCAGGGTGCGTTCCATGTCGGCAAAGACCTTGGTGATGTTGGGAACGATATAGGTGATGAGAATAAAGAGGATGGCGCTGCCGATAACGGCCATAAAGACCGGGTAGACCAGTGCGGCCTTCAGACGGCCCTGCATGGTCCTTTGTTTTTCACCAAAGTCCGCCAGCTTTTCGAGGACGATATCCAGCGAGCCGGAGGCCTCTCCGGCCCGAACCATATTGATATAGATCCGGGAAAAGAGTTTGGGGTGTCGGGCAAGGGCGTTGGTCAGAGTATTACCCTCGTTGACGGCATCCTTGATCTGGGCCAGCACTTTTTTAAGTGCCGGATTCGCTGTCTGTGCAAGGAGGGAACTCAGGGCGCTGACAAGGGGGATGCCTGCGCCGAGCAGGGTCGCAAGTTGGCGGGTGAAGATGTGTATCTCCACCGATTTGACTCGCTCAAAGACAAAGGACGATGTCAGTGCTGCTCTTCCAGCCTTGGTTGACTGGGAGAGGTTCTCTTTGAGCTCCACAGGATATTTCCCGGCAGCCCGGAGTTTACTACGGGCGCCAGCGTCGTTGTCGGCCTCGATGATACCCTTCTTGGATTTACCTTTCTGGTCAAATGCTTTGTATTCGTAGATGGGCATGGCGAACTATGATGGTAACCGGCTGATTGTTATTCTAGGGAGTATCCTTTGTTCTGGTATCGTAGCAGTATTTTAAAGAATTTCAACGAGAAACAAGAAAAAATGGAAACTGGCGCCAATATACCCTATAGTGGGTCAGGAAAGAACATTGGTTGAATGGATGCCAAACAGCCCCTTGTTATGGTCTCCTGTCTTTTATTGTCTGTTCCCTGATTATGTATACCCAATATTTCGGACTTAAAGAAAAACCCTTCTCCATTGCTCCTGATCCCCGCTATCTCTACATGAGTGCGTTGCATCAGGAGGCCCTTGCCCATTTGCTCTATGGTGTCAGTGGTGATGGCTGTTTTATCCTGCTGACCGGTGATGTGGGCGCGGGAAAAACAACGGTGTGCCGATGTCTGCTGGAGCAGCTTCCGGAGAATACTGATCTGGCCCTGATTCTCAATCCAAAATTGAATAGTATGGAGCTGCTGGCATCGATCTGTGATGAACTTGAAATTGTCGTCACCGGCAAAAAAAACAGTGTCAAGACTTATGTCGATCACTTGAACCGCTACCTGCTTGCTGCCCATGCCCGGGGAAGAATCACTGCGCTCCTCATTGATGAGGCCCAGAATCTGAGTGTGGATACCCTGGAACAGCTTCGTCTGCTCACCAATCTGGAAACGGCGAGGCAGAAATTATTGAAAATCATCCTGCTGGGGCAGCCGGAGTTGAAACATCTTCTTGATCATGAAGAGCTCTCCCAGCTCAATCAGAGAATCACTTCCCGTTATCATCTGCTCCCTTTGGCTCGTCAGGATGTTGCTGCCTATGTGGAACACCGCTTGGCGGTTGCGGGCGGGAGGAAAAGGTTGTTTTCTGAAGCGGCGGTGAGGCGTGTGGGGGAGCTGAGTCGTGGGATCCCCCGCTTGATCAATGTCCTTTGTGATCGAGCCTTGCTTGGGGCTTATGTGGAGGAAAAAGAACAGGTTGACCTGAAAATTGTTAATCAGGCCGCGGGTGAAGTTATGGGACGGTCCGACAAGGGTGCGGGGCTCCGTTCCATGCTGCGAGGAATCTCCTTTAACGGATTGCTCTTAGGCCTGTTACTGTCTGTCCTGGCCATTCTGGCCGTATCCCTTTATTATGGTCACTGGGAGTTTGTCTCCCGGACAGACCAGGGGCAGGGGACGCAGGGATTGCAAGATGTTCCTGCCGACAAGAGTGTTTTCCTGCATCAAGAAAGATAAAACTGTAGAGATGGGTGTGTGATTATGTCCTATATTTTGGAGGCACTCAAGAAATCAGACCGGGAACGCAAGCAGGGAGAGGTTCCGGACCTGCAAAGCGATCATGCGCTGCGATCCGGCCATGGAAAACGAGAAAAAAGATCCTCTTTTGGACAATGGATTCTGCTTGGTGTGGTGGTTGTTCTGTTGGCTCTGGTGGTTTACTGGCGCATGCAGAGCAGCAGTGTTGCCTTACAGGAAAAAATTTCAGCCCTGGAAAAGAGTGTCGTACAATTAAAAGAGCAGCCTGTCCCTGAAGTTGTACATCCGCCTGCGATCACAGAAGAAGTTGTTCCGCAACCGCCGTCGGTAATAGAGAAAGACGATGTCCCTGCGCTTGTCCAATCTTCAGCGCTTGGAGAACATGTCGCTTTAAAACCGTTTGTGATGGCGACAGAGGATGCTGAAAGAGCGGTGCCCGAAAATATTTCAGATTCTGGGATGAAAGAACAAACGGTAATCAAACCTGGAGATCTCCCCCCCCAAGTCCAGCAACAGGTCGATTCAGAGGCGGTAGAGGCCTTACCGCTTGTTCAGGACTTACCGCCCAGTGTACAGAGCATTCTGCCGCATCTGAAACTGGCCGGGCATGTCTATGCAAAAGATGCGGCCAAACGGATGATTATTATTAATAACAGGATTTGTCGTGAGGGTGATCTGGTTGAGAATCAACTCTATCTGGAGCAGATCCTCTGGGAGGGCGTGGTGTTACGCTATCAGGATATCCGTTTTCGCATGAACCTTTTTTGAAAGGCGATAATCCTCCATGAATGAGCCATTGCCTGCAATTGTGCCGACGCCGACTTTGTACCGTTTGTTTCTGGCTTTTTTACGGTTGGGCACAACCGCCTTTGGCGGCCCGGCCATGATTGCCTATATCCGTGATCTGGCTGTTGGGCGTGAGTGCTGGCTGGCAAAGGAGGCTTTTCAGGAAGGAGTAGCCCTCTGCCAGACGATTCCAGGGGCCACGGCTATGCAGGTTGCAGCCTATGTAGGTCTGCGGGTGCGGGGTGTACGGGGGGCCATTGCGAGCTATGTGGGCTTTGGCCTGCCCGCTTTCCTGCTCATGCTATTACTCTCGACGTTGTATGCCCGTACCCATACGCTGCCCCTGGTTATGGCTGCGTTCAGTGGACTGCAGGCCCTTATTGTCGCAGTGGTTGCCAATGCCACTCTCTCTTTTGGTCGAAGCTCCTTGACCAGTTGGCAACATGGTGTCATTGCCCTGATGGCCGCAGCGCTTTTCTGGATGGTTGTCCATCCGGTCCTGATCCTTCTCCTGGCCGCATTGCTGGGCATGGCATTGCACAGCAGGCAGTCTTTGCAGATCACGGCCGGATCGAAGATACACATGCCAGCCCCTTTCCTGCCTCTTGTATGTCTGATTGCGACAAGCGCTGCCGGTTTTGCCCTGCTGGCTTATTTCAGTCCCGTACTTGCGCAACTGGCGATGCTCATGGCCAGGATTGACCTCATGGCCTTTGGTGGTGGCTTTGCCTCAGTGCCCCTTATGTTTCATGAGATCGTTGAGCTCCGTGGCTGGCTGGCTGGGACTGCCTTTCTTGACGGAATAGCCCTTGGCCAGTTTACCCCGGGCCCCATTGTGATCACGGCAACCTTTGTCGGCTATCTGCTTCATGGTTTTTTAGGGTCCTGCGTTGCCACCGTGGCCATGTTTCTTCCGTCCCTGCTCCTGGTGATCGGGTTCGCTCCCTATTTTTCCCGACTGCGCACCTCTCTCTGGTTCAGACGAGCCCTCTCCGGGGTACTCTGCTCCTTTGTCGGCCTGCTTTTTACGGTCACCATCCGTTTTGCCCTGCAGGTGCATTGGGACTGGATCCATCTCTTTCTTGGCCTTGCCGCCCTGGTGGCCTTGTTGAAAAAGATTGATATCCTCTGGGTGATTCTTGTGGGGGCGGCTGTTGCTATTCTCTTTGTGTAACAATTTTAATCCGGCCAGAATTTTTCTGCCGCAAACCCTCTGGAGGAATTCATGTCTCGTCTGATCTGTTACTGTTTTGGTTATACTGAGGAAGATCTGTGCCAGGATGTCCTGCGACATGGCCGATCGCTGATCATGGAACGTATCCTTGCCGAGAGCAAAGACGGTCACTGCCGCTGCGCGGAGACAAACCCGTCTGGCCGCTGATGTCTGGGGCAGGTCCGCCAGGTGGTGGACGCGATTTTACAAACCATTGCTTAGCAAGAGGTACTTCTGATGTATTTCCCCGTTGCCGGTGTTGAGGTCAACCCGCTGGTGCCACCACTGGTTGCCTTTGTGATTTCCCTGTTCACCTCCATGGGCGGGGTATCCGGGGCCTTTCTCTTGTTGCCCTTTCAGGTCAGCATGCTCGGCTTCACCAGTCCGGCGGTCAGTTCGACCAATCAGCTGTTCAATATCGTGGCTATTCCCAGCGGGGTATTCCGTTATATCAGGGAAGGCAGAATGGTCTGGCCCCTGACCTGGATTGTGATTATCGGCACCCTGCCGGGAGTGCTGGTCGGGGCCATCGTTCGCATCAGATACCTGCCCGACCCGAAGCACTTCAAACTGTTCGTCGGCTTTGTACTGCTCTATATCGGTGGAAAGTTATTAAAAGATCTGCTCCTCAAGAAAAAAGAAATCGGCCGCCCTTCGACAGAGGAGCGGTTTCAGCGACAACTCAAAAGACAAGTCCAGGCCAAAGAAACAAGTATCCCTGCCCCCGTTGAACAACTCTCCCGCGTAACGGTTCAACAATGGACCTTCAGCCGGATTGTTTATGATTTCTGTGGGGAGACCTTTACCGTGAATGCCATTGGAGTCATGGCCCTCAGCCTGATTGTCGGTATGGTGGGCGGGGTGTATGGTATTGGCGGCGGCGCGATTATTGCCCCGTTTTTCGTTAGTTTCTTCGGACTACCGATCTATACGGTGGCCGGGGCCACGCTGATGGGCACCCTTGTTACCTCGGTGGCGGGAGTGATATTTTACCAGATGCTGGCGCCATATTACCCCGGGCTGGTGATTACTCCTGATTGGCTTTTAGGCCTTCTCTTTGGAGTGGGTGGCTTTGCGGGCATGTATTGCGGGGCGCGCTTGCAGAAGTTTGTACCGGCAAAATTCATCAAGTGGATTCTGGTGCTCTGCCTGCTCTCTACGGCTGGGAAGTATATTGGGCCCTTCCTCTTTTAATGGAGAAACGCTGATGAGAAATGAGAAAACATTTTTCGGATTCAGCAGGAATGTCTTTTTTACGGGGCTCGTCAGTTTTTTCATGGATATGAGTTCCGAGATGATCTATCCGCTAGTCCCGCTTTTTCTGACCAGCGTACTGGGAATCAATATGTCCATGATCGGCCTGATTGAGGGTATTGCCGAATCAACGGCCAGTCTGCTCAAGGTCTTTTCCGGCTGGTTTTCCGACCGGACCCGGCAGCGTAAGAATCTGATGCTTGCCGGATATACCATCTCTACCCTGAGCCGGCCTATAATGGCTCTGGCTGGCTCCTGGCAGCAGGTCTTGTCTTCACGTCTCACTGATCGCTTGGGCAAGGGAATCCGCACTGCCCCACGGGATGCAATCATTGTTGAGTCCACTCAGACTACCCACCTGGGCCGCGCCTTCAGCTTTCATCGGGCCATGGACACCTTGGGAGCGGTGGTCGGCCCTGCTATAGCCTTTTTTCTCCTGGGGATTTTTAACAATGACTATCGGACGATTTTCTGGCTATCCATGGTACCAGGGGTGATTGCGGTCATCTTGATTTTCCTCTTCATTGAGGAGAATAAAAAGCAGCCAACATCCCAGAATGAGCGGCTCAAGTTGACGTTCAAACATTTTGACTGGAAGGTGAAGTTTTTTATCGTCATTGCGACCCTGTTCGCCCTTGGCAATTCGAGCGATGCCTTTCTGATCCTGCGGGCGCAGCAGGTTGGTATTCCGGCGATTACGATTCCGGTGGTCTATCTTATGTTCAATCTTGTTTACTCCATGTCGGCTATTCCGGCCGGGATGGCGGCGGATAAATTTGGCAAGAAGAGGATCATTCTGCTGGGATTCGTTTTGTTTGCCGGACTTTATTATGGCTTCGCGGTTGCCAAAAATGTCTCCGCTATCTGGGTATTATTTGCTTTATACGGGTTGTTCATGGGGTTTACCGAGGGGATTCAAAAGGCATTTCTGGCAACCATCATACCTCCTGATTTTAAGGCAACTGCCTTTGGAGTCTATGCCGCCGCTGTGGGCCTTGCCATGTTGCCGGCCAGCTTGATCGCCGGCTGGCTCTGGGATCATGTTTCTCCGGCCGCGACTTTTTATTTTGGTGCGGCAACCGCGATCCTGTCGGCAATCCTCTTTGTCGTGCTGATCATTCTGAGCCGCTATTCGCCACCTTTGACAGTGCCTGCGTCTTAGTTTCTGTTTATCGAAAATTGGTAATGCTTTTTAAGGAGGAGCTTGATGCAGGTGGTTTTACTTATTGCAGGTTGTGGGGCGCTAGGCTGCGTGGCCCGCTATTTGGTTTCAGGTTGGGTCTATGACCTGTTGGGGAGGAGTCTTCCTTATGGGACTTTTGTCGTCAATATCCTGGGGGCATTTCTGATCGGCCTGGTCATGGATCTCGGCATGCGGAGCACTCTGCTGCCGGTCAGTCTTCGTACCGGCATCACCATCGGTTTTCTTGGCGGCTTCACTACCTTTTCCACCTTCAGTTATGAGACGTTCAGGTTATTGGAGGAGGGGGATTTCGTTGTGGCTTCAGCTAATGTCCTGGTGAGCGTTACCGTCTGTCTTCTCTTTACCTGGCTTGGTATGTTGACGGCACGGCTTCTTTAAAGAAACCATAAACAAAATAGGGGTGGTCATGACACGATTCAGCGGTGAAAAGATATTGATGCGGATATTCCTGGGTGAGAACGACAAAATTGGCCATCGTCCACTTTATGAGGTACTGGTTGAATTTTTCAGAACCGAAGGCTTTGCTGGGGCTACGGTTCTGCGGGGTATCGCCGGATTTGGCGCCCACAGTGTCTTTCATACCGACAAACTATTACGGCTTTCACTCGACCTTCCCATTATTATTGAAGTGGTCGAGAGCCAGGAAAAGATCGATGAGGTCATGCCCCGCATCGATGAGATGATGAATGGAGGTATGATTACCTTGGAAAAGACCACGGTAGTTCGCTACAGTCACAAAAATTAATTTCTATTTCAGTCACTGAAGTTGAAGTTTAGAGCTTCATAATTATTCCCTTTGTCACGATGGTAAGAAACAACTGCCGATTGAATATTGATCAAATCGTGATCGTTTTTCATAAAAAAAACTCATTCCAGCATCCGAGGCTGGGGGGCAAAACAGAAACTGGAATGAGAGGGACAAGACCCTTTTTTTAGAGGCTACACAAATTAAAAAAAAACCAGATCCAGCTTTCACAACAAGGAGGGCGCTATGAAAACCGGACCTGGAGGGAAAATTCCCCTTTTTTAAAAGAGACCCAGCAACTTCGTGCCGAGAATAATCAAACCTGCACAGGCGACTCGTTTAACCATTACAGGACTCAATTTCTTGGCAATCTTTGGGCCGATGTAGCCGCCGAGTATGGCTGCCGGAAACATGACCAGAAAGAGAATCAGATCAAAATTGCCAAACTGATAATGGCGCATAGTGCCCATGGCGGTGTTGAAGAAGATTGCCAGCAGTGAACTGCCGACAACGATATACATGGGCAGCCGCAGTCCGAGTGTCATCAACGGCACCATGAATGGCCCGCCGCCAAATCCGAACATGGATGACATGATGGCAATGAGAAAACCCCCGATACAGCCAACAAACATATTGGCCTCAAATTCCTGACCCCAAAAATCTACTTTCATAATGGATTCCTCCAGATAAGTTTCTGTTTAACCTTTTGCCTTAGCAGCTTCTGCTGCCCGTTTCTTGAACTCTTTCAAGATCGCCTGTTCTTTCTTGTTGTTAGCAAGATAGCCAGGAGTTGTCTGCCAGAACATTAAAGCAGCCAGTATCAGAAGAACCCACCCGAAGAGAAATTTGAACTGATCCAAGGTGATCATCTCAGTCAGTTTCGGACCGATAAATCCACCCACCAGCATGGCGCAACCAATACTGCAGCCGAGTTTCCAGTTGATGAATTTAATCTTGGAGTAATTCATAATTCCTGTACCCTGAGCAAAAAGCACGGTGGGCATAACTGTTCCGGCCACGACGGTATGAGGCAGGGGGAAGAACATAATCAAGAGGGGGTTAAGAATAAATCCACCGCCTGCGCCCATCAGGACACCGAAAATAGTGACAGCCGATGCAAGGAGAAAGGGCCAGAGTATGTTGATGCTGGTACCGGCTGTACTTAGATAAACAGTGGGAAAAGCGATCTTGTTTTCAAAAGATGCCACTTCACTGGTGACTTTTTTGACCGTTTCCTTGTCTCCTTCTTTGATCCGCTCGGTGACGGCAGTTACTCTTGCACTGTATTTACCGGGCGCCAGGCCTGAACGAATACTGACCTTTGCCGAGTACGAACCATCAGGGGCTGTTTCGACCTTGGCGGACAGCAGGTTGCCGACACTGACAAAGCGTGTTTTCACCAGCTTCATCGATTCACGCTTACTGGCTTTTTCGTCCATGGGAGGCAGCAAGGTGCCGCGTGATCCAAGAATACTGGCCATGATTGTGGCCTGATAATTGTCAATCTGAATCTTGGCCGGGACGGTGTACGCTGCATCGGCACCGATTTCTTTCAGGACCTCAGAATATTTCCAACTTTTGCCTGCCGCCTTGGCCTTATCAATTGCCCCAGCCATTTCTACAGGAGCAACAATTTTATAAAAAGCCGGCATGTCTTTGGTAATATAAAATTTATAGGGAATTATGCCTGTTTTAGGATCTTTTTTTCCATCAAATCGATTGGCCTTGACGGTTTTTTCAGCAGACCAGAGTTCGATATAGACCTTGGAGCCAGCCGGGGCCTTTCCGGAAATGACAAAATCTCCACCGTTATCCAGGGAGGTTTTATCAAGGTTGATGGTTGGGGCATTGGCGTCGGCACCGGCAGCTTCAACTGCAGCTTGTTCGGCTCGCGTCGGCGGAGCGAAAAGTAAGACCATTGCCAGGGCCATTATTGGTAATACACGAAACTTGATGTTCATATCATCCACCTCCTGTCTAAAATGAGAGTGTCTTCGAAAGAAGACGGTGTTGTTTGAATTTCAATATACTGACCCATTTGACCTCCTTTGTGGAACTTCACTATCTGACAAGCACAGCCGGTTTATAAATACAAAACATTAGTGCCTTATATGGTGTTGTTTTGATTAAGCAATAATGGAGCCAATTTGATATGAGAATATTTTATTTTATTATCTTGCTGTATTCTCGAATATTTTGCTGAATTCTGGGCGAAAACATGGAGAGGATGAAGCAAAAACGAGTTTTAAAAGTGCAGTAAAAACTATGCACCGCTGTTTTTTTGTTGCAGAGAATGGGTATGGCAGGGTTGTCTGGGAATAGAGATTGATAGGGAAGTAAGGCTTCCAGAAGTTTTCTATCAATGACATTTGTCATGTCCAGGAACTGTGGGAAACTTTGGCTAAGATATACAGGGTAGAGTTAACTATTCCAGCCGTGGTGATTTTCTCAATGTTTTGTGCCGTTCCTCTCTGGAGAAGCTTTTCAAAAAGAATCCAGGAGGTCGGGGGCTGATAGCTCCTATTATCTCTGGCTAACTAAGTTGTTTTTCAGGCATAGTCGAAATTGTTCCTGATTGAGGAGAAAGGCTTCAATGACCACCGGATCAAAGTGTTTGCCTGATTCGCGGCAGATAAGTTCAACGGCCTTTTCATGGAATGAGGGATCTTTATAGGGCCGTTTGCTGCGCAAGGCGTCATAGGCATCGGCCAGGGCGACGATGTGGGCCAAGAGGGGGATCGCTTCTCCTTTGAGCCTGGTAGGATACCCGGTCCCGTTCCATTTCTCATGATGATAGAAGGCGATATTACCCGCGAGAGCCAGAGAGGAGTCTTTACCAAATCGCTCCACAAAAATTTGGTTTCCCCGGTTGAGGGTATCCAGTGGTAACGAAATAGTTATAAAGAGCCAGTTATTTCGAATCGGCTTCTAAAAAAGTTCATTGTCGAGAATTAACGAGGAAAGAGAGATCATGCCGACAATCTTTCCTTCCTCCTCGACCGGCGCCCGTCGTATACCGGCCCGGTAAATCAGGCGGGCCACATAGCGGATGTCCATATCCGCCGGTACGGTGATGACCGGTTTGGTCATGATCTCATAGACATTCACCTCGTTGGGCGAACGACCCGGGACCATAACCCCCCTGATAAAGTCCTGAACGACCACAATACCCCAGGCATCATCGTCATCCCGTTTTTTTATAAGCAGACAGGAAACCTTCTCAGAACGCATCTTGGCGGCTGCCTCCCTGGCGGTGGCCATGCCGTCAATGGAGACAACCCCCTTGTGCATCACGTCTCTTGCCCGTATAATTTTTCTAGCGTCAGCTTCCATAATGTTCTTCCTCGCAGAAATAAATGTGGTTTGTTAAAAATAACTTTCCCGGACCTCTTCTTTAAATCGTTCCATCTGGCTTTCCAGCCCCACTACATGTTCGACAGGGAGTACAAAGGCAATGCCGGTGCCTGGCTTATGAAATTCTCCCGCCTCTTTTATCGTATCAAGGATTTTGGTCACCAGATGCTCTTCGAGAAGAAACATGATAATGTCGGACTGTGCCTCCAGCGAGAGGCCAAAAAAGGTTTTGGCCTCTCGGATACCGGTACCTCGGGCCGGGATGATCGTGGCCCCTGTGGCTCCTGCTGCTTTGGCCGCATCCACAACACGATCGGTGATACCAGGCTTGACTGAAGATAAAATGAGTTTAAAGCGCATTCTTTTTCTCCGTGAATTATTTGTTGCGTTGACTAAGCCAGTGCATGAATTGGGCATAGCCCATGACGGTTATGATCGGAAAAAGACTGGCAAAGGCAATAAGGCCAAAGCCGTCCAAAGCGGGATTTCGTCCCGGCACGGTGGCGGACAGCCCAAGGCCAAGCGCCGCCACCAGAGGGACTGTGACTGTTGATGTGGTGACTCCGCCTGAATCGTAGGCCAGGGGAATGATGCTTTTGGGGGCAAAGAGGGTCTGGACAATGACAATCATGTAGCCGACAAGGATATAGAGATAGAGCGGGGTGCCGGTGACGATGCGAAAGGTGCCCAGGCCTATGCCAAAGGCGACTCCCACGGCCACCGTGATTCTCAGGCCCCACTGGCTGATGGTTCCGGCGGAAACTTCGTTGGCTTTATAGGCCACCGCAATGAGAGAGGGTTCGGCTATGGTGGTGGCAAAGCCGATCATGGCCGCAAAGAGATAGACCCAGCCATATGCCTTCCAGTCGGCCTGTAAGACAATGGTATCCGCGCCATAGATAAAGGCGGGATCAGAGAGTTGGGATGCCATGATCTTGCCCAAAGGGAAAAGCGCTTTCTCCAGTCCCGCCAGAAAGAGGGCCAGGCCGATGACGACATAGATGCCGCCGACCACAAGGCGGCGCAGATGGGGAATGGGCTGCCGCAAGACCAGGAGCTGAAAGCCGGTGATGAGGGCGATGATGGGCAGCACATCCCGGCAGGTCGAAAGCAGTATTTTGCTGAAGTCATGTATGAATTCCACGAAAAATGTCATTTCTTATCTGAAGATTATGAGTCCGTATCCCATGACAAAGATCATGGGAAGCAGGGATGCAAAGGCGATAAGTCCAAAGCCATCCAGAAGAGGACTCCGGCCGCGAATGGTTGAGGCCAGCCCCACACCCAGTGCCGCCACCAGTGGTACGGTGATGGTGGAGGTGGTAACCCCGCCGGCATCGTAGGCGATGCCGATGATCTCTGGCGGGGCAATGGTGGTCATCAGCATGACAAGCACATAGCCGCCGATGATCAGATAATGAATGGGCCATCCGCGGATGATGCGCATGACACCGATGAGGATGGCAAGCCCCACGGAGAAAGCGACAGACATGCGCAGGCCGAATGCGTATTGCTTCAGCGTCTCCTGGCTCGAATCGATAAGCCCCCCCGCGCTGGCAATCTCCGCTGCTTCGGCCGCAACGGCGATGAGGGCAGGCTCGGCCACGGTAGTTGAGAAACCGAGGGCAAAGGCAAAGCAGAGGAGCCAGAAGAGGCTGCCCTTCCTGGCCAGGGCGTGGGCCATTGTCTCACCGATGGGAAAGAGGCCCATCTCCAGTCCCTGGACAAAGAGGGTGAGGCCGACCACCACCAGAATGGCGCCGAAAAGGACTTGGCCCATTTGTGGTAATGGTTGTTTCAGGACAACAATCTGAAAGAAGGCGATGACCAGAATAATGGGCAGCAGATCAGTTACGGCCTGCTTGAGCTTTTTCAGGATGATGGAGATGATCATTGCTTTCCTTGCTGTTGCCCTTACCGCTTACAATAAATTCTGTCACGGATCTGCTGCTTTTTGTCTGGGCATTGAATGAGATGACAAGTTAAGTTAAAGTTACTTGATTTTAGAGGTTTTTCCAAATTTTTTAAAAATGTCTCAGCTGAGGCCTGAGCAATCAACTGGAGGCTTTGGCGGAAATTGTCAATGATGAAAAAACTTGGTGAGGGAATGCATGAAATCGTATCGTAAAGAATTGTGGTTCAATGTACTGACACGGAGAGCATTTATTAATATTACACCTCAAGTGCAAGAATGTTTGTCCGAAAGTGGGATCTCTGAGGGATTGATACTTGTTAATGCCATGCATATCACGGCATCGGTCTTTATCAATGATAATGAATCCGGTTTGCATCATGACTATGAGGTATGGCTTGAGAAGCTGGCTCCCCATGAACCGGTCAGTCACTATCATCATAACGTCGGTGAAGACAACGCAGATGCCCATTTGAAGCGGCAGGTGATGGGAAGAGAGGTTGTTGTTGCTGTTACCGCTGGTCAACTTGATTTCGGGACATGGGAGCAGATATTCTATGGTGAGTTTGATGGCGGGCGCAAAAAAAGAGTTTTGGTGAAAATAATTGGTGAGTAAGAAATTCGGAGTTACAGAGACTCGTTAAGATTGTGAGCAGTTTCCTGGGTGCGTCCCTTTGATAATTTCCATAATAAACAGAGCAATGGCGGCTATCGGGCGCTTTCTCAAGGTCCACAGCACTTCTTGAATTTCCTGCCGCTGCCGCAATGACAGGGGTCATTGCGGCCAATCTTTGCCCCTCTTCTTTCGACAGGAAGGGCGTCATCCTTGATGTCGCCATCGACATAGAGCCATTGCCCATCTTCTTTCACAAAACGACTGACTTCGTGCAGTTTCCATGGTTTCTTCTGGATAAATGAGCTTGCCTTGAATTCGACCACACCTTCGCTGTCGCTCTCCATCCCCTTTTCAGTACGGACTATATGAAGGCCGCACCAGTCAGGGATGGTGGCAGGGTCGATCGTATCTGGTCTGGTCGAGGGATGCCATGATCTGAGAAGGTATGCGACGTCTCGGACCACATTAGCGGTGTAGCGTGAGCGCATCAAGGCTTCAGCCGTAGAGGCCATACGATCACCGGAAAGCAACGGCTCACAGCACTCAGCATATGGTCGGTCAGAGGTGCAGGGGCAGGTAGCGGTAGCGATCATAGTAAAAGGAACGGATTGGTTTTTTGTATCTATCTTTTTTAGCAGAAAAATATCCGGGCATTATAAGCCAAAAATATTTTTCAGCCTTGGTCGGTGAGTATATATTGAGCATATGCCACCAAGCCCCAGAGGGGTGTGGCTGAAGAGAGCCATTATCCTATTCGATCAGGGCTTCGGGTAGGATGACCTTATCGAACAACCATTTTTGCTCACCTTTGACCAGGGCAATCTCCACCTTGTGCATCTCTTCAATAGAGTCTGTCCCTGTTGTATCCCCGCGTCGGAGCCGAACCGTACTCTGCACTTCCGCCTGTCCCTTGGCTGGTATGTTGATAATTACATCTTCAAAGGCAACGGCGAGGAGGGTGTAGCGATTACGGTGGTAGATGAGGTACTGGATAATCAGATCCTGTTCCAGTGCCTCGTGATAGGTTCTCTCCGGAATAGTCACCAGGCAGGTCTTTCCCAGCATATTCTTGACTTGGCGCATTTTCAGAGCCATCTGTATCGGCGACTCCTGTCCCTCCTTGCCAAGCTCTACAGCAAGGTCAGTAAGTTGGCGCTTAATCACCTCTTTATCGGAAAAATAGTAGGCGAGCCAGCCACCCAGAGCAATGACCAGCACCAGAGCAACGAGAACGATTTTTTTTACCATAGAGATTCCTGTATAAAATTCAGTTTCGCGGCAACAGTATAGTTTATGGCCAGACGATAGGGGTTGGCTCATTATTGTCTGTTCTGTTGCTATTTAATTCTCATTACTCTACACTTATTCATAAGTGTACTTGTTTTGTTAAAAAGAGATCAAGATAATTTGTTGATATGAGAAGTGAACTTTGTCGCAGGTATCTTCCATTTCGTGGAAAATGGTTTTAGAGTTTGGTGCTGTTTCTATCCGGTATTTTTCCTTTGAAATATTTTTCTTTTCCTCTGGATTCTTTTGGCAGGATCTAAGTATGACCTGTGAATGCCAGAAGGATATTGCATACCAGGAGCATCCCTATGGAATCCCGCTTTGCACTGGATATACTTTCGCAACCTGATGATACAACCTGTGGTCCCACCTGTCTGCATGCTGTCTACAGGTATTATGGTGACGAGATCTCATTAAATCAGGTTGTTTCCGAGGCCCATCCGCTTGAAGGTGGCGGCACCCTCGAAGTCCTCCTTGCCTGTCATGCACTGCGACGCGGCTACCGGGCCACGATTTACACCTACAACCTGCAGGTCTTTGATCCCACCTGGTTTGAAGGCCCCGACATTGATCTCAGTGCAAAGCTCAAGCAGCAGGTCAAGGTCAAGACCAGTAAAAAACTGAAGGTTGCCACCAAGGCCTATCTGGAATTTCTGGCTCTGGGTGGGAAACTGCGATTCCAGGATCTTACCACCGCCCTTCTTCGTAAATACCTCAAACAAGACAAACCCATTCTCTGCGGTCTTTCCTCCACCTATCTGTACCATTGCGCCCGTGAGTTCGGCCCCACCCTTGACTCTGATGATATCCGGGGAGTGGCCACCGGCCATTTTGTGATCCTCTGCGGTTATGATCTCCATAACCGCCATGTCTTCGTTGCGGACCCCCTGAAGCATCCTTCGGGGAAGGGCCAGTTATACGAGGTCGATATCGACCGTCTCGTGGGTTCCATCCTCCTGGGCATCCTCACCTACGATGCCAACCTGCTCATCATTGAGCCCCCATCAGGGAATGGCAAGGTGGCAAAATGAGCACATTGATCGTTGTCGACAACCCCAAGAGCTGGCCCCTGGATCTGCAAGGGGTGGAGATCATCTCAGCCCGCGCCTACCTGACCGATCCCTATTTCAACAGCCTGCGACGCACCAAGGTTTTCAATATGTGCAAGTCGTACCGGTATCAGGCCGCCGGTTATTATGTCTCGCTCCTTGCCGAGGCCAGGGGCCACAAACCCATTCCGTCAATATGGACCATTCAGGACATGAAGCTGCCCTCCATCATCCGCTTCGTCTCGGCAGACCTGGATGAGCTGATCCAGAACAGCCTTGCCCCGCTCCAGTCGGATCGCTTCGTCCTTTCCATCTATTTCGGCAAGAACCTGGCCAAGCGCTATGACCGCCTGAGCTCCCGGCTGTTCAACATGTTTTATGCTCCCTTCCTCAGGGCCGATTTTGTCTTTCATAAAAAATGGATCCTCCAGAATATCTCACCCATTGCCGGCAACGACATTCCGGACAGCCACCTTCCCTTTGTCATGGAGGTGGCCAATGCTTTTTTTGCCAGACAGCATTACAGCCTTCCCAAAAAAAACGACAACCGATTCGATCTGGCCATTCTCTACAACCCGGAAGAAAAGGACGCGCCCTCCAACGAACGGGCCCTGAAAAAATTCATCAAGGCCGCAGCTGCCCTGAGCATTGAGGCGGAACTGATCAGGAAGGAGGATTATGGCAGGCTCTCCGAATTTGACGCCCTCTTCATCCGCGAGACCACAAACGTCAATCACCACACCTACAGATTCGCCCGGCGTGCCGCTGCAGAGGGCTTGGTGGTGCTCGATGATCCCGAATCAATCCTGCGCTGCACCAACAAGGTTTTTCTGGCCGAGCTCCTTGAACGCCACAAAATTCCCACGCCGAAGACCATGATTGTCCACCGCGACAACCTGGCTCAGGTTGAACAGGAACTTGGCCTGCCCTGCATCCTCAAAAAGCCTGACAGCTCCTTTTCCCAGGGGGTCAGCAAGGCAGAAACCAGGGAAGAACTCATGCACTATGGCCGGGAGCTCCTCAAGGATTCAGAATTGATCGTAGCCCAGCAGTTCCTGCCCACTCCCTTTGACTGGCGTATCGGGGTTCTGGACAAGAAGCCACTTTTTGCCTGCAAATATTTCATGGCCAATAACCACTGGCAGATTATCCAGCGGGATGCCGACGGCACCAAGAAAGAGGGCCTCACCGAAACATTCCGCCTTGAAGATGTGCCTGAAAAAGTGCTCGGTACCGCCGTCAAGGCGGCCAATCTCATCGGCGACGGTCTCTACGGAGTTGACCTCAAAGAGATCGGCAGCAAGGTTTACCTCATTGAGATAAACGACAATCCCAATCTCGATGCCGGCAATGAGGACGCGCAGTTGAAGGATGAACTGTACACCCGAGTAATGGCATCCTTCCTGGCCCGCATTGAACGCAGAAAGAGGCTGCGTGACCAGGGATGACAAGCCACGAACCCCTGCACCTATTCGGCGCCAGCGGCGTCGAGCTGGAATACATGATCGTCGACGCCGACACCCTCGACGTGAAGCCTTTGACCGACGAGGTTTTGAAGGCGGTCAATGGTTGCTACAATGAAAATTATACTAAGCCTGGGGTGTGTTGGTCCAATGAGCTGGCCCTGCACGTCATAGAGTTGAAAACCGGCGAGCCGACGCCGTCTCTTGCTGATTTTATCAGCCTTTTTCAGCAGGATGTCGGTCGGATCAATACCATCCTCAAGGATTTCAAGGCCAGATTGATGCCCAGCGGCGCCCATCCCTGGATGGATCCCTTCCGGGAAACCAGACTGTGGCCCCACCATCATAGCGCCATCTACGAGGCCTATAACAAAATATTCGACTGCCGCGGCCATGGCTGGTCTAATCTGCAGAGCGCCCATCTGAATCTGCCATTTACAGGCGACGAAGAGTTCGGCCGACTCCACGCCGCGATCCGCGTGCTGCTCCCCATTTTACCGGCCCTGGCTGCCAGCACTCCCATTGTCGATGGCCACCTCCAGGACTTTCTCGATTATCGGATGGAGGTGTACCGGACCAATTCCACAAAGCTTCCCTCTTTGACCGGGGATGTCATTCCGGAGCCTGTTTTTACCAGGGCGGATTATGACAGCCAGATCTTCCAGCGTATCTATCGCGATATCAAGCCTTATGATCCGGAGACTGTTTTACAGGATGAATGGCTCAATTCCAGGGGGGCAATTGCCCGTTTTGATCGTTCCGCCATCGAAATCCGCATCCTTGATGTGCAGGAATGTCCTCTGGCCGATCTGGCCGTGGCCTCGCTGATCATCCATACGCTGAAGGCCCTGGTTGACGGCCTGTGGTCCGATCCTGCAGAGTTACCACAGTGGCGGACCGATGCCCTGGCCGACATCCTTTTTAAGACCGTCAAGAGTGCGGAGAACCACAGGATCAGCAATGGTGATTATTTAAATATTTTCGGCCTGCAGGAGAGGGGGGAGCTAACGGCCGGAGATCTTTGGGGCCATATTCTCCAGGAAATAAAAGGCCGCTATCCGTTGCCGGAGGTTTTTCTTGAACCACTGCGAATCATTACCCAGCAGGGCACTTTGGCGAGCCGGATTGTCAGGCAGCTTAATAATGATATGTCCCGACCCGCCCTGAATCAGGTTTATGGCCGCCTTTGTGACTGCCTGGCCCAAGGCGTCATGTTCACCAATTAAGAGAATGGATAGTTCTCCGCCTCAAAAGCTCGCCGCGGCAGGCCCGAAATCAGCTCATCTATATACCCGTGATGGAAAGGACTCGACGATGACCAGACAGAGACCCCCGACTCTCATTCTCAGCTGCGAACACGCCACCAATGATCTTCCAGACCGATACCGCCCGCTTCTTGCTGGCTGTATCGACCAACTCGACACTCATAAGGGATACGACCCTGGAGCCCTCGAATTTGCGCGCCTGCTTGCCGCCAGGCTTTCATCTTCCCTGTTTGCCGGAAGCGTCTCCCGCCTGCTGGTGGATTTAAATCGTTCTCTGACCAATCACCGCTCACCCGTGATACACCACCCCAGGAACGATCTTCCCTTTGCCCTGAAAGAAGACATTCTAGCTCGTTATTATCTCCCTTATCGTCGCCAGGTCGAAGAGGCCATTGAAGACAATCTCAGAAAAGAGAAAACCGTTCTCCATCTGTCCATCCATTCCTTTACCCCAGTGCTGGATGGGGTGCAAAGGACAGCGGATGTCGGATTTCTCTATGATCCAAGCCGCGCCAAGGAAAAAGAGTTTTGCCGGAAATGGCGCGCCGGTCTTGCTGCCAGAGATGCGGGATGGCGCTTGCGGAGAAATTATCCGTATCGGGGAACCAGCGATGGATTCGTCACCGCTCTGCGTAAAAAATTCCCGGGGCAATGCTATCTTGGCATCGAGCTGGAAATAAACCAGATCTACCCACTTGACCGGAAGACGGATTGGCTGAGATTGCAACACCAACTGTTGGAGAGTTTCGTGGAAGTCCTGTAGATGGAGGACAAGTGACACTTCCTCTTTCTTTTATCGGTGAGAATGGCCATAATGCGACTCCAGCTTACTTCTTTTTTCGATAGAGAAGAGTTGTTCTTGCAAGTTGAATTCAGGATTTGCAGATGAATAATGTTTTTTTTGAAATTCTTGTTTGAATAGAAAAGTGAAATATGCTAAAAAGAAAAAGTTTTAAAAAAAATTACAAATTAATGTCTCGCTATATATC
Source organism: Pseudomonadota bacterium (assembly GCA_018821985.1). GTDB lineage: Bacteria > Desulfobacterota > Desulfobulbia > Desulfobulbales > Desulfocapsaceae > UBA2270. Next base: position 20,406 of record JAHJKP010000024.1, read on the forward strand.
CTATACAAATACGTTATGTTACAGGGAGGGGAATTAAATGGATGGTGTATCTGAAAATATTGGTTTGGTAGCTTTGGCTATAGTTGGCTTTATGGCGGTCAGTATCGCAGGCCAGTTGGTCAAAAGCCTGCTGAAGATCCAGAAGAAGTAGGCAGTGATATCTACAGAGGTGCTTCCGTTCGTTTGACCAGTTTTTTAAGTGGGTCCTCTGTTTTTTGACGCTGCCTGTTCAACAGGCGGCAAGCATCACGATATACGCCTCGAGCAGGATGTCGACCGCATGACATGACTCCAAGGTGATCACGATCAATGCGGTCGGAACTTTCCTACTGCCCTAATCAACTGCCGTCCTAAGATAGACAAAGCCTTTGGCCAGGGATATAGGTCGTTCCTGTGCCCATTTTGGAGATCCCGCTTTCTAAAAAATCGTTTTCAAGCGTCAGTTGACCAAGCTTGGCATGCATGGCCTTCACATCAGTAACGGCGCTCTGTAGCCCCCCCGTCAATTACCACGGCAGCATCTTCACTCAGTTGCCGTTTCCACTCGTTATCTGGGTGGGATGCCCTGCAAACTGCTGAGCCAACCAAATTGGCCAGTATCTTGTCTCCAGCAATCGCTACCAGAGCCACTTGCACCTTGAATGCTGATGCATATTTCCGTCTCGTTCCTTATGCCTTATGCCTTATGCTCCATGATTTAGCCTCCATTAGAGGACATTATTTGCAGCAGATTTTCCACTTAACGGCTTATTCAAATTTCCGGAGGCCACTTCTGTTAGTATTTTCGATTATTCATATGTTTTGTATGAACTTGAAGAAACCACTGAAGAAAATCGAACGAATGCTTGCTTCACACTAAGGGAGTCGCTCTTTGCAATCACGTAAAAATCACAATAAATTAAATTCACATTTCGCCATGTTTGCTGCCATGGCATTGACAGCGGCTTCATTGTTCCTCAGCGGGTGTGAATACTTGCCATTCAGTTACGTTACCATCTCTGACATTGTCGCCAACCCGGCATGATACGAGGGCAAGACCATCTTGGTACGAGGGAGTGTCTCTGCCGTCACCAAGATTCCTTTTGTAGGCATCCGATATTACTACATTATCACTGACAATAGCTCCTCTTTAATTGTAATTCCCAAAAAAACACTTCCCGCAATCCAAGCAAAAGTCACTGTCATCGGGGTACTAGAAAACATCTCCATTATCGAGAATCAGGGTTTTGGATTTCATATCAAAGAAATCAACCGGATTGACTAAAGTGTCCTGCTTGGGGCATTCAATCGCCACAGCACACCGGAGATCATCAACACCGATCAGGGCAGCCAGTTTACCGCTTAAGAGTTCTTGAAAGTCGTCAAGGATAGGGGCTGCAAGGTCAGTATGGACGGCCGAGGAGCTTGGTGGAATTATTTTTTCATTGAACGGTTATGGAAATCGGTGAAATACTCAAAGGCTATTTGCATGCCTATGATTCGGTCAACGAAGCTCGCAAGTCGATCATGCAATATCTGGACTGGCATAACCGATTCAGGCCACATTCAAAATTAGGTAAAAAACACCTGGCGAGGCATATATTGTGATGCCGCCGACAGTTGAACAGGCAGCGTAAAATCAGGCAGAGTAAAAAACGTAATATGTTCAAACGATCGGGGCCACCTCTTAGATGAAGGAAGGGAACTGGCGAGCGCCTGTCTCTTTGAGTGTGTCGATAATACCGGATGTAGCCTTGTGCTAGGTTTCAATCCACGCGCAAACTGGTTTCAAACCTCGCGCAAGGCTGCAGTATATACAGGAGATGTATAAAATGAAAACAAAAACAAAAAGCACCTAACTCGTAAAGAGCTAAGTGCTTGTATTTATTGGTGCGCCCGGCTGGATTCGAACCAGCGGCCTACGGATTAGAAGTTTGTAAATTGGCCTTTTTGGGCTTCTTTCCTGTTCTGCCAAATTATACATATCCTTGACATTCAATCAGTTACCCCCTACACTGTTCTATACAGTTTCTTTGTGTTTCCCCTAAAGTGTTACCCATGTGTTACCCAGCAAGCGGCCTGTAAACCGCTTACGGATTGATGATTTTTAAAAAATTCCTTCCAAGTGTTACCCATAGACGATCTTTTTGCCAATATCTTGAGGTGAGACCATGCCAATAATCCATATTACCAAGACGAAAGTTGAGAGCTTGCCCCTTCTTGAGAGTGGCCGGGTTGATTATTTTGATGATGTCTTGAAAGGTTTTGGTGTTCGAGTCTCGACAACCTGCAAAACTTATTTCACGATGCGGCGCGTCAATGGCAAGCAGGTAAGGACAAAGATTGATACCGCTGACAAGATCACGGTAGAGATGGCACGAAAGCAGGCAGAGGGAATACTTGCCGACATGGGGAGAGGCGTTGACCCGAACGAAGAGAAACGGCAGGCCCGGCAGCAAGCGAAAGAAGAAAACAGGCAGGGCATTTCCTTGCAGGCGGCACTTGACGAATATCTGCAAAAGGGGAAGCTGAAACCCCGAACCATTGAAACTTATAGGAACCTTTGCCGGTTATACCTAGCCGACTGGTTAGAGCGACCGGCGGCAGAGATCACACGCGACATGGTAAAGACCCGTCACCTGGCGATAGCAAGTGGTAAGCGGGAACGGCAAAGGCTGACAAAGAAAGTCACTCCTACAGGGGATAAGGAGATTGCCCCACCATTACGAAGAGAGGCGGCGGCTGACAACTGCATGAGAACCTTGAGGGCTGTTCTGAATTATGCCTTTGAAGATGAAGAGGGCGGCACTCCATACATGAACCCGGTCAATATCCTTTCAAGCCGGAAAAGAAAGGCATGGTATCAGGTTGAGCGGCGGCGAACCCTTATCAGAAACAGCGACTTGCCTGCATGGTACAAGGCCGTTTCTGGGCTGGATAATACCATCATGCGGGACTATCTGCTTTTCTTGCTCTTCACCGGATTGAGGCGGCAGGAGGCGGCAACACTCCAATGGAAACAAGTGGATTTTCAGGAAGGCTGTTTTACCATTGTTGAAACCAAGAACAGCGACCCGCACACCTTACCATTGAGCGATTACCTGCAAGCACTCCTGACCGACCGCAAAGCAGGATTGAAGACAGAACTGACCGAGGCGAAAGCGGCCCTGGCTGCTGCTGGTAAACTACCATTGAAACAACAACAGGCAGTTATTAACCGTGTTGCCCTGGCAGAGTCCCGGCTTGCCTCACAATATGTTTTTCCCGGTGAAGGGAAGACCGGCTATATCGTGGAACCGAGGCGCGCTATTGGCGAAGTGACAGAAACAACCGGAATCAAGTTTTCATGTCACGATCTACGGAGAACCTTTGCCACCCTTGCCGAAAGTCAGGACTTATCCAGCTACACTGTGAAGGCACTCTTGAACCATAAACAACAGCTTGGCGATGTTACGGGCGGCTATATCATCCTGAATGTTGACCGCCTGCGTGAACCCATGCAGAAAATTACCGATGCCATACAGGAACGAATCAAGAAACAACATGGGCAGATTGTTCAGATGCAAGCGAAGGCATAGAGCGTTTTCAAACTGGATAGGGTAGCTCCCGAAAAGCCGTTACCTTGACGGCCTGCCAGTTTGATTTTTATCAAGGACAACCATAAGGAGGTTGTGAAATATGTTTTTTTTTACATTGATTGAACTTGCAAAGAGATGGGGCAAGACAGAGAGCGAACTTCTACATGCGGCGGCGGCGGGATTTATCCCCCTGTCTTTTTGGTATGAGGGCCCTATTTTATCCGTAAAGCCTAAAAAGTTTTATGCCAGCTATAGAGGTCATGGGAAAGCCCTGTCTTATGCGATATATACAGCTCTTGTTCAGGGCTATGATTATGCGTACGTGTATGAATTTTATTATGGTGACAATCATTATCTTATAGAAAAAGATCCGTTCCTTGGTTTACCCGCTCACCCTAAGTTGTGTATAGATTTACTTAAAGGTTTCGTTGTTTTGGCTGAAGATGTGGCCAAAATAGAAAAAGACCGCCCAGCGATACTGTTTGGAGATGCGCCCGATCTTTTACCTCAGGAACAATCTTTAATGAGATCAAGAGAGCCAGAAAAGCCCCTGCAAACTATAAAGGGGATTGCGGAATATTGCAAAAAGCACGAAGACACAATCAAAAGATGGCGAAAAGAATACAAAGATTTTCCCGCGACACCCCTTGGCAGTGGCACAGTTACAGCATTGCCGTCTGCGCTAAATGCCTGGATGATACTAAGGGGGAAAAAAAAATCATGACCCACTTTTTACCCCTGCTTTACCCATAAAAGACCCCTGCTTCACCCCTGTTTCACCCCCATATTACCCCCGTTTGCGTCTCTGCAAGCCCCATAGAACCCTGTTACCTTAGAAAAATAAGGAACGGGGTTTTCCTGTTTCTGTCACACAGAAAAGCACAGAGAAAAGGAGTGAATCATGGGTGAGAACTTGAAGACAGAAGAAGCGGCAGCATTTTTACAGGTAAAGCCTGCAACATTGGAGCAATGGAGATGGAGCGGTAAAGGCCCCCGGTTCATTAAGTTGAATCGGGCAGTGCGGTATCGGAAAGAAGACCTTGTTGCATTCATTGAAGCGCGGGTTTTCGGCAGCACAACAGAAGCACAGGCGGGGGCATAACCAATGACCGCCAACAACAAAACCTCTTTACCCGATCTGCCCGATCATATGGATAAAGAGGTTTCACAATTACAGGGCCATAATACCACAAGACCCGCACCAATTCAACAATATCGGCAGGAGGGGCGAGATTGAATAAACTTTATGACGCGGCCATAACCCTTCTGGAAAATCGCTTTTCAGTTATCCCATGCGGGGCTGACAAGAAATGTAGCCTTTCAACATGGAAGCCCTACCAGGACGAACTAATGACCGCCACCTTTGCCGGGCAATGTTTTGCCAAAGCTCAAAGGCTGGCAGTTATTGGCGGCAAGGTATCTGGAAATCTTGAATGTTTGGATTTTGATGATCCCGCCACCTACGAGCCATTTTTTGAACTGTTGGAGGTGAGATCCCCTGGCCTACCTGCAAGGCTCCTGAAACGTCAAACACCTTCAGGCGGGTATCATCTTATTTACCGTTGTTCTGAGCCAGTGGCAGGCAATCTGAAACTTGCCATGAAACCAGTTGTCAAGCCTGATGGCAAACCCGGCGAAGAAGTGAGGATCGAGACCAGGGGGGAAGGCGGATATTTTCTTTCTGCACCTTCTGAAGGGTATAAGGTCATTTCTGGCAGCATGACGAATTGCCCCACCCTGACACCTGAAGAAGTGGAAGCGATCCACAGCACAGCCAAAGCCTTTGATCTGAGGCAATCAAAAGACAAATCAACTACCACTACGAATCAGAAAAACAATGGCGATTCACCCGGGAGCCGATTCAACCAGGCGCACAGTGGGGGGGATATACTGTTGGCGAATGGTTGGAAGGAAGACAGACGCACCACGGCGGGTACTGGCTGGACGCGTCCCGGCAAAGATTCTGGAACGTCTGGCGTATTGTTGGAGAATGGCAACTTTTACAACTTCAGCGCAAACGCCTATCCGCTGGAGGTTGAAGAATCTTATACTCCTTTCGGCCTGTTCACCATGTACCACCATGGCGGCGATTTTTCAGCGGCAGCGCGGGAACTGGAACGAGTAACACCAAAGGCCACAAGTGAGGAATGGGCGGAGCCTTTACCGCTGACCACACATCAACAGGCAGTCCCGTACCCATTGAACGCACTGCCCGGCATTATCGGCGAAGCAGTCAAAGAATCAGTGGAGTTTGTTCAATGCCCGGTTGCTCTTGGCGCGTGTTCTGCCCTGGCCGTTGTCTCTACCGTAGCACAAGGGCTGGTTGATGTGCGGCGAGCTAACAAACTTGATGGCCCTACAAGTCTTTTCCTTTTGGCAGTAGCAGATTCAGGGGAACGGAAAACGACCGTTGATGGTTTCTTTTCAAAGCCAGTCAAACAATGGGAGGCCGAACAGATGGAAGCGGCGAAACCTGACCTTGAAAAATTTGCGGCAGAATTAGCAGTCTGGGAAGCAAAAAAAAGCGGATTGTTGGCGGCTGTCACTATCGCAAGCAAAAGCGGGAAGTCCACCGACGATCTGAAAAGGCAGGTTATTGACCTTGAATCAGATAAACCCGAACAGCCCCAAATTCCCCAATTGTTGTTTGGTGATTCAACACCCGAAGAAACAGCGTATAGGCTGGCTCATAAGTGGCCCGTAGGTGGCGTTCTGTCTTCTGAGGCTGGGATTGTGTTTGGCGGTCATGCCATGGGTAAAGAATCCGCCATGCGAAATATGGCACTTTTAAACGGGCTTTGGGATGCGGAAACTTTGAGAATCGACCGACGATCCGGCCCGTCTTACACTGTACGCGGCGTGAGGTTGACCATGGGGCTTGCTGTTCAGGCCGAAACCGTAAAAGCCTTTCTTGATTCTTTAAAAGGGTTGGCCCGTGGTATCGGTTTTCTTGCCCGGTTCTTGGTTGCCTGGCCTGAAAGTACACAGGGCTGCAGAATGTTTCAAGACCCGCCGGAACACTGGCCGCAACTGGCTAAATTCCACAGGCGGCTTGGTACTCTTCTTGATAATCCTTTGGCGTTCAATGAAAATGGAGAACTGACCCCGGCCATGCTGGAACTGTCACCAGATGCAAAGAAGGTATGGGTGGCTTTTCATGATGATGTTGAAGCAGAGCTAAGACCTGGGCGAGATATGGCCGAAACAAGGGACGTTGCCAGCAAAGCGGCTGATAATGCGGCGCGGTTGGCGGCGTTGTTTCACCTATTCGAGAATGGAATAGAAGGAGCCATTGGGCCAGACCATATGAAATCGGCGGCGGCGGTTGCCGGGTGGCACTTGTACGAGGCCCGGCGTTTCATGGGTGAGATTGCCCTTGATGCTGGCGTGAGTAATGCGGTCAAGCTGGATGCCTGGCTGATAGGGTACTGCAAAAAAAATAAAGTTGTGGAGGTATCGACAAGGGATATTCAAAGAGAGGGGCCAAACTGTACCAGGACAAAGGCCATTCTTGATGTAGCACTGGAAGAACTGACCGAATGCGGGCGCGTCCGAGTTGTAAAAGACAAACAGCGCAAAAATGTTGAAATCAATCCTGCATTATTGGAGGGTTGACCATGGGCCTGCGTGACTGGATTATTGATTCTGGACAAGTTGCGACAACGACACCTGCGACTTCTGCGACACATGAGACCAAAAGCTTGCGAACAGTCGCAACTGTCGCAACTGTCACTGTCGCAAGTAGTGAAAAAACAGAAAAGACGGCCATGGATGCACCTACCCCTTGCAAGAAAAGAGTCCTACCTTCACCCGTTGCCTTAACCTGGCTGAGGGATCACCGGCAAGCATTAAAGGCGGCAGGCTGGACAATGCGGGAGCTCTACCGGCGCAACAGGTCACGGGGTATCTGCTGGTGTTCGCTATGGGACAAACCATTCTTCAAGGCATATCTGCATGATGATAGCGTCATAGAAATGGAATGTGTAATTGCTGGCAGGGATATAATCCAAACGGCAAGACCTGATTCATTATGGCAGAAATCAAACAAAACTGACTTGTAAAGTCGCCACCAAAGTCGCCACAAAAAAATCCCCTGGCTACCTTGCAAAGTGGCAGAGAAAGAGGCAGGCTTGGTTGCAGGGTGCACCTTTACAAAGTTGCCGTCAAAGTTGCAGCCAAAGTTTCATGGTGCAACCATAAAAAAGAGTTAGTGGCAAACGCTACTGGTTGTGAAAACCTGAGAAAACCTGAGATTTACAATGAAATTCAGGAAGGGAAAACTACTTGTGAAAACTTGTGTTTTCAAACGAAATTCAAAAAGCAAAATATTGTCAAAAGTTGACATTCAGCAACTACAGAAAACTACAGGTTCAACCGGAATCAATTACTAGGGAAAACTCACGTCTCCAATGAAACCAGAAGGGGAAAACATGTTAACAAAAGTTAACATTTCAAATGAAATCGAAAAAGACAAAACCAAACAAAACCTAATATTTTTTTATTTTTTCAAACTGGATAGGATGGCCCCCGAAAAGCCGTTACCTTGACGGCCTGGAGAAAAGAAGTCCAGAGTTTGAATCCATGATTTTGTTTATTTGCGATGACAGCAATGACGAAACTTCAAAAAGTTGCAATGAATAGTTAATGTTTGCGCCCCTTGTCGGTCAAGTCTCTCCAGGTCAACAGCGTACTTACAGCACACAGAGAGCCAGACAAATAAAGATTTTGCCGGGTGATCCTGATTCGATGGCGGATCAGGAAACAATATTTACTCCCTGGATGTCACCCGGTGATTGACCGCTTCCCCTGTTTTGGGGCGGCGGTTTTTTTTATTTGCATTGACAGAAACCACCTCAATAGCAGAGAATAAAAAGACTTTACTTGTTTTTATTAAGGTGATTCAAGCCCGCCCCGGTGTGATGTGGTGGAGGGGTAGAAAATATTGAGAGAGGTAGAAAAATGGCACTTGGTCAATGTAGAGAATGCGGGAAAGAGGTCAGTGATAGTGCAAAAGTTTGTCCAAATTGCGGCATTAAAACGCCAATAAGAAAATCTGTTACGCTTATTCAAGCTGTTATTGTAATCATTGTTGGGGCCTGGATTATAAGCAAGATGGGTGGAATGTTGGGTGTTGAACATACGGCCAGCACTACTACAGCGTCCGTAACCCCTAAAGTTTCATCAATTTCAGTTGATTCACTCTATGTTAACGGTAAAGAGATACAGATTGGTGATACTGATGATCAGGTTTTTAAATTGTTAACGAAAGATCAAATGGTAAGTCAAACAGAGGAAAAAGATCCAAACAATGCTTTAAGTTTATTGGTTATAAAGCACATTCAAGTAAATGGGGAAAAATTTGCTGTTTATTTTTCACGGGCACAAGACCCAGGACCATACAAAGTGACAAAAATTTTAGAAAATACAGAGTCAGTAACCTCTTCAGTAACCTCTAAGGTTTCATCAATTCCAAATGTACCAAAAAAAGATGGAACCTATGACGCAAGAACGAATGATCTTGAAGAGTTGTGCCGTGATTATATTTTTTTCCGTAATAGAATTATCAAATATGCAAGAGAGGGTGACGAGAAAGCGGCAAATAAGGCAAGGGCTAATTTTCAGCAGACAAACCGATGGCTTGAGGCTTATAATGAAAAAGATATGAACGACATGTTTACCAGGATAGGGGATACAAAATGACGCTTCTTTCTTTCGAGAAGGAGGCGGTTTTTTATTTCCCTGGCTGGAGTTATTCGGAGTGTCAAAAATGGTGGCTTTCTCTTCAAGTGTTACCCATGTGTTACCCAGCACGAAAAATAAACAAAAAAGGGGCAAGCCGTGGCGGCTTAACCCCTTGATTTTATTGGTGCGCCCGGCTGGATTCGAACCAGCGGCCTACGGATTAGAAGTCCGTTGCTCTATCCAGCTGAGCTACGGGCGCATATCTTTTTGAGAACAAGCTATTTTAATCGAATGGGGGCAAAAAGCAACTGCATTCTCTCTCTCGTGTTCAACCTCAAACTTTCCCCTTGGGGTCGGATCAGTTTTCTTTGATCAGATCCAGTAGATCTTCAGTGCTCATCTTGGCGCTGATATCGCTTCCTTCCAGTAAGCTTCCTGCCAGATCTCGTTTTTCTTGATGGAGCTTGACAATTTTTTCTTCAATGCTGTTTTTACAGATCAGTCTGTAGATAGTGACAGGCCGTGTCTGGCCGATGCGATGGGCTCGGTCAGATGCCTGATCCTCAATGGCGGGGTTCCACCAGGGGTCCATGTGGATGACATAATCGGCGGCAGTCAGGTTCAGTCCGAGCCCGCCGGCCTTGAGACTGATGAGGAAGAGATCACTTTCGCCTGATTGGAATTCATCAACTTGTTGTTTGCGTTTGGCGCTATTGGTTGAGCCGTCCAGATATTTGTAGGCAATTCCCTTTCCATCCAGGTATTCTCGCAAAATTTGCAGATGACCGATAAATTGGCTGAACACCAGGGCCTTATGGCGACCACCCAGCAGTTCCTCAACAACGGCAGCGAAGACTTCGAGTTTCGCGCTGGGAAGATTGGTGTCAGGGGCAATAAGGCGGGGATGGCAACAGGCCTGACGTAATTTCATGATCTCTGTCAGGATCTGCAGATGCCTTCCCTTTTTCTCCTGATTGTTCTCCAGTGCCTGCAGCGCATTCTGCCGCAGTGCTTCATAGAAATGGCTTTCTTCCTTGCTCATGGCCACATGGAGGGTGATTTCTGTCCGTGGAGGCAGCTCTTCCAGTACTTCAGATTTTATTCGTCGCAGGATAAAGGGACGAATGAGTTTTTTCAGTTTCAGCCGGGCCTCACGATCGTGGTAGCGTTCGATGGGAATGGCAAAGCGTTCATTGAAACGATTAAGTGATCCCAGCAGGCCCGGATTGATAAAGTGAAAGAGGTTCCATAGTTCTCCAAGGTGATTTTCGATAGGAGTACCGGTGGTGAGGAGTTTGAATCTGGCCTGAAGCGCCATGGCGGCCTTGGAGCGTTTTGTCGCTGCATTTTTTATAGCCTGGGCTTCATCGAGAATAACGGCCTGCCATTTAACCTGAGAAAGAAGCTCGTTTTCTTGTTGGAGCAGGGTATAGGTGGTGATCAGGAGATCAAATTTCCCCAATTCCTTAATGGTTTTTTTACGATCTTTTCCAGTCAACGATTTGATGTTGAGAGTGGGGGCAAAGCGATTCACCTCTGATTCCCAGTTGGTGGAGACTGAGGTCGGGGCGATGACCAGAGATGGACCTTCTGGCGAGAGTTCCAGGAGGATGGCCAGGGACTGGATGGTCTTGCCCAGCCCCATGTCATCGGCCAGACAGCCACCAACGCCCCAATGCACAAGGCGCGAGAGCCAATTATAGCCTTCGAGTTGATAATCACGTAATTCTGCCTGGAGAGTGGATGGCAGCTGGGGGGTGAAGGATTGAATATCCTTGAGTCTGTCTCGCTGTGCGTCCCAGCCGGCATCGGTATTGGTCTTTGCCTGTTCGATCAGTTGTTCAAGGGGAATGACAGCCAGGGGGTGAAGAAGGATCTCGTCTCCCCCGTCTGGATCAATCCCTTCCGAGTAGGTGTTCAGCTCTTCAAGTCGTTTTTTAAATTCCTGGGTCAGTGCCAGAAACTGTCCTTCCCCAATCTGCACAAAACGGCTTGAGGCCCCTTTGACCTTGCTGAGAAGTTCACGCAGGTCAATGACGGTATTCTGGTCAAGTTCTACGTGTCCGGACAGGCTAAACCAGTTCTGACGATTGGTTCGTATCTTCAGATTGAGATTTTTTAGCGAAGCCTGATGGGTGATCGCCAGTTTTTCACCTTCAGGCCATTCAATGATGACCTTATCATGAATGGCCTGCAATTCCAACAGGGCCTGGAGGCAGTCATCTGGATCCTGCAGGTGCCATTCCCGATCATTCTCCTGCTCGATATCAATGGCCAGGTCAAGGATGGGACAGGATTCTTCAATCTCTCTGGCATTTTCCTCTTCGAGTGCGAGATTACGACGGGTCTGCAGGCGTTTACCCCGCACCTCAGCCATGATATTCTCAACGCCCTGACCTGGTTTCAGGTAATGAGTGCCTTCAACAAAGGGTTTGACGAACATCTCCAGCCGAAAACCAGTGCCAAAGGGGAGGAGGTGGATGTAAATGGATGGGTCTGCCTCGACAAATACTATATTGGTATTGCTTGAGGCGTCGGCGGCAATTGCCGAATGGACCGTCATATAGGAAGAGATATTGCCAATGGCGGTGAGTACTTGTTCGCTCGCCTCAATAGGGACGCTGAGGCCGTCGGGACCGGTAATCTGGGCAATGCGGCGATGATTGTCGTTAATGGCAATGATCTTGAAACGGTTGGGAGTCTCCTGAAAAACGGTAATGGAGTCTTTGGTCACTGCCTGGGCGAAGCGGATGTGGAGCTGCCCGCCTCGTTCTTCTACCAGAAGCTCCGGTTCTCCGGCAACAAATTCCACTGCGGCATTGGGTGACTTGGTCAGGAAAAGGAGAGGATGGCCAATCATGGCGAGCAGGGCCTTGTCCATGTCAAACTGATAACTTATCCCATGGGTCTCGGGGTGCTGTATTTTTTTGATGGCCGCACATATCTTACGATCCTGGATGGTCAGGTAGGGAAGCATCTCGCCGGAATAGAGACGGGAAAGTGATATGGGCCTGCCTTTACTCCATTGTCCCCCGGGGGAGATCTTCTGTTCTTTCGGGCTGATGGTAATGGCGTCATTTTTGTAGTCGATGAGCCAGACCATTCTGATGGTCTGATCCTTGGCAGAGGGGTGCTGGATGGTAGTGGCCTGGATCAGTGCCTGCAGGCTTCGTTTCCATGGTTCTTCAGGTTCGAGAATGGAGACCAGGGAGAGTTGCCCTGTTCTTTCCTGGACACTCTGAATGGTTGTCAAATATTCCACGTTGTCTGTGGAGGTCTTGGCCAGAATGTCCGCCAGAGTCAGGGTGAAAAAGTGATATTGGTAGGCCAGGGACTGCTGGTACAAGGCCTGGATTCTGTTTTCCGTATCAGGAGTCAGGGAGCTGTTCAGCCAGTAGCCGCAAAGTCCGGCAAAAAGGATGGTTAAGCTATGTGGTTTTTCTTCATGGAACAGAGAGAACTCTTCCTCTGAGAGTTTACTGGTGTTCTGGGCGCTGAGCAAGGCAGCAAGAAAATGGTATGCCTTTTCTTCGGCTGTCCCGCTAAAGAGTGACAGGGTGATACCGATACGGTGGGCCACGGTCTGGTTTCGGTCAGACGTGTCTTCCTGGAGGCAGGCCAGAAGATGAAAGAGTCCCTGTGGGCCAAAAAAGGCCACCTGGTCATTACCACTGAGTTGCTGGAGGGTCAGGAGGTCGTCAGCAAAAGATTGCCGTGCTTGGCGGTATCTCCCGCGTAGAAAATAGAGAGAACCTACGGCTCCAGTTCCGATGAAGCTCTCTGGCTGTTCTGTGAGCAGTTGCTCTGCACTATCAAGCTCTCCCTGCAGGAGGAGTTGGTTGAAAAGCAGTCGCTGGAAAGGAAGTCTCTCATCGTTGTTGAGATGCTGAAAATTTTTCTTGTCTTGAAGAAAGAGGAGAATCTCTGGAAAGGACAATAATTCGGACTGGGCAAAGCGCAGGGTCTTGTCCAGTAAGAAAAATTGAAATGAAGGGGCAAGAGTTCGAAACCAGACAGGATCAAAGGGAGTGGTGATAATCTGGACAGTGGGTGGCAGGGCAGAAAAAAACTCTTTGCACTGACCACCTATAAAATCAAGGGCATCGTCGATAAGATCAAACTGCTGGGTATAAATACCAATACGAAGCTCACGCACGGCCCGCCAGCAGCGAGTTGTCCATTTGCCGTAATAATAAGAGACAGGGGCCTCTTTGCGGATCACCTTGGCAAAAGAGGGAAACGTTCCTGCGGCCACCGAGAACCGGCTTAATATCTCAGTGATCTCTGGTGCGCATTGCCTTTCTTTGGTTACGAGGCCGAGCTTCTGGAATTTGTTGAAATAATGGGTGAGGTTGGCTGCCGTTGGGCAGGTGCCCCGGGGACTGCGCATGTCCAGTTTGGTAAGGCAGTTAACCAATAAAGTGATATGGGGTGGTTCGTAAACAATGGACAGAAATTGAAGAAAGGTCTGCTCAAAGGTGTTGAGCTTCTCATAGTGCTGCAAAAGGGGGTGTGAATTTGTCATAATAAATGCGCCCTTGTCCTGATCGAAACGATCATGGGGATTGAAAAGAAAATAGGAATCGATTTACAACGAAGAATAATCAATGAACCCTGGTGTCAGGCGCCACGACATGGAAGCGGATTCAGGAAAGGAGTGTAAGAACAACCATAGCCGGACTGGTAAGCCCAGATATGATTGTTCTTTGTGGAGCCATTCAGTCTCAGATATTCTTGCTGGTGAATATCTTGGCATTTTTTTCCTGGTGTTTCAGCCAGGAGCCAAGTAGCCGATCTTGTTTTTGTTTGAGCAGGGTGGCAGTGTAATTTTGTTTGGTGGTGTCATCCAATTTGCTGATTTCAGGTAAGGTTCTTTCAACAAACTGCAAGATGTAAAAATCATCTCCGACTGCCAGGGCCTCTGGTGGAAAGGGGCTCTTGGCACCTAGTCGCAAAGCCTGATCAACGAGAGATGCCGGCAGAGCAGGGTCAGGGGCAGGATTGTTTTTACGGACAGGACCTGAATTGATGGTCTGTAATTTTTCCTCCTTGGCACTTGTCTCAAGATCAGCTCCTCCCTTTACTTTGGCCAAGAGAGCTGTCGCTGTTTCCTTGGCCATTTCTTTGGCCTTGGCAAGCTTGAAATCTTTGGTTACCTGTTCTTTAACCGCCTCAAGTTTGGGTGGGGCAGGTTCTTGAATGTCTTCAGCAAAAAGGATGAAATAGCCGGATGGATCTTCAACCAGCGAACTGAGTTCCCCTTTTTTCAGGGAAAAGATGGTGTCCATAAATTTGGGATCATGGCTCAGGTCAGCTGGGGGGGTGGTACGACTGAAAAAATCGGTCGGTATAACTGTTTTTTCAGGATGTTTTTTTGCATAGGCCTGCAGGCTGCCGGCGGCAATAATACCTTCATAGGCCTCGTTGGCCATTTGAAAAGTGGCGGGTCTTGCCTGCTCGGTCTGCAGTTTTGTCACAATGGCGGCACGCACTTCCTCCAGGGGTTGGGTTACTGCGGGCAGGATCTTCTCGAGTTTGATGATATGATAGCCGAATTTTGTTTTTATGATATCACTGATGGTGTTTGGCTGCATGGAGAACACTGCATCGTCAAACTCCTTGATCATGCGTCCTCTGGCAAATGTGCCAAGATCTCCGCCTGTTGCCTTGGCCTGATCTTCTGAGTAGGTCTTGGCCAGTGTGGAAAAATCTTCACCGGCACGTGCTCTGGCCAGAATTTCTTCTGCTTTTTTCAGTTGTGCGGCCTGTTTTTGGGAAGAGCTGTTCTCTTCTGTTTTGAACAGGATATGTCTGGCATGTCGTTTTTCTGGGACCTGGTAAGCAGCCTTGTCTTTTTCATATTGGGCCCGAACCTGCTCCTCGCTGATGGTTATATTCTCTTGCTGGGCATTGTAGGGAAAACTCAGGTATTGCACTTTGATTTTCTGCTCTGTCTTGTAAGTATCCTTTTTGGTCTCAAACCAGGCAGCAAGGTCTTGTGGATTTATCACTATTTTGTCATTGAAGAGAGCAGGTGAGATCTTGACAACCTTCACGGTAACCGTTTCCTGGTCACGTTGATATATCTCATTGATCTCAGCATCACTTACTGTGGTGGCGAAGTTATTGATAAAGGTGACGCCTTTCTCGCTAAGGAGATCTCGGCCGATGGAATCTTCGAATTTGTGGGGGGTCAGGCGGTTGGCGCTCAGGATCGCCTGGTAGGCATCCAGGTTGAAGCTGCTTTCTCTCTGGAATTGGGGCATTTTCTCGATGGCAGTCTGGATTTCGACAGGAGTTACCATGATGCCCATGGCGTTGAGACCCTGACGCAGGAGTGTGATTTGGGTCAGCTGATTGACAACCTGCTGTTTCACCCCGAGACCTTTGAGGAGTTCGTCGGAGATGGCATCGCCAAATTGCTGTCGGTAGTTGGCTATTGCCTGCTCGTAGCTCCTTTGAAATTCCTGGAAGGATATCTCTTCGTTGTTTATGGAGATGGCGGCATCTCGACTGTTCTTCATGTTGGTGCCTACGCCCCAGAAGATAAAAACCAGAGCGATAATCAGGATAAGGGCCTGGATAACGACGGATTGTGCTTTGTTACGAAGGAGCTGCAGCATGGGATACTCAGTGAAAATGAATGGTTGTTCCTGCCTGGTTGCAGAAAGGAAGGATTGTGTGTCATAAACCGTTGGAGCAACAGAACCTTGCCATTTGAAATGACAAGAACGGCATAGAGAGCCGTAGCGTCTTCTAACATAACGGAATGTTATAGATTTACTCTTTTTTGCCTTTATCTGCAAGGAAAAAGGGCTGAAGGTCTGGTTTCCACATCGAAGAATCGTGGTTGGAATGAATAATCTCTACCTGAAAAATCTCTCTGATCGGTACTTGTGACCAGTACAGATTCTGCTTATCTAGGTATTCCAGTAAACAGGGTAATGATCAGCGCGACTCCATAGCAGAACAGGGCCTTGACCCAACCTGGACAGGGAGCCTTGCTCTCTGTCGGGTGACTGGTTGGAGACCGGTCGTTGTCCTGAATGTTATCGCTGGGTTCCGGGGTGAACAGCCAGAGAATGATGCGGTTTGTTTTCTCTTGGAGCAGTATGACATGTTCTGGTATGCTGGTACAGATACAGATTGTTGATAAAGTATACAGAACAGATGGAAGAGGTTCAGGGAGGAAACGGTGGAATTCCACTATATTCGCTTGGCAAATGAGATTGAGGGTAAAGTGGCGTCTGGTCATATTGCCATCGGTGAACGATTACCTTCCCTGCGTAGGGTTCAGGAGCAAAAAGGTTTGTCGCTGTCCACAGTGTATCAGGCCTATGTTGAGCTGGAAAATCGTGGAGTGATTGAAGCCCGGAACAGATCGGGTTGCTGGAGAAAAAAACGGGAAATGGTCCGCATGATTTGCGGACGGGGAATCCCGCTCATTGAGGATGATATCTATGGGGATCTTTATTTTGGCGAGACCAGACCGACAACCCTGAAAGAGTACGATGAACAGGGGCTTGTCCTTTACTGCTCCTCCTTTTCCAAGACCGTGCTTCCGGATCTGCGCGTTGGATGGGTTGTGCCTGGCCGATTCAAGGAAAAGGTTAAACGTTTGAAGTTCAATGCCCTGATCGCTACGCCCAAGTTGAATCAAATGATTATGGCCGGGTTCATGGAGACGGGCGCGTATGAGAGGCATCTGCGGAAAATGCGTAATACCCTTAAAGTCCAGGTCGGCAATATGACCAGGGCTGTGGCCAATGCCTTTCCTGGTGATACCAGGATGTCATCTCCTGAAGGGGGCTTGTCTTGTGGGTGGAACTCAATCGCGGCATTGACAGTCTGCAGCTTTTCACCAGGGCTGCAGAGGTTGGAATTTCTATTTTGCCAGGGGCTGTCTGTTCAAGCTCCGGTCAATATCAGCACTGTATCCGTCTGAATTGCGGGGTTGCCTGGAGTCCGGCAGTAAAATCTGCCATTGAAACCCTCGGACGGTTAATTACGGAGCTAATGGCCTAAAGGATTGTCTTGCATTTTGGGCCCGGATTGTTCAGCGTTGATGAGAAAAAGTGCTGCTGGAGATTGCAGGGGCTTTCCTGACCCATAGTTTCATGATAAGGTTGATATACTGTTTTAAAGGAATGATGATAATCTCGGTGCGTCAATATGTCGTGCCGCTCATGCCAAAGTCTCTGGTTCGGGAATAGCCGGGTAGAAGAGAGGAAAAGGGAAAAAGAATGGGATCTATGGTAACGCAGTTGTATCGCAGGATTGATGAGAACCGGGCATATTGTTTCAATGTGGAGTCTTCCCGGCCGCTGACAGACAGGGAGAGGGAGTGTCTGCGGCTGGTGCTGGCCGATGGCTTTCTCCTCGAGACTGTGTCGCTCTCGCCCGTGCTCCAGGGAGAGCGGGTGGTGGAGGTGGGGCCGCGCTTGAATTTCGCCACTGCCTGGTCGTCAAATATGGTCTCCATCTGCCGGGCCACCGGCATTGACTGTGTGACCAGGGTGGAGCGTTCGCGCCGCTATCTGGTGCCGGATGACCAGGAGGTGCAGGCCTTTATTGCCGGCCACCATGACCGGATGACCGAGTGTCCTTATCCCGAACCCCTGCACACCTTTGAGACCGGGATCGTGCCGGAGGCGGTCTATGATGTGGACCTCAAAAGCGGCGGACCCGACGCCCTGCTGGGCATCCCCGGCATCTCCATGGACGAGTGGGACCGCAATTTTTATTATGACTATTTTGTCACCAAGCATAAGCGGAATCCGACCATTGTCGAGATCATGGATCTGAACAATGCCAATTCCGAGCATTCCCGTCACGGTTTTTTCAAGGGCAAGCAGATTATCGACGGCGTCGAACAGGAGGAGACCCTCTTTGAGCTGGTCATCGACACCCTGACTGCCAGCCCCAAGGGTTCGCTGATTGCCTTCAAGGACAACTCCAGCGTGGTTGAGGGCTATGATATCAAGACCCTGCATCCTGCCAATCCGGGAGCCCCCTCCGCCTTTAGGGAGAGCGGTGTCCGCTATCATCCCCTGCTGACCGCCGAGACCCATAACTTCCCCACCGGTGTGGCCCCCTTCCCCGGCGCCGAGACCGGGACCGGCGGCAGGATCCGTGATGTCCAGGGTACCGGCAAGGGTGGTTTTGTGATTGCCGGTACTACCGGCTATTGCGTGGGCAATCTCCATATCCCCGGCTATGGAATGAGCTGGGAAAATCACTATCCCTGTCCCGATAATCTGGCCTCCGCCCTGCAGATTGAGATCGATGCCAGCAATGGCGCCTCGGACTACGGCAATAAATTCGGCGAGCCTCTGATCCAGGGATTTACCCGTTCCTTCGATCTGCGTCTTGTTAGCGGTGAGCGTTGGGGCTATCTGAAACCGATTATGTTCACCGCCGGTGTGGGCCAGATTGACGACCGTCATACCAAAAAGGAGAAAGAGCAGAAGGGCATGTTCATTGTCCAGGTGGGCGGGCCGGCCTATCGGGTCGGCTTTGGCGGCGGCGCTGCTTCCAGCATGCTGCAGGGGGAGAATGCCTCGGAGCTGGATTTTAACGCAGTTCAGCGTGGCGATGCCGAGATGGAACAGAAGATGAACCGGGTCATCCGCGCCTGCAACGAGATGGGTGATAAGACCCTGATTGATGTTATCCATGATCAGGGCGCGGGGGGCCCAGCCAATGTGCTGAAGGAGCTGGTGGAAAAATCAGGGGGCAGGGTGGAGATCCGCAACATCCGGGTGGGCGATCCCACCATGTCGGTGCTGGAGATCTATGTGGCCGAATACCAGGAGCGTAACGGCTTCCTGATCCGGTCGGAAAATATCGAGCAGTTTCAGGCCATCTGTGCTCGCGAAAAGGTGGGTTGCGAGGTGCTGGGTGAGGTTACCGGCGACCTGCGATTTGTCCTTCATGATGCGGCCGATGACAGCACGCCGGTGGATATCGAGCTCGATGTCCTGCTCGGTAATATCCCCCAGAAGACCTTTAGCGACGAGCGGCGTGATCCTGGCCTGCAAGCCCTGGCCTTGCCGCCGGATCTGAGTGTGGCCTCTGCCCTGCATGATGTGCTGCGTCTGTTGTCGGTGGGTTCCAAGCGTTTTCTCACTAATAAGGTGGACCGCGCGGTCTCCGGACTCATTGTCCGGCAGCAGTGTTGCGGCCCGCTCCAGCTCACGGTCAGTGATGTGGCTGTGGTGGCCCAGAGTCATTTCGGCCTGACCGGAGTGGCAACAGCCATTGGCGAGCAGCCGATCAAGATGCTGGTTGATCCGGCAGCAGGCGCGCGGATGGCCGTGGGCGAGGCCCTGACCAATCTGGTCTGGGCAGGGATCCGCGACCTGGAACAGGTGAAGTGCTCGGCCAACTGGATGTGGGCCCCCAAACTGCCGGGTGAGGGCGCGGCCATCTATGACGCGGCCCGGGCCATGCGCGATGCCATGGTCACCATCGGTATTGCAGTGGACGGCGGCAAGGACAGTCTGTCCATGGCCACCATGGTGGCTGGAGAGACGGTGAAGTCCCCCCGGCAGCTGGTCATTTCGGTCTATGCGGCGGTGCCGGATATCCGGCAGGTGATCAGTCCGGATATCAAGGAACCCGGCAGTGTGCTGCTCTTCATTGATCTGGCCAAGGGGAAAAACAGGCTGGGCGGCACGGCCCTGGCCCAGGTGCAGGGGCAGCTTGGCAATGAGAGTCCCGACATGGACGATCCCCGTCAGTTCAAGCAGGCCTTTGGCGCGGTGCAGGAGCTGATCCGGCGCGGCCTGATCCTGGCCGGTCATGATCGCAGTGACGGCGGTCTGATCACCACCCTGCTGGAGATGGCCTTCAGCGGCAACTGCGGTCTGGAGATTGATCTTGCCAGCAGCGATTCACCCCTGGCCACACTCTTTTCAGAGGAGCTGGGGCTGGTCGTCGAGTGCAGGCAGGGTGATCTCGATGTAATTGCGGCCCTGCTGGTTGCCAGCGATATCCCCCATGTTGTCATCGGCCGGAGTACTTCCAACAAGCAAATCCGGGTCCGCTGCAATGGTGCATTGGTTCTCGATGAAAAGATGCAGACCCTCCGCCAGTGGTGGGAGGAGACCAGTTATCAGCTCGAACGGCTGCAGATGAATCCTGTCTGCGCCAAAGAGGAAAAGGAGAATGTCGCGGATCGTCCGGGGGCGACCTATCATCTGAGTTTTACGCCGGAACCGACTCCTGCCCACATCCTTACGAAAAAGGAGAAGCCGAGGGTGGCCATCCTTCGCGATGAGGGCTCCAACTCAGACCGGGAAATGACCTCCGCCTTTTACGCCGCCGGGTTTGAGCCCTGGGATATCTGCATGAACGACCTGCTGGCCGGTCGGATCACCCTCGACGGTTTTCGGGGCCTGGCGGCAGTGGGCGGATTCTCCTATGCCGATGTCCCCGAGTCGGCCAAGGGCTGGGCTGCCACCATCCTCTTTAATGAGCAGCTCAAGACCATGTTCAATGAATTTTATAACCGGCCTGACACCTTTACCCTGGGGATCTGCAACGGCTGTCAGCTCTTCGGTCTCCTGGGCTGGGTGCCCTGGCAGGGGATAGAGCCATCCAGTCAGCCCCGATTTGCTCATAATACCTCCGGCCGCTTCGAATCGCGCTGGGTGACGGTCAAGGTCCAGCCATCGACGGCGATCATGCTCAAGGGGATGGAGGATCTGGTCTTCGGTATCCATCTGGATCATGGTGAGGGCAGGCTCCATTTTCCTGATGCCGCCATACGGCAGCGGGTGGAAGCCGGCAATATGACCCCCATGGTCTATGTGGACGATCACGGGCAGGCCACCGAGGCCTACCCCTTTAATCCCAACGGTTCGCCTGACGGCCTGGCCGCCCTCTGTTCGCCTGATGGCCGCCACCTGGCCCTGATGCCCCATCCAGAACGGGCCTTTCTGCCCTGGCAGCTCCATTATCTGCCGGAGTCCATGCAGGATATCCAGGCCTCACCCTGGCTGAAGATGTTTCAGAATGCCTATACATGGTGTGTGGGGGAATAAAATCGAGAGTTCAGGAGTGATTGTGACTTTGGCTGATGGGGTTTGCAGGTATGACCAGAATCGAGATGTTTACCGGAAAAGGCGGGGTCGGGAAAACGACGATGGCGGTTGCGACTGCCTTAAAATATGCCCAATCCGGTAGAACGCTGCTGATCTCGACAGACCCTTCCGGTTCTCTCTCGGCGATCTTTTCCCAGCCGTTAGACCAGCGGGTGACCGAAGTTGCAAGTAATCTTGATGTTGTTGAGTTGACCCGGCAACTGGTTCTTGATTTATGGCGAGCGAAATTTGCAGATGAGATTTATACGGTGTTATCATCTTTTTTGCCGGTTGGACGAGAGATTATCGATTATATTGAAGGGGCTCCTGGGGTTGAGGAAGAGTTTATGCTCGACTATCTGCTGGCAAAAGCACAAAGCAATATTTACCAGACGATTGTCTGGGATACGGCACCGACGGTAACTACTCTGAACCTGCTCTTTATTCAGCAGCTTTTTTATACCCATCTGACTCAGGCCCAGAAGGTTTATTTGAAGGTAAAAGGTGTTTTCACCGGGGTTGACCCGCTTTCTTTGATTAATAGCTGGCGGCAGTTGACAGCGCAGATCATAGAGATGCTGCAGACGGAAACGACAGCCTGGGTGGTTGCCAACCCCGAGCGTTTGCCTGTAGAACAGGCGCTCAACATTGCTGCTTCGCTCACCGCCTTTGGCATTCAGGTGAATGGCTTTATCTTGAATAAATTGCTGCCGCCTGAGCTGTGTTGCACCCATCCTTTCTGGCAGGCAAAGTTCGAGTCACAACAACGCTGGCGGCAGAGGATGTTACAGTCGGCTGATGGTCAGAGGCTGAAAGAGATTCCCGAACTTTCCGGTGAGCAGATGGTTGACGGTTTCCTGGCAGAGGTGTCGGAACTTCTGGGGAAACCGTGATGGCTTGTTGTTTGAATGAAATTTTGTAGAATATATTTTAATTTTTGACAACTTGAGTATTGTTCAGCATTGTATGGCGATGGACTCAAGTGGGGGAGGAAAGTATGCGTTTATTACGATTGTATCTGATCTCAGTTTCTGTTTTTCTTTTTGTCATTTGCACAGTTACGTCTCAGGGAGTTGCCGGAGTTGCCGGAAGTCCCGAGAGCTTTCTTCGTAGGGCGGAACATGGAGATTGTAATGCACAATGTTATCTTGGTCATTTATATCTTTCAGGGAAAGGAGTGACGCAAGACTTTGAGAAAGCCAAATATTGGTACGGGAAAGTAATTGATAATGAGGGGGCGGATGCCAAGATTATCGCCCATGCCAATTTTGTCATGGGACGCTTGTATGCCTCGGGCAAGGGTGGCATCCAGGATTATAAAACTGCACTGCAATGTTTCAAGATTGCTGCGAAACAGGGTTATACTGATGCCCATATTAATATCGGTCTGTTGTATGCGAAAGGGTTGGGGGTCAGCAAAGATTACCAGCAGGCACTTTTTTGGTGGGAGCTTGCAGCATTAAAGGGACATCCTACCGCTCCCGGATACGTGCGCCAACTGAAAAAGAAAATTGAGGCAGCAGGATAGTTCTTCTTCTGAGGAAGATGGAGAGTTTTGCCAAGCTGTGATTCTCTTAAAATTTAAAGAAAGAGGAGTTGTCATGCACTACAAGGCGGTTTTTCATGTTGATCAGAATGATGAACAGGTCTTTAATCTGGCCCTCAATAATGTCATCAATCTCTTGAATGCCATTCCCGGTCAGGAGCATGAGCTGATTGTGTTGTTGAATGGTCCGGCTGTCAGCCTGGTAACCAGAGAGGCTGCTGTCTCTTTTCTGGAGAGGATTCAAGGACTTTCGGCCCAAGGCGTCCGTTTTCAGGTCTGCGAGAATGCCTTGAAACGTTTTGAGGTCAGTCGTGACAGCCTGATTGCGGAATCCCAGGTCATTCCCGCGGGGATTGTGGCGCTCATTGATCTGCAGAATGAGGGCTTTGCCTATATCAAACCTTAAGGGCTGATGTTTTATTGCGTTGGTAGGTGATGCGGGTGTATGGGATTGGGCCTGGCACAGCTGTTCGTGTTGTCTCGGTAAATTCCTCTTCTGGAACAGGGGGAAAAAAGGTGTCTCCAGCAACCTCTTGATCGAGGACGCTGAGGATGATGGTGTCAGCCAAGGGAAGGGCCAGGGTGTAGATCTGAGCTCCCCCGGCAATGAAGACCTTCTCGCGCCCAGCGCACAGGTCCAGGGCCTGGTTCAGGCTCTGGACCGTGGTGCATCCCGGGAAACAATAGTTTTTATTGCGGCTGATGATAATGGTGCTGCGGCCGGGCAGGGGGCGACCAATGGACTCATGGGTCTTGCGGCCCATGATCAAGGTATGGCCCATGGTTGTGGCCTTGAACCATTGCAGCTCCTCCGGGATGTGCCAGGGGATGGTGTTTTCCCTGCCGATAACCCGGTTGGCAACCATTGCCGCGATGATAATGACTTCCACAATGCCCCTGCTCTTTGCTTGGTCGTTTCTACTCTTTAACTCTTTTTTTCCTGGCCGCTACTGATGCCGGGCTCATCTGGCCCCGTCTTCTGGCGCGTCCCATGGCTGTTTCTCTTCTCTCGGTCTTCTCCTCGGTCTTTCGCACCACTTGCGCTGGTGGATTGTGGGCTTGGACCTTTGATTCATCCAGTCGGCTGATCTTGAGCTGTTTATCTGCTACCTTGACTTTTTTAAGGAGGGTCAGGGTATCCTGGGGTAACCCGGCCGGCAGATCCACGGTGCTGTGATCATCAAAGATCGAGATCCTGCCGATGTGCTTGCTGCTGAGATCGGCCTCATTGGCAATGGCCCCGACAATGTTCCCCGGCTTAACTCCCTGGTTGAGACCCACCTCAATGCGAAAACGTTCCATGCCATGATCAGGTACGGTGGAAGGTCTCGGTTCCCTTGCTTCTCGTGGCTCCCTGAACTTTTTAGGATCACGGTATTCTTTAAATTCCCTGGCCTCTCTAAACTCTCTTGGTTCTTCTTTTCTCTCCCTGAAAGATGGCCGGTCTGATTTTTCAAACCTCCGGCCTCCTCTTGCCGACCGATCATAAGGAATGGACCGTTCCGGCTTGGGAGTGGGCAGATCCTTCAGCAGCAACGGCGTGTC
Organism: Pseudomonadota bacterium; assembly: GCA_018821985.1. GTDB lineage: Bacteria > Desulfobacterota > Desulfobulbia > Desulfobulbales > Desulfocapsaceae > UBA2270. The sequence continues at coordinate 44,822 of JAHJKP010000024.1, forward strand.
ACCCTGGGACAGACTGGCCAGGGCAGCGGCCACCATGTCGGCGGGAACGTCATGCTCTCCAAGATATTCCTCGATCAGGCGCTGAAAAAAATCAAGATTGTCGGCGGTAAGGGCATCGGTGATCCGCTGCTTGAACTCCATGATTCGTTTATCATTGATGGCCTCAGTGGAGGGGAGTTTCATCAATTCAATCTTCTGCCGGGTGGCCCGCTCAATGGTACCCACCATCTGCCGTTCCCGGGTGGTGACAAAGAGAATGGCCTCACCGCTGCGTCCAGCCCTGCCGGTTCGGCCAATGCGGTGGATGTAAGATTCGGTGTCATAGGGAATGTCAAAATTGAGTACATGGCTGATGCGCTCTACGTCCAGTCCCCTGGCCGCCACATCGGTGGCTACCAGGATATCCAGCTTGCCGCTTTTGAGCTGTTCCACGGTCCGTTGTCGCTGATTCTGCGGTATGTCGCCGTTGAGTGGGGCCACGGAGTAACCTCGGGCCGCCAGCTTTTCGGCCAGTTCCACGGTCTGATTCTTGGTGCGGACAAAGATCAGCATTCCTTCAAAGGATTCTGCCTCCAGGACTCTGGTGAGGGAGTCGAGCTTATGAAAACCGCTGGTGACGAGAAAGCGTTGACGGATATTCTGGGCGGTGCTGGTTTTACCCTTGATGGTAATCTCTTGTGGATTATGGAGGTATTTCTGGGCGATGCGGCGGATACTGACGGGCATGGTGGCCGAGAAGAGGGCGATCTGCCGGCTCTCCGGGGTTTGCTCCAGGATCCATTCAACATCATCGATGAAACCCATGCGTAGCATCTCATCGGCTTCATCGAGTACCAGGCAGTCAAGTTCATCCAGGATCAGGGTCTTACGGCGGATGTGGTCCATGACCCGGCCCGGGGTGCCGACCACAACGTGAACGCCGCGCTCAAGTTGCCTGAGCTGGATCTTATAATCCTGACCGCCATAGATGGGTACCACCTGAAACCCTTTCATATGGGTGGCGTAACTATGAAAGGCCTCGGCCACCTGAATGGCCAGCTCCCGGGTGGGGGCCAGTACCAGGACCTGCGGCTTTCTTTTATTCAGGTCAAGGCGAGAAAGAAGCGGCAAGGCAAAGGCCGCTGTCTTGCCGGTACCGGTTTGGGCCTGACCCACCACATCCATTCCTGCCAGTACATGGGGGATGATTGTGGATTGAATCGGAGTGGGAGATTCATAGCCCAATTCATCGATGGCTTTGAGGATGGCTGGGCTGAATGCGAAGTCAGAAAATGTGGTTTGGGACTGATCGTCAAAAGACATGGTGGATCCTTGTGTGAAAAAAGGGATAAACCCTGAAAAGCAGACGTGCTGCGGGTGATTGTATGGAAAAAAACCTGAGAAATTGCGTGATACTGTCAGCGGGAACTGTTGAGAATTCCATGAAAAAATGTTTTTTTGCTGCGTGAGATGGTCTGAGCTTTCAACGAGTTCTGCGTTGCTCGCAAAGTCTTATCGCCGGAACATTAAGCTGTTGCACCCCAAGGGCACTTCCTTTGGGCCGTCTAAGGTAAATTTTTTGCGTGCCTTGAAGGGAGGAAAAAATCCTGATTTTTCAATGTAGCTTTTAGATAAAAGAGAGGGCTTAAAGTGCTGGTCAATGCCTCTGGTATGGAAAGCTACTTTTGGAGACAGAATACAATATATTTGAGGTAAAGACAAGGGGGGCGAAAAACACCCTGCCACGCAGTGCTTTAAAGGGCATTTTGTCCAGGGTGTTCGCTGGCTGTGCCAAGGCACGATGAAGATCTATATTCTGGCTATTTGTAGAGGCAGAGGTATGCAGTTTCAGTCTCTATTCGCACACCAAACTTTATGTTGGCTGCCACTTCAAAGCTTTCCTTTGCCTTAATACTTTGCCACTTATCGTTTCCTGGCAGTCTGACTTCCATGGCCCCTGAAATCACTGACATGATTTCGACAGAGCTGGTGCCGAATTCATACTCTCCCGGTGCCATGACTCCTATGGTGGCGGGGCCCTCAAGACTGGTAAAGGCGATGGATTTCACCTTGCCTTCAAAATACTCATTTACTTTGAACATTTGTATTCTCCTGAAGTGATAGAAGTAATGAAAGGTAGTTGTCAGAGTATGCCATATTAAGGATAAACTTACGACACATTATATGTGGATATTGATTCAAGGATATCTACATCGGGACGTTGGGTGTGGGCTGACAGTAGAAAATCATGTGAAAAAAACGTTGCAAAGTGCATCGTAACCTTTTGTTTATGCATCATTTTTCTTTGGTGTTGCATAGTGCAATGTGGTCGTTTCAGATGGTAACAGTTTTTTCTTGACAGGGGTTTTTGTGAGTAGTAATCATGCCAGCAATTTCAATATCCGCATGGTCGTATCAAGTTGTCGTATAAAAATATTTCCTAACACTTGAATGCGATGACCGGCATGAGGAGTTGTGTGAAATGGTCAGATCTAAGGGGTTTTTGCTAACGGTACTTAAGATGAGAGGGACGGAAGAGGGTTGGCCCAGATGATGAAAGAACACGCCGTGTGTTTTTATCTTTCATGGTGCCCTTATATGTCGGTTTATTTTTTAGGAAGTCAACAAGGAGGAAAGAAGAATGCAAATGAATATCAAGGAAAAGGCGGCGGGAGTATTGGCTACTCTCGTGTGTACGATCATGTTGAGTCCGCTTTGGGCACTGGCTGAGGAAGCGGTGGCCATGAGCCCGGTGCCGGTGGCCAATCCCGAAGACTGGTGGAAATGGCCGTTGATCCTGTTGGGAGTCACCTTTGTTATGGGAATTATTGCGGTGTTGGGTGGTGTTGGTGGCGGTGTGCTTTATGTGCCGATCATGAGCGGGTTCTTCCCCTTCCACATTGACTTTGTCCGCGGCACCGGCCTGTTGGTAGCCCTCTGTGGGGCACTGGCCGCTGGCCCCGGCCTGCTCAAGGCCAATCTGGCCAGCCTCCGTCTGGCCCTGCCGGTGGCCCTGATCGCCTCAACCATGGCCATTGTCGGCGCTATGGTCGGCCTGGCCATGCCGCCCCATATCGTCCAGCTTTCTCTGGGCGGTACTATCCTGGCTATCGTCGCTATCATGCTTTCAGCCAAAAAATCAGCGATACCCGATGTCCCGGCAGCAGATGCCCTCTCATCCGCCCTGCGGATCTGTGGTGTCTATCATGATTATGCGATGAAGCAGGATATCAACTGGAAGATCCACCGCACCATTCCCGGTCTGATGCTTTTTGTCATCATCGGTTTCATGGCCGGTATGTTCGGTCTGGGCGCCGGCTGGGCCAATGTACCGGTGCTCAATCTGCTCATGGGGGCGCCGCTCAAGATTTCGGTGGCCACTTCCAAATTCCTTCTTTCCATCACCGATACTTCAGCTGCCTGGATCTATTTCAATCAGGGCTGTATCATCCCGATGATGGTGGTGCCCTCGCTGATTGGCATCATGCTTGGCTCCTTTGTCGGCGTGCGTCTGCTCAAGGTGGCCAAGCCGGGTTTTATCCGCTGGATGGTTATCTTTGTTCTCCTTTTTTCAGGCGGTAAGGCGATCCAGAAGGGTTACTCTGAATATCAGAAGGTGAATGATCATAAACCGGCAGTAACTCAGCAGGTTGACCATGCCGCGCCAGCGCCTGCTGCTGGAATGGTTCATCAGTAAAAGCAATGTTCTGTGATTAATTATGTGAGGGCACTGTGTGCCCAAGGAGAAATAGATTATGGCGACAACAAATGTACCAACCAAAGAAGCATCACATGAGCAGATTCAATATGCCAAGATCCTGGAAAAAGGGATGTTTACCGGGCTGCTCCTGATGTGCATCACCTTTGTCCTGTATGTGTTCGGGCTGATGCAACCTCTTATTCCCCTGCATGACATTCCCACCCTCTGGTCTACAAAATCAGGGGTGTACTTGACGACCGTTGAAAACAATTATATTCCGGAGGGGCATTCCCTCAAGGTTAAGGTCCAAGCCCAGCAAGAGGCTGCAGTCTCTGTGGCGCAGCAAGGGCATGAGGCTAAGGCGGGCCAGCACGTGCTCAGTGGCTGGTCGTGGGCAACGCTGCTGGGATATTCCGATTTTCTCAATTTCCTGCCGGTAGCTATCCTGGCCGGGATTACCATCCTCTGTTACGGTGTTATCATTCCGGGCCTCTTTGCCCGTGGTGATAAGGCCATGGGGATCATGGCCATTGTAGAGATCGGCATTCTGGTTCTTGCGGCCAGCGGCATCCTTAGGGTAGGTGGCCATTAATTCAAGGCAGCGCTTCTCTCCAGAGTATCTTTGCAGACAGTTTTTTGCTGCCTGTGAAGATACTCTCTCTCTTTATTCCCCCACCTCGTATTTCTTGATCTTGCGCCACAGCGAGACCCGGTCAATTCCCAAGGCCTGGGCGGCCAGACTCTTGTTGTCCCCGTGCTCCTTTAATACCCATTCAATATAGGCCCGTTCCTGATCGGCAAGGCTGGGGATGCCGCCGCTTTTTCGCCGGAAGGTTTGAAAACAGGTACCCCGGAGGTCTTCGGGCAGATGGCTGATCTCAATGGTATCGCCGCTGGCGAGGGCCACTCCTCGCTCGATGATGTTTTCCAGTTCCCGCACATTTCCCGGAAAATCATAGCGGAGCAGGATGTCAACCACCTCTGGGTCGATATTGATGACATCCTTATGCATTAATGTCCCGTATTTTTTGATGAAATACTGAATAAGCAGGGGGAGGTCATCCTTGCGTTCGGCAAGAGGGGGAATATTGAGGGTGACAACATTGATTCTGAAAAAAAGATCCTGACGGAAATGGCCCTGTTTAACTTCTTCCGCCAGGATCCTGTTCGTGGCTGCCAGAAATCGTACATTGACCTTAATCGGTGTAACGCCGCCAAGATGCATCACCTCTCTTTCCTGAATCACCCGCAGAAGCTTTACCTGCATGGCAAGAGACATCTCGGTGATCTCATCGAGAAAAAGGGTACCGCCATCGGCCATCTCCACCAGCCCTTTTTTGGTTTCTAGGGCGCCGGTAAAAGCCCCTTTTTCATGGCCGAAGAGTTCATTGGCCAGCAGTTCCTCCTGAAAGGCCCCGCAATTTACCGATAAGAGGGGACCTTCCCGGCGGTTGCTGCAGGCGTGGACGAAACGGGCCAGCAGTTCCTTGCCGGTGCCGGATTCCCCGCAGATCACGACATTGCTGTCGGAGGTGGCCACCTGACCGGCCATGGCCAGCAATTTTTTCATCCCTTGATTGTCGGTAATCAGGCGCGCCTCCCCCTGGAAGACCTTCAGGGATTCACGTAATCTGCTGTTCTCCTGTTTGAGTCTGATCTTTTCCAGGGCCTCCCGCACGACCTTCCGTGCCTCATCCAGTTTGTAGGGCTTGGCAATATAGTGATAGGCGCCGGCCTTCATTGCCTCGATGGCTGAGTCCACTGTGGCATAACCGGTAATCATGATGACCTCGGTGTCGGGATAAAGCTCTCTGACCCGCTTTAAAATCTGCATGCCGTCAACCTTTTCCATTTTCAGATCTGTCAGGACAAGATCGTAGCTGTGTTCTTCCAGTAACTGGAGAGCCCGCTGGCCGCTTTGCGAGGCTGTCACCTCATACCCTTCTTTTTTCAGGATATGTTTGAGGTTGTGCAGGGCTATCTCCTCATCGTCAATGACGAGTATCTTTGCAGTTTCATTATTCATATTAACATTCCTGTTGTGTTCCAGGTAACCAGATGATGAAGGTGGTGCCCAGGCCGGGTCTACTGTCCACGGTGATGTTTCCTCCGTGCCATTCAATAATATCATGTACGATAAACAGACCAAGGCCGGAACCCTTTCCTACATCCTTGGTGGTAAAAAAGGGGTCAAAGATCTTTTTGACATGTTCGGTCTCAATCCCTGGCCCGTCATCTTCTATCAATATCTCTACACCATTATAGCTGGAAAAGGAGCCCGTATCTGAGGCGGAAATCCAGATATGACCATCACCCTGCATTGCATCGATCGCGTTCTTGATCAAATTAAGAAGAACTTGCTGTACTCGCTGCTTGTCAGCAAGGATGGTGAGATCTTCCGGAATCTCTTCGGCGATGCTGACATCGTGGGGGGTATGTCCGCGCACGAGAAGGATCGTCTCGTCCACCAGCTTTTTGAGGAGGAGAGTCTCTTTTTTGAATTCTTTGATCCGGGAAAATTCGAGAAGGGTTTTAACAATATCCCTGGCCTTGTCGGACTGGGTCACGATCTGGCTGATAAGATTTCTTTTAAATTCCATGTCCTCATCTTCAAGCTCTTCACCCAGGATCTGTGCGGAAGTTGATATATTGGACAGGGGGTTGTTCAGTTCATGAGCCACGCCGGAGAGCAGGGTGCCGAGGGCTGCCAGTTTTTCCGATTGCACCAGCTGATGCTGCCGGGTCTGTAATTCTTTGGTCATTCGGTTGAAGGCGGTGAGCAGCGAGCGCACTTCATGTTCTCCTTTACCCACGGTGATCTCAACAAAATCACCCTGAGAAATGATTTTGGTATATCCTTCCAGCATCTTCAGTGAGCTTACCACTCTGCTCCCTAAAAAAGCGGCGATGGCTACGGCAGCGACAAAGAGGCATGCCATGGAGGCCAGAAGAATATTCTGGGTTGTTTTCAGGAGAGTTTTGACCTTTTGTTTGACGATGGTCCGGGTCTTTTCTCCAAACTCAGTGAGTTCCTTGCCGGTGGATCTGACCTGCTCTTCCAGATGCTCCAAGGTGTGGGGCGGAATGCTGGAGTTGGCGCCAGATTCATCTTTTTGTTCAATCTGCTGTTTCAATTTATGAAACTGCCCCATATTCTCATTATAGGCGGTAATGACGTTGGCTAATTGTTGAATATCTGCCGAAGGGACAATCAGTTTCAGGGCGACAGAGTTATTCTCAAAGATATCCCGTGCCTTCAGCCAGTAGTGCTGATTTTCCTGAAAGTCTTTGTCCTGATGGTACAGGAAATAATTTTTTTCAAACCGGCGGGCTTCCAGGGTGGTATTAAAAAAATCTTCAACAACCTCTCCGAAGGCAACCTGTCCTTCCACCCGTTTGACGATGACATAGGTCAATACGGCAGAACTCACCGTGATGATGAGCAAGAGGTAAAAGCCATAAGTGATTTTTTTACGAATGCCAAATTGAAACATAATCATGTTTTTTTAATCAAAAGGTTTGCAGCAATCAGCGGTAAAAACAGAAAAAATTTTTGTATGTATTTTATTTTAATATACCATACTCTCAGTCCCGGACAAAGTCTATAGGTTGCATTTAGCAACAGTGAGTTTTTTATTGTAACAATATCATATCAAGCTGGATTTGCAGGAGTTATTTTTTTTGTTCGTGTTTTGTGTTGCGAAGTAGCAACAAGTGTTAAAAAAGTGAACATTGTGCAATGTCTTGAATTAAATCGAAAAAGCTGATGTGTCTCGGATGGCATGATTGTTGCTAAATGAAACAGCGAAATAGGGATGTCATTGAAAATCGTCTTTAAAAATATTCTTTTACCGAAAAACAGTTTCATGAGTCTTCTGGCAAAAATTCTTGAGAATCTTGAAAAGTCCATGGCTGCGGTAAGTTTCGCCGAGGCAGGGGAGGTGGAGACCGCCCGTCAGTTTTTCAAACCGCACAAAAATGCCCATAAGCGTGTGCTGCTTGCAACTGACCGGGGGGATATCAATCCCAAGACCCTTGATTATGCCATGCGGCTCTGCCAGTCCATTGGTGGTAGTTTAGAGATCTGTCATGTGCTTCATTCTTCTGAAGAGAGCGTGGCGGGAGAAGCTGGACAAAAAAACAGATTAGTAAAGGCGATTAGAAGTCTTTTAAGGGAAAAGGGTATTATTTATCAGCTGGTCATGGGGCAGGAGTGTCTGGCGGAGGAGGTCCTCAATTTTACAAAAAACAGGCGTGATCTCCTCTGTGTGATCTTTGATGCCATGGAGGCTGGGAATTCAACTTGTCAGCAGGCAAGGGAAAAAATGCTGGCAAAATTTCATGTATTGCACTGCCCGGTGGTGGTTTATGCTGAACAATCGATGGCGTGAATACGTCTAGTACATTTAACAAAAAAGGGGGAAGTACAATGGAGGCAACAAGTCATAACAAAAACATGCCGGCAGCATCGGGTCCGGCAAAAAGCAAGCCCTATCTGAAGACGCTTATTTTCGGGGCCATTTCGATTTCTGCTTATGTCCTGCTGTTTAATAATGAACAACTGGTCACTGATACCTATACCATGGGTGGCTGGCACTGGGTCTTTCCTGTGGGCACGGTTTTTTTCTTTTCTTTCAGCCATGGGGCCTTTGCCAGTAATCTGTTAAGCGTCCTGGGTCTTGAAGCTAAAAAAAAATAATTGTCAGCTAACTACTACGTTTGCATAAAGGAGATGTGCCTAACATGAAGAAGTTATTATTAATATGTATGTTTGTCCTTGCCATTCTGCCGGTGTTGACCCGGTCAGCCATTGCTGCCGGCGGTCCTCCTGCGGATATCCTTAAAGGCGTGATTACGGAAGTGAATGCCGCAGATCGTACCGTTGTCTTCGAGAAGGGTGCCACCAAGGAGCGCTTGACCCTCGCCCTGCCCGCGGAGATGAAGCCCGAGGAGGTAAGGCTGCACAAGAAGGTCCTGGTCAACCTCGATAAACATGCCTCCGCGCCTAATGTGATCAAGGATATCTCCATTATGTTCATGGATATGACCCTGAGCAAGCTTCTGGCCTTGCTGGCCATTGGCGGCATCGGCGGATTGCTGAGCGGCTTCATCGGTTCAGGAGGCGCCTTTGTCATGACTCCGGCCATGATGTCCTTAGGTGTACCAGGTGCGGTGGCGGTGGCCAGTAACATGTGCCACAAGTTTCCCAAGGCCATGGTCGGCGCCTATAAGCGCTGGAAATACGGGCAGGCGGATGTCAAGCTTGGTCTGGTCATGGCCGCTACCGCCATTATCGGTGTGCAGATCGGGATCACGATCCAGAAGTATATTCTGAAGATGTTTGGCGGTGCGGGCTCGAACCTCTATATCAGTGCTGTTTTCATGTTTGTCCTTGTCTTTGTCGGCGGTTATGTTTTCCTGGATGCCTTGAAACTGGCCAAGGGTGGTGGTGAGGCCAAGGTGGGGAAACTGGCCCTGCGTATGCAGAAGATCAATATCCCACCCATGATACACTTCAAGACTGCCAATGTCACCATCTCTGCCTGGGTCACTGTTCCCGTTGGTGTCCTTACCGGCATGCTGGCAGCCACAATCGCCGTGGGTGGCTTTGTTGGTGTCCCCGGCATGATCTATGTAGTGGGTGTCTCGGCTGTAGTGGCCAGCGCCACGGAGCTGATCATCGCCTTTGTCATGGGCGCCTGGGGTTCTGTCCAGTGGGGGCTCAGCGGTTTGATTGATATCCGCCTGTCTCTGCTGCTCCTGGCCACCTCCCTCATCGGCGTGCAGCTCGGCGCCCTGGGTACTACCTATGTTAAAGATTATATTATTAAAGTAGTTATGGCCACCACCATGCTTATTGTGGCGGTCAGCCGTGGCGTGAAGGTTCCCGGTTATCTTGCTGATCTTGAACTGATTCAACCGATTGCCCCAAGCACCATCGCCGTGCTGGAAAGCATCAGCTTCTGGTCCCTGCTTCTTGCCCTTGGTTCTGCTGGTCTGATTATTGTTGTGGCCATGATTAAGGGGATGAGCGCTGACCGGAGAAGTAAAAGCACAGTTACGGGAGTCCAACATGGCTAAATATCGGAAGATCCTGGTGGCCTATGACGGGTCGCCCTCTGCTAAAAATGCCCTGTCCCTGGCAGGGAAACTTGCCAGGGATGACAAGAGCTGGATCAAGGTGCTGGCTGTGGTGCCAAGGTATGAGGGCGATCTTGATCTAATCGGTGTCTCCAATATCCAAGAGACGATTGCCGGACCGGGCGAGCGTTTGTTGGAGGAGGCCCGGCAGATTGCTGACAGTGAAGATCTCCATATTCTGACCAATCTGCAACAGGGCGAGCCGTATGAGCAGATCGTACATGTCGCAGATGATGAAAATTGTGACCTGATTATCATGGGCCGCCGGGGCATCAACAATTTGGACCGTGAACTCATGGGCAGTGTCACCGCGAGGGTTATCGGGCATACGAGCAGAGATGTCCTGGTGATTCCCGAAGAGAATACTCTGGACTGGGGAAATATCATGCTGGCAACGGATGGGTCGGTGTCCTGTGATAATGCACTGGCCAGGTCACTGGAGATTGCGCAGGAGCGAGGCTCAAAACTTGCTGCCGTTTCTGTGGTCTATACCAATGATGAGTTTTATGCCTTGGGCCAGACGGTTGTGCAAAGTATGTATCAGGAAGCAGACAAGGTGCTGGCCAAGGTGAAGAGCTGGGCCGGTGATCTTGGGGTGCAGGCGGAGCTGTTTGTCAGAGATGGCGAGCCTCATCAGGCCATTGTGAATCTGGCAACGGAACGTGCTACTGATCTTATAGTTATCGGTTCCCATGGGCGGAAGGGCTTGACCCGACTGCTCATGGGCAGTGTCACTGAACGGGTGATTGGCTATGCCAATTGTCCGGTTCTGGTCTGTCATTAATGGCAGTGTAAGTTCAATATTCTTTTGTTTGAATTTTTTTGTTGTCTGCGAAAAGACGCAACAGCCCGTTTCGTTCTCCATCTGGAGCATCGAAACGGGCTGTTGCGTCTTGTATCTGTCTCAGGCAGACAGCGTCTCTCTTTCCCCTTCCACGAATCGGATCTGGACAGCTTATTTGTTTGTTCTGTCAGTTTCGATGGGGCATGGTTCCCCTGCCTCAGCAAAAGCGCTGCAGGCCATAGTGTTTTCGATCGACTCCAGCGTTGACTTCCCCTGCCCTTCAGCAGCCTCTGATGAGGTGGGTTCTTTGTCAATGTTAGTGATGGGGCATGGTTCGCCTGCCTCGGCAAAGGCGATGCAGGCCATAGTATCTTCCACTTTGTCATTCAATGTTTTTTTTGTTTCACTCATGGCTCTCTCTCCTGTGCAGTTGATGTGCTACGTCTTTTCCCCTCTTTCGATCAACCATTCACTCCAGTGTCCCTCTTCTTCTTTTTTGGAATCTGACTTAGATTATAATAAAGCATAGCATTTAAAATTAAGAAAAGACAATGCTGTTCTTCTGTTGTTTTTGATGGAGATTGGTGTACAATTGGGTAGTGAGTTTGTGGTAGAAATATATTGTAATAATTGTATGTTATGTCGTTTTTTTTATTGATAAATAAAGGATGATTCTATTTCATGAAAGTGCTTAAAAATCTTTTCGACAACAATAAAATATGGGCCGCCACTATTAAAAAGTCTGATCCTGAGTTCTTCACCAAACTGGCCAGGCAGCAGCGTCCGGAATACTTATGGATTGGCTGTGCCGACAGTCGGGTTCCTGCCAATGAGATTGTCAATATGTTGCCGGGCGAGATCTTTGTGCATCGCAATATTGCCAATGTGGTGGTGCATACCGATCTGAATTGTTTGTCGGTGATTCAGTATGCGGTGGAGGTGCTGAAAGTGAAACATATCATTGTCTGCGGCCATTACGATTGCGGCGGCATAACTGCTGCCATGGAAAACTGCGAGCATGGTCTTATTGACAACTGGCTGCGTCATATCAAGGATGTGTACCGGTTTCACAAAAAAGAGGTTGACGCCGTGGCGAATGAAAAAGACAGGCTTGATCTCCTATGTGAACTCAACGTCATAGAACAGGTCGCCAATGTCTGCCATACCACCATGGTTCAGAATGTTTGGGCCTCAGGCAGGGACCTGGCCGTCCATGGCTGGATTTACCGGGTCAGCGACGGTATTCTGAAAGATCTTGGCGTCTGTACCACCGCTATTCATGAAATCTCGAAGATCCAGCGCATTGTCTGATTCTTCTACTTCAGGAGAATGAAGCCGATTGGTACGTTTTTTTATAGCAACCAGATCAGCAGCAGACAGAGGGTCAGGGCGCAATAGAGCAGATAGACATGCATCCGGCCCTGGTGGAAAAGGGCACGGATCCAGAAGGCCGCCCTGGTCAGGGTGCGGCAGGTGGGATAGATCAAACGATCAAGGATAAGATCAGGGGTATGATCAGTAAAATGAGTTAGCGTTGGGAAAAAACCAATGGCCCGTCCTTCGGAGACACTGCTCCATAAGCCCCAGCGGAAGAGGCGGACAAGCTGTTCGGCAAAGGAGGCGGCAGTGTATTGCATCCTGGCTGTCCCTTTGATATAGCCGCAACTCCAGGTAACGGGACGCTGCTGATAGTGATCTTCCCGAAAGGATCTTTGCCAGTACCAAACTGCCCCGCAGGTTCCCAGCAACAGGAGAGCACCGAGACTGATCCAGGTCACCGGCACCAGGGTGGTGATCAATGATGCGTGAGCGGATACCGCTCCGAGCCAGGAGTCAACTCCTTCCTGTAACAGGGGGACAATGGCCCAGGGCATCAGGCCGATGGCCAGACAAATCAGGAAAATCACCGCCATAGGCAGGAGCATGGTGGAAGGCGCTTCCTGCGGCGGGATCGGGAAATCCTGGCGTGCAGTTCCTAAAAAAGTGATGCCGAAGGCCTTGACAAAACAGGCCAGGGCCAGGGTTCCGGTCATGGCCAGGGCCGGGACAGCCAGCACTGCCAGGGAAAACGGAAAAATCGCACCGACCGTCTGGCTGTGCAGCAGACCCAAGTAAATCAACCATTCACTGACAAAACCGTTAAGCGGCGGCAGCCCGCAGATGGCCATCGCCCCGCCCAGAAAGAAAAAGGCGGTGTACGGCATGGTCCGCAATAGCCCCCCGTACTGATCGATCATTCTCGTGCCGGTGGCATGGATCACCGAACCTGCACCGAAAAAAAGCAGGGACTTGAACAGGCCATGGTTGACGACATGGAGCAGAGCCCCGGCCAGACCAAGGGCCATCAGAGCCGGGTGGTGAGAACTCCGCCCCAGCAGGGAGCAACCGAGACCAATGAGGATAATGCCGATATTTTCAACGCTGTGATAGGCGAGCAGACGCTTGATATCATGCTGGGCCAAGGCAAAGACCACCCCCATGATGGCCGAAATCACCCCCAGCGCCAGGATGAGCCACCCCCACCAGGCAGGCGGGATGAGGTAAAAACTGGTGATGCGCACCAGACCGTAAATCCCCATCTTGATCATCACGCCACTCATAAAGGCGGAGACATGGCTGGGGGCATTGGCATGGGCGGCCGGCAGCCAGAAGTGGAGCGGCATCATCCCCGCCTTCATCCCGAAACCAAACAGACCGAGGAGGAAGACCGCGCCGGCGTTGACCGTTGCCCCCTGCAAGGTCGAGGCTCGCGGGAAATCCAGGCTGCCATTGCTGTCCGCCAGCAGGATGAACATGGCAAAGAGGGCCAGGGTCCCGGCATGGGTGGCCACCAGATAGACGTAGGCGGCGCGGCGAGATGACTCTTCTTTTTGTTCGGTGAGGATCAGGAAAAAACAGCTGAGGGCCATGATCTCCCAGGCCATCAGGAAGAGGAGACCATTGCGGGAGACCGGCACGAGGAGAATGGAGGCACCGAGCAGACCGTAGAAGAAACGCACCCTGCCCGCTTTGGTGCCAGCTTTGGCCTGGGGCATATAGCCAAGGCCGTAGATACCCCCCATGCCCAAAATGACCAGGGCCGGCAGGAGAAAGATTACGGCAATCCCATCCAGTTCCAGGACAAACTGACCGGCGGGATGGGCCCATTCCAGGACCAGCAGGGGCGAAGGCGACTGCCAGACAGCGGCCAGCGTAGCGACCAGGGCCAGAGTGACCCCCGACAAGAGCAGGATGAGCGAAGACATCTCGCCCCACCGGCCCCGGCAGTCGCTGCCCCGAGACGGCCCGGTGTCGTCCGGCCCGGGGAGAGATGATGAGCAACCGCAGGCCAGGGCCGGTAGGCCGGAACAGGATATCAGGATAAGGGCAGCAAGAAAAAGTTCAGCCATATCCTCAGCCCCCTCCGTTACCTTCTGCCGAGCAGGCGCAGCAGGCCATCAAGGATGGTGTAGGGATGCGGCGGACAGCCGGGGACATAGAGGTCCACCGGCAGCAGGGTGTCAACCCCCTGATTGATTTCGCTGCTGTCGACAAAAGGGCCGCCGTTGACCCCGCAGGCCCC
>JAHJKP010000025.1 GCA_018821985.1 Pseudomonadota bacterium
AATGAATACTAGGTCAGTATGACGGCCAGATCAAGAAAGCAGATGCATTTTCCGCCAGGATTGTACATAATGATTTTTTCCTCTGTTCTCTTCTCAATTCAAAATGATTTTCCATGATCCTCGATGATGCAAACAAATCTTGATAATGCTGGTATTCTTTATGTGGTTGCCACTCCCATCGGAAATCTTGAAGATATTACCCTCCGTGCCTTGCGTATTCTGAAGGAAGTTGATCTGATTGCCGCAGAAGATACCCGCCATACCAAACATCTGCTGAATCATTTTGACATTCACACTCCTTTGATCAGTTATTATCGGGAAAAAGAGGCTGAACGGTCGGAAGAGCTGGTGCAGAAACTGCTCTCTGGTGAGACCATCGCTCTGGTCAGTGATGCCGGTACTCCTGGAATATCCGACCCGGGTGCAGTTCTGGTAAAAAAGGCAAGGGCTGCTGGGATCACCATTGTCCCTTTACCTGGTCCCTCAGCTCTGACTGCAGCCCTTTCTGCCGCAGGTATTACCGATGGCACCTTTTTGTTTTTAGGTTTTCCTCCTGCCAAAAAAGGGCAACGTCAAAAACTTCTCTCAACCTTTGTTGAGGCCCCATGGGCCTTAGTCTTTTATGAATCTCCCCATCGGATTCAGGCCCTCTTGACTGATGTACTGGCTATTTTGGGAGACCGCCAGGCATTCTGGGCCAGAGAGTTGAGCAAGATCTATGAAGATCTGCAGGCAGGATCTATCAGTCAGTTGCTTGAACTTGCCAGCGGCCACAAAAATCGGGGGGAATTTGTGTTGATTGTTCACCCAGCCTCTAGTCAACAGCAGGCCACAGGTGAAAAAGTTGAGGAAATCCTGCTCTGGTATAAGGAAAATACCGAACTCTCTTTAAAGGATGTGAGTCGTCGTATTGCCAAAGATCTGGGGATTTCCCGTTCCAATGTTTATCAAATGGCCTTGGAACTCTGGGCCTCGACTAATGAAGAATCATGAAAAAAATTCGCACCTGTGTCACCCCGGAGAAACGCTTTCTTTATGGTATCCACAAGCCATCATATACCGTCTGTAACCTCAGGGCCGGCAAGAAGATTGAGCGTTTAGGTTCCATTGCAGATGCTATTGGTAGTGAAGCCGCACAAGATAATCGGGAGAATTACCCCGACGGTACTCTGGCCATTAGTAAAGCCGACTGGATTTTTGAGATTCCCAATCCTTTTCCGTTTAGGGGGACTACCTTTATTGACCAAGAGTGGGCGGAGGCCAGCGCTGCTGATTACCGCCGGATGTCCCTGCCAATAAAAGAGCAGGTGTCACTGACCCAGGTCCTGAAGCAGGCTGGCGTCAAATCGACTCTGTTCGACCAACTTCCCTCAGCCCTGCTCCTTTCGCTGGCAACCTGCTCGACAGATCCGCTCGATCTGGTTCATCTGGCAGAGCTCAGTTGTCAGATGGAAAAAGATCCGACAGGGGCTCCTGTCGGTCTGGCATACCGGCGGACCAAGCATGGCAGGTTCCGTCCCATTATCTTGAACCATACCCTGTTTGAAGCCGTGGCCAACAACCCCTGTCTGCCGGACAGCTACAAAAAAGTTATGGTAGTCCGGCCAGGCGCTCAGGGAGGCAGTGAGATTGTAGGAGATTGGCCTGGGAATGGTGATACTCATGTTTTTGAGTACCTGCGTCGGAACTCCTATATTGCCAGTGGTCATTACGCGGCCAACATGGCAGATGATGCCATCCGCTATGCAATAAAGGAGCTTTCCCTGTCAGACATGCAGGGTTTGCGGCATCTCTATTATCAGCGGACTTATATCCGGCTGGCTGAAAAGTTGGGCCTTGAGCTGCCCACAGTGCAAAAGGGATTAACTCCTGAACAGTTGGAAACTCTGCGGCAAAAAATCCAGCAGGCAATAGGAGAACAGGACATCTCTTCCATGGCGACATTGTGGGGTTGGAATTTCGGCTTTGACTTTGCGGCCAGCGGGTATCGACTGCATGCCTCGCATCAGCAGATTCATCAGCAATATGCGATGATCCCCGAGAGGGTTGCCGCCTATGCCGGAGATCCCGATAACTCATGTGGCGAGCTGCCGGCCTTTGGTTGTGGCGATATGGTCGCCGAGGTGATTCAGCACTATCGTGAACAGTATGGTGCAGATTTTTTTGAAGATTATATCGCCTGCATCAAAAATAACAGACGGATGGATGGCCGCACGGACCGCGAAAGCAGTCTGGTAGTGTGGCAGGACGAGCAGGTCATGCTCTTTGTGCCCAAGGCCCAGACGTCCCAGTGGGAGCTGCAGTTGATGGCACTTGATGACGGGAAAGGAAAGGCCGTGGGCAATATAGTTGAGGCGGATCCTGCTGTACGGGCTTCACTGGATAAGGGGATACTGCTGGCGCAGAAGGCCTTGGCCGGACTTGGGGCGCGTATGGTCACCTCCATTGAATACCCCAAACGGATCGGCAGAAAGGGAGAGCTTGGTCAACATCTTCTCTACGCCTTTCTGCCTCGTCTGCCGAAGTCTCCTGGAGCTTTCAGTGAGGCCCAGCTTCGTTTTATCAATGGCCACTATCCTGAGGATTTTGCCGCCGTGTGTCGGCAGCAGTTGGCCAATCTCGAATAAACTTACGATTAATGGGCGACAATATTCACATTGACTTTTGTCTTGCCCAATACCTTTTGCAAACCCAGTTGTTGCGGAACATTCAGGACTAAGGGGCCGCCGATATGGGCGCCAATGTTTGCCTGCTGGGTTTCATTTTCAGGTTTGACCAGTATCAGAAAAATGCCGATATCCATGGGGTCGGTTGCCTTAATAATTTCCTGCTCACTGTCGCTGAGATAGAGATCATAGTTCAGGTCATACTCCGTTGGATCGACAAGAGTGAAAGTCACCGCTGGACTGTCACACGATTCCAGCCAATAGGCGGAAACAGTGTCATCATCCTTGTGAAATATCTTGAAAGTAGTGTATTCTTCAAAACCTGGAATTCCTTGGGGAAAGGTGAAGATTTTTTCACTGTCAATTTTGGGCTGTCCTGTGACTGTGCTTTGCATGCTCATATGCAACTCCTTGAGTTAATAGGGAAAGAGAAGGACGTTGCCCGATCTGTCTCATAGATCCGAACAACAGGGGAAAATACAAAAAAACTATCTTTTCCTTTTTCTTATCGACGGCAGGGGAAAAATCTATAGGGTCCTTTAACTTTTATTGGAATATTTTTAGTTATATTGACATAGGTGATATCAATGGATAAACAAGGTTTTTTTGGCAAATGGGGCGGGGCGTATATCCCCGAAGTCCTACACCAGACCTTTCAGGAACTCAATGCGGAGTTTACAAAATGCAAGAACGATCCTGCCTTCTGGCAGGAATATGTGGAGCTGATGTCCACCTATTCCTGCCGGCCCACGCCCCTGACCCATGCCGAGAATCTTTCCCGCCATTTCGGCGGGGCCCAGATTTATATCAAGCGTGAGGATCTGAATCATACCGGTGCCCACAAGGCCAATAACGTCATGGGCCAGGGACTGCTCGTCAAAAGAATGGGCAAGAAACGGGTAATTGCCGAGACCGGGGCCGGCCAGCATGGGATGGCCACCGCCACCATGGCCGCCAAATTCGGGCTTGCCTGCACCATCTATATGGGTGAGGAAGATGTGCGGCGTCAGCGTCCCAATGTCTTCTGGATGGAGAAGATGGGGGCCACCGTGGTCCCGGTGACCAACGGTTCACGCACCCTGAAGGATGCCATTAACGAGGCATTCCGCGACTGGGTCACCAATGTTGATGAAACCCATTATGTCTTTGGAACCGTCTGTGGGCCGCATCCATTTCCCGAGATGGTGGCTTGGTTCCAGTCCATCATCGGGCTGGAGGTGGCCGAGCAGATTATCAGATACCATGGGAAGATGCCGGCCCGGATTTTCGCCTGCGTCGGCGGTGGGTCGAACGCCATGGGCATCTTCAAGCGTTTTATCCCGGAAAGTAATGTGGAACTAGTGGGAGTTGAGGCGGGCGGTCATGGCATTGCCACCGGCCTTCACGCCGCCCGTCTCAGCGGCACCGACGCCTCACCCGGGGTGGCACAGGGCTACAAGACCATGTTCCTGCAGGATGACGACGGCCAGATGCAGGAGACCCATTCCGTGGCCGCCGGCCTTGATTACGTGGGGGTTTCCCCGATTCTTTCCTATCTGTGGGAGAAGGGGCGGGTTCGCTTTGAGGCGGCCACCGATACCGAGGTCATGGCCGCACTTGACCTGACCATGAAGAAAGAGGGGATTATTCCGGCCCTGGAATCTTCCCATGCCTTCGTCCAGGCCTTCAAGGAGGCGCCGCAGCTGACGCCTGACGATGCCATCATCATCAATATGTCCGGGCGTGGGGATAAGGATATCTTCACCATTGCCCATGCCTTCAATGACCCGTCGTGGAAAGATTTCATAATTAAGCGGGGATTGGAATACAGTCAGGGCAAATAAAGTATCAGATCTGCGAGGAGCAGCAAATGCAACTGGAACAACAACTACGCGACAGACTGGAAAAGAGGGATATCCTGCTCATGACCCATATCGTGCTTGGATATCCATCCTTTGATACGAATCGGGAAGTGATTCGGCAGATGGTGGAAAATGGAGTGGACTGTATCGAAATGCAGATCCCTTTCTCGGAGCCGATGGCCGATGGCCCGGTCATTGTCCGGGCCAATCAGGAGGCCATCAAAAATGGGACCAAGGTTGCCGATTGTCTGTCCTTTGCCGCCGAGATGACTGCCAGCCATAATATCCCCTTTCTCTTCATGACCTATTACAACATCATCTTCAAATATGGGGAAGAGGCTTTTTTTGAGAAGGCCCGGGGCTGCGGGATTAAGGGCTTTATCGTCCCCGATCTGCCGCCGGAGGAAGGGGAGAGCTTCCTGCAACTGGCAGCAGAATATGAAATCGCCCCCATCCTCATTTTTGCACCCACCTCCACCGATGAGCGGATGCGGGTGCTGGCGTCCAAGGCCCAAGGTTTTATCTACTGCGTGGCCCGCCGCGGAGTGACCGGCGTCAAGTCGGTGATCGGTGAGGAGGTACTTGAATATCTTGGCCGCTGCCGGCAGGCGACCAGCCTGCCCCTGGCTGTTGGTTTTGGCATCCAGGACCGTGATGACGTCAGTGCCCTCATCGGCAAGGCGGATATGGCGGTGATCGGTTCGCAGACCATCCGCTTGGTAGATGAGAAAGGGGCCGGGGCCGTAGGCCCATTTATTGCCGGATTGCGCTGACAGTGAAAGGTTTCTGATTCCTTTTTAATTCCCTGTCAGCCTGTAATGTGCACCTGCTGGAGGAGATGATTCTGCCCTGCTGCGTAATAGATTTGCCCACCCTGGCCATCAGGTCCGGGCGCGGCAACTGCGAGATAGTTTAATCGTTTCAGCTCCCGGCGGCCGTGAGTGACGGTGTCGAGGATCAGGCCGCAGGATAGGCTGAGACAGGCCAGCAGCATAATGCCGGTTGCCAGGATGGCAGTGGGGAAGCGGGGAACCAGACCGGTTTTCGCATAGGTGAGAAGAATGGGCACGGCCAGACCAATGGAAAGGGCGGCCAATAGAAAGAAAAGGATCGAAAAAAAGACGAGCGGTCGTTCCTTCTTAAAGAGGGCGATAATAGTCAGCAATATCCGGTAGCCATCGCGGTAGGTGCTGAGTTTGCTTTCAGACCCTGCCGGTCTTGAGCCGTAGGGGGTGACCACTTCGGCAATGGGCATCTTCAGTTCCAGGGCATGGATGGTGAGTTCGGTCTCGGTTTCAAACCCTGCGGAGAGGGCGGGGAAGGATTTGACAAAGCGACGGGACATGACCCGGAAGCCGGAAAGCATGTCAGTCAGTTGGCGGCCAAAAATCATGGACATGAAGCCGGTCAGCAGATGATTGCCAAACTGATGTCCACGGCGAAAAGAGGCATCTCCTTCATGGGCGGTCAGACGTGAGCCGACCACCATGTCCAGTTGTTCCGTCAACAGTTTGTCGATCATGGCCGGGCTACTGGCGGCATGATAGGTGCTGTCGCCGTCAACCAGGATATAGATATCGGCCTCAATATCTGAAAACATCCTTCGCATGACATTTCCCTTTCCCTGATATTTCTCACTTCTGACAATGGCGCCGGCCTCTCTCGCCCTCTGTATGGTTTGATCTGCCGAGTTGTTGTCATAGACATAAATCATCGCTCCCGGCAACACTGCCCTGAAATCCTGCACCACCTAGGCTACAGTTTTTTCCTCGTTATAGCACGGGATCAAAACAGCAGTACGTTGTAAATTGTTGTTTTCTCCTGACGCAGTTGTTGGAAATTGGCTAGCAACAACCAGAGACTGCTCAAGAGAGGGATACTGATCAGGTTGTCACCAAAGGTGGTGCCCAGCTCAGCCAGGGTGCCTGCTCCCAATAGGCCAATGAATGCGGCTAGATAATAGTGCCATGGGGGATGTTCTTGTTCTTCTCCCATGACACTGCGTCCAATCCCGACCAAAATGGGAAAGTTCAGCCCTTGGACTGCCCCGAGCAGAAAACCGGTCAGCATGGGTGGCAGAAACATTACCGCCCCATAAAAGGGGATGTGCAGGAGAGGATTATAGAAGTTGGCCACCTGGGCCGGTACCATATCAAAATCCAGACGATGGTGGAGAAAGGCAAAGGGGTTGTACAGATGATAATTGCGGAGATCCCAGTTGGCGTCCTGTCCGAGGAAAAGGGCCAGAAGGCCAAAGAAAAGAGGTCCGGCAAGCCAGGGGAAAAAACGGGATATATGGTGTTGTACATTAGAAAAAGTCATTATGGCCGATGCTGGAATCATGATTGAGTGCTAGAATGGTTATGAAGAAAGTTCGAACTGGTGAAAGGTAAGGGTATTTTGCCTTCTTGTTTGTTCTTCTATATTCTTTACCGGGTACTTGTTAGCAGGTGCTTTTTTTATGGTTAGAATCTGGTTTGTAATGAATAACTGTTTGTAACTAATTGTTATTCCATAATATGATTAATTGTTGAGTGTGGGCGATATGACTAAAGATACGATGCAAGATGAGATCGGAGCATCCGGGGTGTTGTGGAATCTTGGCGACTTGTATGGCAATGAGGATGACCCGGCCATCGCGGCGGATATCCAATGGTGTACTGATGAGGCCCAGTCCATTCGCGGCCTGTTTCGCGGCCAGGTGGCAACTCTTGGAGCCAAAGATCTGTTGGGTCTGGTTGTGCGCCTGGAGGCACTTGATTGTCGGATTACCCGTCTGGCGACTTTTGCTTTTCTGAATTTCACTACCCAGATGGAAAACAGCGGGGCCGGCGCCCTGGAGCAGCGGATAGAAGAGCTGGCCAGTTTGTGTAAAAAGGACGTGGTCTTTTTTGAGCTGGAGTGGAATGTGATACCATCTGAGATCGCGACCCGCTTGCTTGCGGCACCAGAACTTGCGGGGTATCGTCATTACCTGGAGGCCCTGCGCCGTTACCTGCCGCATCAGCTCTCAGAAGCTGAGGAGTCCTTGCTGCTTGAATATGCCCCGGTGGGGAGAAGTTCCTGGAACACCCTTTTTGATAAAGTCCTCAGTGGCCTGCGTTTTGGTGAGAAAAAGCGTGTCGAGGAAGAGGTGCTGACTGATCTGCATCACCAGGATCGGGAGGTGAGAAGGCAGGCGGCAGCGGATCTTACCGCCGGTCTGCAGGGTCAGAGCCATATTCTGACTCATATCTTTAACACCCTGGCCGCCGACAAGATGATTGATGACCGTCTGCGCCGTCATGAAAGCTGGGTCCATTCCATGAATCTGGATAACGAGCTGACGGACGCCACCGTGGAAACGCTGGTGCAGTCGGTGACCAGCCGCTATGACATCGTTCAACGCTATTACCGGGTGAAAAAAGAACTGCTGCATCTCGATGAACTCACCGACTATGACCGCTATGCGCCCCTGCCGGCTCTGACATCGAAAATGATCGGCTGGGATGAGTGCAAGAGCATGGTGCTGCACTCCTTTGGGGCTTTTTCCGGAGAACTGGCCGCGATTGCCGAACGGTTCTTCACCGAAAAGTGGATTCACGCCCCGGTGATTGCTGGCAAACGGGGCGGGGCCTTTGCCCACCCCTGTGTCCCGGAGGTGCATCCTTACGTCATGGTCAATTATACCGGTACCCTCAATGATGTCTCCACCGTGGCCCATGAACTGGGCCATGGCGTCCATCAGGTGCTGGCCGCCGGCCGGGGACACTTTAACAGCGACACCCCGCTGGTGCTGGCGGAAACGGCTTCGGTCTTTGCCGAGATGCTGGTCTTTCAGAGTCAGCTTGCCCTGCTCGCCGATCCGGCGCAGAAGCGGGCCTTTATCTGCCAGAAGCTGGAGTCGATCTTTGCCACGGTCTTCCGCCAGACGGCGATGAACCGTTTTGAAAAGCGGATGCATGAGGGGAGACACGACAAGGGGGAGTTGAGCAGTGAGCTCCTCAGTGAATACTGGCTGCAGACCCAGCGGGAGATGTTCGGCGATTCGGTGACCCTGCGGCCGGACTACGGGATCTGGTGGTCGTATATCCCCCATTTCCTGGCAACGCCCGGCTATGTCTATTCCTATGCCTTTGGTGAACTCCTAGTGCTGGCCCTTTATGGTCTTTATCTGCAGCATGGTGATTCTTTTGTCACCCTTTATACCGAACTACTGGCGGCTGGCGGTTCCGCCTCGCCCTATGAGCTGGTCAAGCCCTTTGGCATCAATCTGGACGACCCTGAATTCTGGCTGCAGGGCTTAAGGGTTATTGACGGAATGCTGCAGCAGGTGGAAAATCTGTCTGCAGACCATCTGTAAGGACGGCGACCGGGATCAGGAATGAACGACCAGTATACAATGGATCTCGCCTTTATGCAGATAGCCCTTGATCAGGCCCGGCAGGCGGCTTGCAGGGGAGAGGTTCCGGTCGGTGCGGCGTTGGTGCATGGTGAGACCCTGCTGGCTGTTGCCGCCAACCGACCCATTGCCACCAATGACCCCACCGCTCATGCCGAGATCCTGGCCATCCGGGAGGCTGCCGAAAAAATCGGCAATTACCGGCTGGTGGATACGACCCTCTATGTCACCCTGGAACCCTGCATCATGTGCATGGGGGCCATTGTCCACGCCCGGATTCAGCGCCTGGTCTTTGGCGCCCTTGACCCGAAGACAGGGGCGGCCCAGTCTCGTTATACCATCGGTCTTGACGGCCTCCTGAATCATCGCCTGGAGATTACAGGCGGTGTCCTGGGCACCGAATGTTCCAGTATGTTAAAGGATTTTTTCAAGCAACGTCGTGCAGGCAGGCAAGAAGAAAATGAACGTTGATGCGCCATTTTTTCGATGAAAGATGACTTTTTGGTTGCGAAAACTCAGCTCACCGTTTACATATACTCTCCTTGAGTCGTTTAGGATATTCTCAGATCCGGGTATTGGTGAACGACGCCTTGTAGAGCATTTTTGTTGTGGAGAGGTGACCGAGTGGTTTAAGGTGCACGCCTGGAACGCGTGTGTACGCAAGTACCGTGAGTTCGAATCTCACCTTCTCCGCCATATATAAAAGCCCCTTTGAAATGAGTCATTTCAAAGGGGCTTTCTTTTTTTGGGGAGATGATACGTAGAACTTTTCAACTTAACGAATTGTGATAGTTGTTAATGGTAAATGTTTGCTCTTCTTTTTCCTGTATGTGATAAATTAACTGATTTTGATTGGTTGTTCGCTTTCAATCATATCCAAAAAACACATCGGTGCGGATGCGCTCTTCTGCAACATTGATCGTGGCCAGGGCTTTTTTGATCGCCTCAACCATGACCGGCGGCCCGGAGATCATATAGTGTGCGTTTCTGCTTTCCGGGACTTCTTTTGTGAGTATATCGGCGCTTATGAATCCCTGGTAGGCATTTTCCATGTTGGTGGTGTCGGACAGGACATGGACCAGCCGGTAATCAGGAAGCTTTAGACTCTCCAGTTCGGTCCTGAATGCTATATCTTCCCTGTTCAGATTTCCGTAGATCAGGATGACCGTGCAGAGGGCACCTTTCTTTTTTTCGAGGCTTTTCAAAATACTTCTGAGCGGCGTGATGCCGATGCCTCCAGCGATCAGGACCAGGGTGTTGTCTGACTCTTCGCAGTAAAATTTGCCAGCCGCTCCTTTGACGATGATAGCTTCTCCTTTTTTAAGGGATTCCAGGCGACGGCAGTAGGGGCTGCCGGTCATTCGTTTGGTAAATTCGATGAACTCTGTCTCTTCCGGGCAGTCACTGAGCGATAACGGATGGACCAGTTCTTCGCCAAGATCTACCAGCATATATTGGCCGGCCGTGAAGTTAAAACCCTTGGGTCTTCGGAATCGATAACTTACCGAGGCCGGGGTTCTTTCTATCCGTTCAAGAAATTTAGTTTGGTATTTCATGGTCATCTCTTACCTCTATCTTGAATTGTATGTCTGAGTAAAAAAAGTGGGCAAGTCCCTGTTTGACTCTTTGCTCATGACCTATTTTTGGAGTCATATGCTGCAAGCCGACAACATCTGTCAAACGGTGACCTGACCACTTGTTTTTTGTAAAATTACAGGTGAAATTATAATAACTTGCATTTTCCTACAGGCTCAAGGGCCAAGATTAATGGCAAGCCATGCAACTGGCCTTTACGATTTTAAGTTTGTCAAATGGTACAGGTGGAGAACAAGTTCTCAGAGAATGTCCTTATTAGCAGGCGCTATCATGAACTTTTCTCCGCATCTGAATCAGCCGCATCTACCGCGGTGATGAATGGAAAATAGTCCCGATCCGCCTCGAGCATATGGAGCATAATCACCTCGGATGCCAGAAACTGGAAAACATCGCCGACCGTGAGCGTGGAGGCCTTGAACTGCTCGGAAAGTTCGAGACCCCTGGCGAGCAGCTTGGCGTGTTCGGCAACGTGTTGACTCATACCGGGAAACCTTACTGTCTGCAGAATTAATTCTTCATCGTGGAAGTGTTGGCTGACATCGGCAAGCAGTTGGGTAATGATCGTGGAAATTTCCGTGGCTGGACGAGCCGAGAGAACCGCGTCAAGCAGCTCGTTGGAGATGTGAAAGAGGCCCTGATGTTGTGAGTCGATCAGCTGGTTACCGCAACAGAAAGAGTCTTTCCAGGCCAGTCGCACTAGGTTGCTTTTGATTCCGCCCCCAATATTGTGGGTAGCGACGAATTTCACCCGGTTGCGACCAGATGATTTGGCCAGGTAGAGCTGCTCATCCACCTGGGAAACAATATCCATGACCGATCCGCCGGCAGTACACTGCACTGTTACCACACCCAGACTGGTGGTGACGCAGTCAGCTATCTTCGAGTCTTTGTGGGGGATGGCACGGTCCATGATTCCCCGCCGGATCTTCTCGGCGATGACAACCGCACCACTGCTGTCTGTCTCTGGAAGGATACAGACGAATTCTTCACCGCCATAACGGGCGGCCAGATCAGCGGGACGGGCAATGCAATCTACCATCACCTGGGCAACCTGTTGCAGGCACTCGTCGCCAATGACATGTCCGTAACAGTCATTGAACAACTTGAACTAGTCGATATCCATGAGGATCAGTGACAGTTCCGTCCCTGAACGGGCATGCCTGGCATATTCCTGTGCCAGTACCTCGTCAAAACGTCTTCGATTGGCAATTCCCGTCAACCCATCCGTATTGCTCAGGGATTCTAGTTTGCGGTTGGATTCTTCCAGTGCCTCCTCAGCCCGCTTGCGCTCGGTTATCTCCTGAAAATTTTCGACACTCCCGACCACCATACCCCTGGCGTCGAGCAGCGGTTTGGCGGTGACGATGAAATGGCGGGAGACCCCATCCATTTCCTTGATGGTTTCATAGGCGTATTGATTCGATCCGCCCATTATCCGGGTGAGTGGACAATCTGCTGTATGGCAAGATATCCCTGGCCGATGCTCATAGCACTTGATCGTCTTCTGGTGGTCAGGGAGGGGGCCGAACTCGGTCCTGTACGATTCGTTTGCCATCAGAATCGTATGGTTTTTATCGGTAACGCAGGTCGGCACCGGGCTGTTGAAGGTGGCGTCAAACAGACGTTGCTTCCGCTCATAGAGGGTAGTGCCGATGAAGATGAAGATGAGGCCGAGGACAGCCACTGAGCCATAGCCGGCAATGAGATGGAGGTGTGTGTGAGGGGGATAGGGCAGGGAGACGCTGAGGCCACCCCGGATGTCACCTTCCTTGTAACCCTGTTGGACGTGACATTTGAGACATTCGGGCCCGGTCAGAAGAGGAGCCATGTAGCGGAACCAGGTGGATTCGCCATCCTCAAAGAATTCGCCCTGCTCCCTGACCCCCTGCTCGAAGGACTTGAGCCACCTCTGCTCCCACTCCGTCGCCTTGTTTTCGGGCCGGATCGGTTTGAGGCTGGTGAGGTGGAAATGAATGCCGCTCTCATTTTTTATAGCCAGTTCCGCTATCTGCCGGGTCATGTAGGAGGGGTTGATTTTGGTCAGCTTGAGACCATTGTCGGCGGTCAGGTCTCGGCCTTGGATCGGTAAATATCGATTGGGCTGAGTTTCGGTGGTGATCGGGACATAAACCCCACCGTGGGAGGCATTCCACTGGCGGCTGGTGACGACTTGCTGGAAAAAGGCGTTGGCGGTGGTCAGTGCCTTTCTTTTTTCCTCCCTTCTGGTGTCCATCTCAAACCAGTAGGCGAAGCTGCCCAGAATGCAAAGCCAGCCAGTCATCACAATGAGTATCAGGTTTCCTTTGCCGCCTTTCATCAAGGAGACTCCTTCTGGTGGATGGATTAGTGGTTGGCTGCTATGGCCCCGGGGGGGAACGTGAAAATGATAATTAACCATAAACTACACGAAAAACAACATTATATCATATAACAATACTAATCTAAATTCCTTTTTAGGCCGGGTTTATAGCAATATTGACAACGACTTAATGGATATGCCCTGATGAAATCAGTGGCATATGCACATCTTCCAAGAAGAAAATAGCACAGACTCCGCGTTGAATAAACAGCCAGGTATCAGGATGGTCGGTGAAAACTGAAGATCGGTTTCCGGGGCATATTGCCCAGGAAGCAGTCTATGGCCTAGCGCGCAAAAAATATCTAGGACTACGGCCGGATATAATTAGCCCGTATGGATCTAAAGGTATGAGATGTGCCCAATATATTTTCTCCCAGGTAATGTCAAAATCATAGATCCACTTTTGAGTGGAATGGTTAACAAATTCTCATATTCTGTTACAGGATTGTTGGCTAAATGTGATACAATGTGGTATCTAATATTTTTTTAAATAAACTTTTAATTCAATTCTGCCGCTGTATGCACGGACGATGGATATGAAAAAAAACAAGGACATAGGTTGTTTTGTCAAAGATGCAACCGGCCATGACTGCAGTGCTCCCCAAGAACAAAATAACACCGGAACATGGGAGCAGCTCTTTAACGGTATCCAGGATCCTGTTCTGGTGGTCCGACCGGATGGGATTATTATTGAGGCCAATGAAGCAACCCTGCAAACGGCCCGAAAAACCAGGGATGAAGTTGTAGGTCAGGGAATATGCAAGATAATTCATGGCGGCAGGTGGCCGCATATCAAATGTCCTTTGGAAGAATTTCTTAAGACCTGTAGTCCTAAAGTGGAAGAAACACGCCTCCCTGGCCTCTTTGGTGAATATTCTTTTGCTATATCACCAGTTAAAGAGATGGATGGCAAAATAAATAAAATTATGCTGATCGCCAGGGAACTTACAGGAGATGAGATGCGAAAGGTGGATTCCATACGGACTGCTAAACTCGCAGCTATCGGTGAGCTTGCTGCCGGCGTTGCCCATGAGGTCAATAATCCCATTACCGGAATTATTAATTTCGCCCAGATTCTTCTGGATAAGTACGATTTTGATCCTGCAGGTATTGATATCGTGCAGAAGATTATGAAAGAAGGAAACCGAATAGCCTCTATTACCCATAATTTAATTTCTTTCGCCCGGGCAGAGAGTGGTGAGCGGGAACCCGTCAATCCTGTGGAAATTGTAAGTGCAAGTCTTGCCTTGGTCCAGCATCAGTTGCAAAAGGATGGAATTACGGTAGTGACTGAATTTCCCAATAAAAAATCAGTCATTGTTGCCGATTTCAGACAATTGCAGCAAGTACTGTTGAATCTCATCAGCAACAGCCGCTATGCCTTAAATGCAAGATACCCTGATTTTGATTCCAGGAAAATTATTGAAATATCCTGTATTGAGAAGCAGGATGGGGATCACCCTGTGTACCGGATAACAGTGAAGGATTACGGAACCGGCCTGCCTCAGTCTATCCTGGAGCGCCTTTTTGAGCCTTTTTTCACCACTAAACCTCCTGGTGAAGGAACAGGGCTCGGGCTCAGCATCAGTTATGGGATTATAAAAGATCATGGTGGTGATCTGCACGTTAACTCAATCCTGGAAAAATATACGGAAATGATCATTGAACTTCCAGTAGGGGTCTGAAATTATGGAAAAAAATTTATATTCTGCCAAGATTCTCATTGTAGATGATGAGGAGTCCATCAGACAGACCTTTGAAATATTCCTGACCGCCGAAGGTTATCAGTTTGTGAAAACAGTAGCTACTTTTGACGAGGCTATGGAGGCGATGGAACAGACAGAATATGACTTAATTGTCAGTGATGTCGTGCTGATAGGACCTCGCGGGACAGATCTCCTCCGAAAAATCAGGGAATCAGGGGTTGAATGTCCCGTTGTGATGATCACAGGCTTTCCAAATCTTGAATCTGCTACCGAGTCTGTCAGGCATGGTGCCTTTGATTATATATCAAAGCCAGTGAATAAAGAGACCCTGCTCCATTTTACCAGAAAGGCCCTCCAGCACTGGGCTCTGGAAAACAAAGCTAAACGGCTACAACAGGAAAACGAAAAGTATCGCCGCTACCTGGAAACAATTTTTCGTTCGGTCAGTGATGCGATTATTACTGTTGATGCCAATTTGCGGATTATTCAACTCAATGAAACAGCAAAACAATGGCTGGAAAGTAAAGAAGAGGAAGGCGTTCCAGGTTTGGATCAACTCCCTGCAGAGATTGGTAGCGCCTGTCTCGACGATGTTCGTAAAGTCTTACATCAAGGTACTGAGGTAAGAAAACATCTCATAGAATGTCATACTCCTGATCATAAAACAAAGATGATCAGCCTTAACGCTTCTCCTTTACGGGGGGAAGATGAAGAATTTCAGGGTGTGGTAATCGTAGCCAGAGATATGACCATAGCCGAGCCTGTGGAAATTAACGAAAATCGTAACCGCTTCCATGGCTATGTGGGCTCAGGCCCTGCCATGGAGGAGGTGTATAGCCTGATCGAGCATATTGGTAAAGTTGATACTGCTGTTCTCGTCACAGGCGAGTCTGGGACCGGTAAAGAACTGGCTGCCGAGGCACTCCACGCCGAGAGTTCACGACGTGATAAGCCGCTTATTAAGGTGGATTGCGTTTCTTTTGCCGAGAGTTTACTGGAAAGTGAGCTCTTTGGTCATCGAAAAGGGTCTTTTACCGGTGCAGACAGAGACCGGGCCGGCAGGTTACTTCAAGCCGACGGTGGCACATTGTTTCTTGATGAGATTGGTGATATTTCACCTCGGACGCAGCTGCTTCTTTTACGTTTTTTACAGGAAAAGACCTTTACCCCAGTGGGCCAGGATGAGCCAATACAGGTTGATGTCCGAATCATAGCAGCCTCCAACGCCGACTTCCATAAAATGGTGAAAGAAGGGAAATTCAGGGAAGATCTTTACTACCGTCTTAAAGTCATTGAAGTTAAGCTTCCTCCTTTGCGAGAGAGGATGGTTGGCATCCCGCTGCTTGCCAACCATTTCCTGGAACTGTTTCGGAAACAGCTTGGCAAAAAGATTGCTATAATCTCTGATCAGGCCATGGAGTGTATGTTGCTTTATTCCTGGCCAGGGAATGTCCGAGAGTTGAGACACGTCATAGAGAGGGCCTGTGTCCTTTGTCATGATGAGGTGCTGCAATTAAAACATCTACCAGAAGAACTCCAGAGACCATCTGTCATGGAGCCTCTGTCTATATCTGTTTTTCCACCTCCCGTTCCTCAAAACACCTTCACAGAAGTGCTTCCAACAACTCCTCAGTATTATCAGTCGGAAGATGAAAAGATTATTAATGCTCTTCGACAAGCAAACGGTAACAAGGCAAAGGCTGCCAAATCTCTTGGAGTGGCCCGTTCCACGCTCTATAGACAGATTTGTCGCTATAAAATAAAAGATTAGTGTCTTCTGCCTCTCTTTTGAACCTTCCTTTCTTCAAGTTTTGAATAAAAGAATACCATAGCTAGATGTTAACCGAGTTTAATTCTTATTCTCCTCGCAAGGAGATGTGAAGTCTTGGGACACTGACGGGACAGTAACGGGACAGTAACGGGACACTGGTGGGACATTGGTGGGACAGTGCATGGGAAGGTCTTAAGAGCCCCATGCTGCCATTTGCTGTCGCAGGCTGTTCTCTTCTGTTGTTTTTATATCCAATAAAACATACGGTTACACCATTAAGCTGATTATTTCTCATTGAATCTTTGTTGCTCTGGCACGCATTGTGCATTTCAGAAGGCATGAGGCAAACAGAAAAACAACCATTTTAACTGTATAAGGAGATGCCATGAGTGAGAGAGTGCTTACGAAACAGCAGAGTCAGGTGCGGGTTCAAGATAGAAGTCAAACGACTGTTTCAGCAGAAGTTGACAAAGTTATAATCGCTAGTGTTGCAGCCTTTACGGGAATTGTTGGACTGTGGGTCGTTGCTTGTCTTGGGACTGCCATGTACCAGGCAGGTGGACCGTTTCAACTCGTTGGCGCTTGGTTTAAAGCTGTGACTGGTCTTTAGTATCAATAAATTATCAGTGTGGGAATGAAACGTGTAAGATAACGAGTGAAAGAGTATGTGAAAAAGCCGAGAGGATTTGCTTCCTCCCGGCTTTTTGCATATACTCCCTCTCGGGAGACACCTTGAAAGCGAAGCTCTGCAGTGGACTGACAAAAAAATACTTTGTCCGATTTTGAAGATATTGTGTTGTTCTCCTAGCTATCTCTGTCACGACTATTGTTAGTGACAGTCTTTTTGAAAACGCATTTGCATTTATGGAGACTCAACAGCAATGGCCCCTCTTATTCGTAACCTCCTTGTCGGTTTTCTCTTTTCTCTCTTGTGCATGTTCATGGCTTTGCTCTGGTTTATGGAGCATAGACATGCAAGCCAGGATTACAGCGAAGTCATTGAGCGATTAAATAACAATCAGATTGTCAAACTTGAATTGACCGGTAACAGAGTCGTCTTCACTGATCGAGATCAGTACACCTTTGTGACAACTGTACCGGATGCCGCTAAGTTTCTGGAAAGAGTTCAGGGGAAAAATATTCGTGTTGTGGTGAAGGAAGACAGGTTCAACCTGATTTATATGACCGTTATTTCTGTGTTCGTGGTCATGTTGATTATGGTGGTCTGGTGGTCTTTACAGCCTTCCAAAAATGAAGAGAGCAAATTTGCCAGTGACAAACTGATCAGCCTGAGTGGAAAAGAGCTCGGGCTGACCTTTGAAGACATTGCTGGAATCCCTGAGGCAAAGGAGGAATTGGAAGAGGTCGTCTCCTTTCTTAAGCATCCTGGCAATTTTAAGAAGATCGGTGCGAGCATCCCCAGGGGCATCCTCCTTCAGGGGCCTCCTGGAACAGGGAAAACCATGCTGGCAAAGGCTGTGGCCGGTGAGGCAGGCGTGCCTTTTTACAGCTTCAGTGGCTCCGATTTTGTTGAAATGTTTGTCGGCGTTGGGGCCTCAAGGGTCAGGGATCTTTTCAAAGAGGCAAAAAAGAATGCTCCCTGCATTGTCTTTATTGATGAAATAGACGCGGTTGGTGCCAGCAGGGCAGGTGGTGCCTCTGCCGGAGGACAGGAAGAAAGAGGGCAGACGCTTAATGCTCTGCTGGTTGAAATGGATGGTTTTGCGACAGATGATACCATTGTCGTGCTGGCAGCCACAAACAGACCTGATATCCTGGATTCAGCCCTGAAACGGCCCGGTCGATTTGACCGACAGATCAACATACTTCCACCTGATGTGAAAGGACGAAAGAAAATCCTGGAGGTCCATGGTCGCAAGGTTGCGCTGCATCCGGAGGTCAAGTTTGAGGATTTGGCCAAGGCCACTCCTGGTTTTACAGGTGCAGAGCTTGCAAACCTCGTCAATGAGGCCGCTCTGATGGCAGCCAGAAAAGGAAGGGAGCAGATCCTTAATGAGGATTTTGAAAAGGCGCGTGATCGTATCCTCATGGGGATAGAACGTAAAGGAATGGTAATGAGTGACAAAGATCGGGAGATCCTTGCCTATCATGAGGCAGGCCATGGAGTTCTGGCTAACAAACTTCCAAACTCCGATCCGCTCCACAAGATCACCATCGTTCCTAGAGGGATGGCCCTTGGTCAGACCCAACAATTACCTGTCAGTGATCATCCTGCGTATTCAAAGGAATATCTGCGGACTAAAATTATTGTCCTCATGGGAGGAAGGGCTGCTGAAGAGTTGATGTTCAAGCAGCAGACCACAGGGGCTCAGGGGGATCTCCTTACTGCCACTCAAATTGCCACCGACATGATCTGCAGGTGGGGAATGAGTAAAATCCTCGGGCCTCAGGCCTTCTCCATAGATAGCGGAGGCTTTATTGAAGGGGCCGGTGGACGTTTGCCCATGGGTCCGGATACCGCCAGACTCATTGATCAGGAAGTCAATGAACTCCTGTCTAGCTGTTACGATGAAGCAGTTCGTATTCTCAAGAATGAACAGTGTCTTCTTAAGAATCTGGCCGAAATTCTACTTCAGGTAGAAACTCTGGATGGGGAGGAGTTTGATATTATTGTTCAGTGCAGCATTAACAAAGAAATTGCAGCCATGAAAGATCAGGAAAAGAACTGTAACACTACCATGTCCATGGAGGAGGTGGTTGATGCGATCACTTCGTAGGCTGAGTGTTGTAACCTTTCTAGGCACAGCACTCTTGTTGGGAGCATTGGTTCTTACAGGTTTTCGTCAAAATGTCCTGACGAGTGACTACAGCACTATTGTTAAAGAAAGTGAAAGCACCATCTTTCTCTTCGCGACTATACAAGAACAAGCCACAGAAGGCCTTTTGTCTCGTGATTCGTCACAGCTTCTGGCTGCGGCAAAGGAGTTTGAGCAGCTTCAAAGCAGGTATGTAGACCTGCTGGATAGCCGTTTGATTCCGAGCCAATACAAACTCTCTTTTTTGCAGCAGCTGGACGTGGGACGGGTGGTGATCAACTTGAGAAATCTAGCAGAGAATCCCACGAGTGAAGATTTGATTCTGAAGATCATTAGTCAGCTTCGTCAAATGAATAAGCAATTCCTGCAGTTTGACAGAATCGTCGTTAATGACATGAGAAACAGAGTTATGCAATACCAGAAAAGAGCCCTTGTCTTAATGGGAATGATCATCTTTTTGACCTGCTTCAGCCTTATCATACTCTACCTGAAGTCTGTCAAACCCCTGATCGATCTGGGCAGACAGGCTGAACGGGCCTTGCAGGACGGTACCCCTCTTAAACTGGGAAATGAGAAAAAAAGTAGTGTGGAGGTCAGAGCCTTGATCTCTTCTTTTAATCAGTTACTTCAAAAACCCCAAGAGGAAAGCCCTGATGACTTGACATATACGAGGAGGGAAGCGGAGTTTTCTGCGATTATTAATGAAGCCACCAACAGCCTTAACGGTATCATAAACTATTCACAACTGCTGGCAGATTATTGTGAAGCGAAAAAAGTGAGTGGTGAACAAAAGCAGATACTCTATAAAATCATTGAAAATGGAGAAAAGTGTGCTGTGGCTCTCCAGAAAGGTCGACATGGAGGAGATGTATGACGGATTCAGAACAAAAAGAAAAGGGTGTGAACGAACCAGAAGCTTCGCCTGCATCAGAGGGAAAAGAGGTCGGAGCATGGCAAAGGTTATTAGGCTGTACCTGGAAAACACCACTTGGCTTTTTCGGAGTGGCCCTGACCACTATTTCCATCACCCTGATAGTACTTGGTCTCATTGGTCATTTCTCAGGTTTGATTGCTAACCATTATTTTGCCATTTTTACCTTTTTGTTTTTACCGGCAATGATGATGTTCGGCCTTTGTCTTATCCCGCTATCCTATTATCTTCGGCGAAAGAATTGGTTTAAGGACAGCCTGATGAACGCCGAAAATTTAAAAATTGATCTTGGTGACAAACATCATAGAAAAGGGATCGTATTGTTTCTGGTCCTTTCGGTAATAAATCTTACAATTCTGATACTTGTGGTCTATGAAGGGTACCATTTTACAGACTCGTCCTATTTTTGCGGTGTAGTCTGTCATCAGGTTATGGATCCTGAATATACAGCTTATCAACGCTCGCCGCATGCCAAGGTTTCCTGTGTTTCGTGTCACATAGGCCCCGGTGCCGGTTGGTATGTCCAGGCAAAACTATCCGGTCTGCGCCAGGTAAAGGCGGTAATCGATGGAAAATTCAGCCGCCCTATTCCTGCACCGGTCGAGCATCTGAGACCAGCACGGGATACCTGTGAAACCTGTCATTGGCCAGAAAAATTCCAGGGCAAAAGGGTAAAGCAATTTGTCAGTTTTACCAATGAAAATCAGACAGATCCTACTGTTCAGGAAATCTCCTTACATATTGGCGGCCGTAATCCGGTTACCAACGCGTTTGAGGGAATTCACTGGCATGTAAGTAGTGACATTAAGATTGAATATCAGCCCCTTGATGAAAAACGGACAAAAATCGGTAAGGTGAAGGTTACACGTCCTGGAGGAGTTACAGAGGAATACACTCAAGGAGACGAAGCCACTGAGGAAGGGGTAACCCAGCAATGGAGGACCATGGACTGTATCGATTGTCATAATCGTCCTACCCACATCTATGACGATCTTGAACGGGTTGTCGATTTTGGCCTCTACTCCAAAAAACTTAATCCCGAGATTGAGGGAATACGTGAAGACAGTATCGCTGTCTTGAAAATTGAGTATGCAAGCAGGAATGAGGCCACAGAAAAGATTGTGCAGGATCTGCAGGAACGTGTGGCGAAACGTCATGGAACTGATTTTGTGGCAAAACACGAAAAAGAGATAGTAGCTTCAGGATCATTTCTTCTGGAGACCTATCTGAACAATGTGTGGCCGGCAATGAAGGTGACCTGGGGAACCTATCTTCAGCACCTGGGGCATCATAATTCTGATGAGGGTTACGGATGTTTCCGATGTCATGACGACGAACATAAAACAAAATTCGGAAAGGTTATCGGACAGGATTGTAATATGTGTCACGATGAGCCGGAATAAAAGATAAGAGTTTGCCTGCACTCCACTTGTGTTCAAATAGGCCGGCACATATAGGCATACTATGATTCGCTAGTCTATTTGAATACATGTGGAGCAATGGCGACCTCTTGGCTCTGAAGGTTTACAATAAATATACGTTTTGAGAGAGAATAGCATGAAAGGGATAAATCTGGAAAAACTACACGATGAGGGCGTTGAGAATCTTCTCTCAAAAGAACGTCGTCAGTTTCTGCAATTCGGTCTTTCCATATCAGGTGTGTTTTTAGGCGGATCGATTCTTTCTGTGACCTCTGCCAAGCAAGCGCAAGGTGCATTAAGTCGCGGCAAGGTGCCAGTGGCTGAATTCCCTTATAGCCCACACTACACAATGGTAATTCGTCAAAACCATTGCATTGATTGTGAGCGTTGCCTGGAGGCCTGCAGAAAGACCAATAAAGTCCCTGCCCATGGCTATCGAACTAGCATTCTGGAGCGCAGCATCCCGATTGCTCAGGGCCAAAGGGAACGTGCCTTCATGCCTATCCTTTGCAATCACTGCAACAACCCTCCTTGTGTACGGGTCTGTCCAACCCAGGCCACCTATAAGGATAAAACAAATGGTATTGTACTTATGAATCCTGAAAAATGCATTGGCTGCAAGACCTGTATGGCTGCCTGTCCGTACAATGCCAGGTATTTTAATGAAGAGGAAAGGGCCATCGATAAGTGCAATTTCTGTTACGATACCAAACTTAAAGAAAGCGGTGGAAAGATTACGGCCTGTGCTGCAGCCTGTCCTGCTAATGTCCGTATCTTTGGAGACCTTACTGATCCGGAGAGTGACGCCTATAAGTTGATCCATGCTCCTGGAAAGGTACTCTGGGTGCTTCGCCCGGAAGCAGGCACCTTGCCCAATGTCTTTTATTTGGATGCCTGAAAATCACCATGTACAAAAGGAACAGCAAAGCAGGATTCGTGAATTTAAAAAATCAAAGGAAGAGAGATGAACTTCTGCCATAAAGCAAATGCATTGCCTTCAACTTCGATAAACCGGGTGTTATTTTTTGTGGCGCTGGCACTTGTCAGTGGGCTTGGGCTTTCATTCGGGCTCCACTCAATGCTAGTGGGCCATGATTCAACCTTTGGAACAAGCAGAGAAGTGCCCTGGGGGCTTCTCGTCAGTCCTTATGTGTTTTTTGCCTGCCTTTCCACCGGGCTCTGTATAGTTTCATCTCTGGCCCAGGTCTTTGGTATCAGCACATTTCAAGCTATTGTTCCCCGGACGGTCTTTCTGGCCATTATCACCATGGCCACAGGCCTTATGTGCATTACCCTTGAGCTTGAGAATCCATGGCGAGTTGGTTTCTACGCACTGTCGTCCCCGCATCAATCCTCAAATATCTGGTGGAAGACCACCATTTACAGCCTCTACCTGATATTTATGGTCTGTAACTTTTTGTTACTAACGTTAAAAAAGGAAAAGAGAGCAAAGGTCTTTGCGATTATCGCTTTTGTGGCGGTGACCTTGGGGAACCTGAACATGAACTCGGATATGGGGCTGCTTAGTGCCAGGGGATTCTGGAGTGAGAACTATATGCCACTCTACTTCCTTTCACTCTCTACCTTGACCGGCTGTGCTGCAATTCTGTTGTTCAACTGGATTGGAAAATCATTTAGCGGCCAGATAGCGGAGACTAAGGATGACGCGGCTCTTAAGGCCACAGGAAAGCTGTTTATGGTGCTTCTTCTGGGCATCTTTTATTTTACGGGCGTCAAGATAATGGGTGGATTCTACCCCCAATTCACCAAAAATCCAGAGGCAATGTCTCTCCTTGTTCAGGGGAATTTTGCCCCTAACTTCTGGATTGGCGAGGTTGGTCTGGCGGTTCTGCTCCCCTTGGCTCTTATCTTTATCACAAGAGGGGAAAAAACAAATATTCTGGCCCTGGCCGGTATTTCCTGTCTGACCGGAGTCTTTGTCCTGTTCTATGATCTAGTCATTGTGGGCCAGTTGATCCCCCATTACTCTCAATACAATGTCGTTGATCTACCAAAATATTACTCCTACAGCCCCAGTCTGCACGAAATCATGATTACTACCGGTGCCCTATTCTTCTTTTTGGCAGCGTTTATATTAGGTGAGATGCTGTTTAAGAAAATTTATAATTCTTGATCCATAAGATCTAGAGTTCAGTCCATCTTTTTAGGAGGCAGGTCGTATCATATCCCAAGTAACTCCTCGTTTTTTATCTATGATATGTTCTGTCTTCCAAGAAGAGCTGAACTTGAGAACTCGTTAGAAGAACATCTCAAGCAATCGGTCAGTACGAACACTACAGATAGCTGGATCCTGTCCAGAAACTGGCTATTTCCCCCTGACTCTTCGCTGCTTTTAGGCTTTTCAACCTTTCTGTTTGTGCAGGATTACTGCCAGATCATTGAAGATATTTTCAAAACCGATCCTGTTTTTATTGGCGCTGCCGGTAAAAAGGATTGATGTCCCACCATCATCCTCTTTGATGTAAAGCCAGATTCGTTGGTGCGACATAAAAAAGGCAATCACCAGGCCAAGAAGCAACAGGCCGCATCCGCAGTAGACAATCCACACTCCCGGATCTTTGCAGACCTGCAGGCCGGTGGCATATACTTGTTTGATGCTGAGGAGATACGTACCGCCCCCTCTTTCAACGGTTGCTGCCTCACCATCTTTGAGCCAGAGTATAGAGGGCACTCCCTTGCTGTCGGAAAACCATATTTTCAGACGTGAAATTGATTCTCCAATCCCTTCAGCATTGATGACACCAAAGGTGAGACCTTCCTGGGGCCATTGCCCTTGTTCCTGGAAAGGAACAATAGAGCTCTTACTCTTGCCACTGGCCTTATTGGTCACCTTGATCATAAAATCCTGATACCCTTCATAGCTTGATTGATAAAAGGTGATTCCCCTGTATTTCAATGGAGAGTTCACCTCTATGGGAGCCTGGAAAAGCTCTTTACCATTCTCCAGAAGAGTTAACTGGGATTTATATTTCTTCGGCATTCCACTCTGGTACAACTCAAGAGTGAAAGAGTCGCAGCGTACAGTGAAACCAAGATCAATGGTCTTGGTCCCATTGGATGTGTAAATTTTATCTGTCTGTTCTGTTTCCGGAATCAAGACGCTCCCCTTGAAGCCATAGAGTTCACCAATGATTGCACCGATAAATATTACCAAAATGGAGCTATGGACCACGTAGACACCAATTCTGCTCCAGGCCCCTTTTTGAGCAAAGAGCAGAGTCCCGCCATCACTGTTACGACTCCTGTTTTTCCAGCCACTGCTGTTGAGTCTGGCTCTGAGGTCTAAAACAGTTACCGGCAGCGAAGAACTACTACGCCATTCTTTCTGCCGCCCCATTTTCTTAAGACGTTGAACGGAAGTATCAAGGCCGTCAGTCTTCATCTGTCTCCACACCTCTGGAAAACGATCAAGGCTGCAGATGATGAGGTTGGTACAGAGAAGACCCAGCAAGGCGAGAAACCACCAGGAGCCGTACATGTCAGGGATATCAAGTATCTTGAACAATTGGGCCAGATTATTGCCATATTCCTGGGCATACCACTGCCCAGATTTATTCTGAGGGATAATCGTTCCAATAATTGAGCTGGTGGCCAGCAGGCTAAGAGTGATAATCGCAAGTTTGACAGAGGAAAAAAAGTCCCAGATGGAATTTACTTTCTTCATATTGATTGCTTATCTATAAATAATTAAAAATTACTTTTCACGCCTGATTCACTGCAATCTTGACAACGACCTTATGGATCTGCCCTGCTGAGATCAGCGGCAGATGCGCATCTTCCGGGAAGAAGATGGCGAAGGTTCCGCTTGGAGTGGGCAGCCAGGCATCTGGCTTGTCTGCGAAAAATTGAATATCAGCTTCTGAATCATATCCTTCGGCTGGTTGTTGGCACAATGACTTGGCTTTCCAGCCCATCGTATCGATCCCTGCCAGTACCAATTGGATATCAATATATTTTTCATGGGTCTCGAGAAGAGCATCCCCTTTCTTGCGGCCAGGGTCCTTGGCGACCATCGCATAGACACGTTCACCCTCTATCTCATAGGTATTCACTGGCAGTTCCTGCAGGTCCGAGCGCCTGAGAAACTCAAATGCCTGTACAAAACCCTTGTGCAGGGCCAGATAGCGGTCGGCATTCTCAAGTACATCCAAAATCATGGTTGTTGGCTCCTTCCTGAAACCATTGTGTGGAAAACGATTGAGTCAGGTGCGGGTGAAAAAGGGGGCACATGTTCGTCTGCTTCTTTGTTCATGACCTGTTTTTGGAGTCATATGCCGGAAGCTGGCAAGATGTGTCAAATAGAGACGTGCTCTCTTGCTATTTTTAGACTTTCAACTTGAGTCTGGCTTTGTTAATCCGTTGATTCTCCTTCGAACTCCTCATTGTCGACATAGGGCACTGACCTGCTGCCCAGGACGGCAATAACCTTGCCGCTGATGAGTCCGGCGCTGGCGGCAATGATAATTGTCACCAGAATCGCTGTAAGTTGGGCAGCAAAATCGATGCCGGAGACAACCACGAGGGCTGCAATGCCGCCGAGCAGTCCCGGCAGTCCGTGGAGATAGAAGACCCCGCAGGTATCGACTTTTTTTGTCAGATCTGTCAGCTTTTCCTGAATGACCGCAAAACCGAATGTGGAGACGAGGCCAGCCAGGATGCCAATGGCAAAGGAGGTTCCGGGAACGGCCAGGGCACAGGTTGAACCGATCGCCACGCCACCTGCCAGGGTCGCGTTGGCGATATCCGCCGCTGATATCTTCCCTCTCAGTTTGACTGAAGCAAAATAGGTGGCAAGAGTGGAACCGCAGAGGGCCAGAATGACGTTAATGGCGGTCTTGGGAACATCGGCAGGGGCAACCAGCGCCGAACAGAAACTGGGCCAGAAGATCCAGAGAACCATGCTGCCCAGCAGAGAATATCGGTCACTGGTCTCATCGCACTCGATAGCGGTTTCATATTCCTGGTGCGTGGTCATGGAGGCAGCGACTCCCAGGCCGAAGATGGCGCCAAAGGCATGAATGACGATTGACCCGCCGGTATCCACCACCTTGCCGGTGATCAGGCCCAGGCCACAATTCAAAACGATCCATTCATTCAGCGCATAAAAGGGCACAAACATGAGGCCCAGCAGCAGGTATTGATGCATCTTCAGCCGACCGAGCACGGCACCTGCGCAGATCAGCAGGCTGGCAGCGGCAAATTCGGCAAGAATGAGTGTGTCGATAATCCCGGCAGAGTTCTCGATGCCGAAATAACTTTCCTTCAGAAAGTAGAGGGGGAGTGAGACGCTTACCAGTAGATAGGTTGCGGTAAGGGTCGACCGACCATATTTTTTGACAAAAACCATGAGAAAGCCGAAGCCGACCAGCAGCATGGCCATGATGTGGATGGCCCGTTCATACTTCTGCACATCAGTTAATGCTGCAAGGCTGCTGCCGGGGATTTCGGCAGCATGAGCTACTCCGCCGATGGTGAGCACTACTGTGGTGAGTAGAGAAAGAGCTTTGAGGTAGTTGCGCATGATTTTTTCCGATTTCTTTCTGGTAATATTTAATCTGTTGCCAGATAATGAGTGTATCAGGCAGATTCTGTTCGATATGTTTCTAGAATTTTGGACAGCTTAGAATTATTCAAATGTATTCAGATTATTATTCGTTTGAAGATAGTGGATGCGGAAGGTTATAACAATGGAGGATGTAAGTTGCAAATACAACTTTCAAGCAGCTAAGATTTCAAGAACAGGAACCTTAGGGACTTATAAACCAGCATGGTTGGACCCAGTCGGCCAGCCACAACGAACTATGAAAGCCAATCATTTCAGCAGCTCACAGCCTGAATGTCACATGACTTTCGGATAAATGGTGGCGCGACGACCCGGCAGTAGCAGCGGATGCTGTGTTCCCCGGTGCTCCCCTGCCAAAATCGGCTCGGCAACCAGGTCCTCATCGTAGAAGGCAACGGCCCGACGCAGGCACTCGTCATCAGCCCCACCGCTGAAAAATGATACACGGCATATTTGTTCTCCCTCCGAATTGAGCACCAACAGCGCATGCCATTCCAGCCTGGGCAACGCCCCAGGTTTATTGCACCGAACCAATCGAGGGCTGAAGGCCCGGCCCATTGTCGGTGTGGATGATAGAACGGGCTTTCAGCCCTTTCCCGTATTTAATGATAATTTCCTGGGGGCGTTGCCCCGGGCTGGGATGAGATCGAGCCTTTGGCCCTCCGCATGAAAAACAAATAAACCATCATTCTTACGGCGCGGCGCGAGTACAACGAAGAGCAATGTCGTATGATTTTTTGTCTGTTAGTAATTTCAAGAAGTTACAGATGCTTTCGGATAAGAGCCATTGAAATGATTCATTTTAATGGGGCTTTCTTTTTTGGAGATGATATATATGATTACTTAGAGTAACTTATTGTATTAATTGAAATTTATTCGTATTCTCTTGTGCGCGACCAGCTCTGTAAGAATCAATGATGTCGATGATCCAACAAATGATTATTACTGCTGTCGCAATATTGAGTAGTAGAGCTTCAGCGCCGTTTGCTTGTTTTGACACCAATTCTGTAATTGCTGTGACATCCATCTGGACATTACCACTTTGTATTTTTTCGACTATTTGCAAAGACCTCTCTACCGTCTTGGAAAGCAAATAGTAGCTCCCAACGAGGGAAGCGCCAGATAAAAAGATACCATGGAGATACCTTTTTAAGTAAATATGCCCTGCACCTGGAAATACAAAAGCTGATAACAGAGCTGCTTTCATTGACTTTTTCATTTATGAATTACCGTGTAACGTCCTTTACGCATAGTATGTTCTCTTGGTGAAAAGGTTAATTTGATAAATGCCGATCATCGGCACGGATCCCTTTTTCCCCAAGGTGCTGTATTCAACCGGTTTTTTCGTAGGGCAGTCGTCGCCAAAGGTGGCCAGATTCGAGATATCTGCATAATGCTGGATAATCCGAAAACTAAAATCCAGACCAGCGTTGGCCGATTTCAGCGTCACGATACCAGTCCGTGAGGGAGCGATAATTGTCATCATCAGCAGGTGGAGACCAAGGTGCGAAATCATCTTCTCGGAAGGGAGAATAAGGTCCATGTTTTACTTCAAAGATAACGCCGCCTGTATCGAGTGAAAGCACTGCGTGCCAGCATGCCGTTGGAGTCTCGATGACAGAGATATCCTCACCTAAAACGGATCGGTCGATGACGGCACCCGTGTCATCAAAATTGAGCACTACAAAGCGACCGCGCAGTGATGTGAGCAGCTCCCATGACCCACCATGACGATGGGGGCGGATATAGGTATCCGGCTCCATGGCGATAGCCAGGCGTTGGATCGGGTCAGACAACTCGGTATGGAAATTGTGATTCATGCGTTTACGAGGGGAGAGCTGAGCCTCATCGCTGAGGCTGGAAAGACGGTCGTAGCTAAGTTTATTCATGATAGGTGTATGTTCATAGAACGGTGAAAGTGAATTAAAGGCAATAGCAGTATATGCTTTTCATTTTCAAAATAATTTTTCGATCTCTGTCTTTTGATGCATGAGATGGTTCATTGGGAGTGTATCACTCATTTATTTTTTGAAAGCGAACCGCTACGGGTAAGCTGAGCGCGCCAATGAATTTGCCGCGTAGCGCCGCGCCTCCACTCGTCTCGCCATCTGGTGTATGTAATTGTGTACGTAGTTATTTGATTTCAGGTGATAAGTGAGTTCGTTTTGAGAATTTATTCCGGTACATTTCTTTGTCAGCTTCTTTTATGACATCGGTCAACAGGGACTCCGGTTTCCACACTGCACTTCCGATACTGATCGAGAGTTTAGAATCATTTTCTGGATTCATATTATTCCATTCATGGAGGCCTTTCATGATTCGTTCCTTAAGTCTCCCTGCAGACTCAATGCTGTCAGGATGCATAACTACCAGAAACTCATCACCACCATAGCGAATAAGAAGATCCGACGATCTTACTGATTTTCGAAGAATCTCAGCACATCCATTGAGGATTTTGTCCCCATACTGATGACCATATGTGTCGTTGAAATTCTTGAAATTGTCGATATCAATCATAAAAAACAGTAAATCTTCTTTTAGTCTCTTTGCTTTCTCGATTTCACGCGGGATAGTCATCTCAAAGTAATTCCTGTTAAACAACCCTGTTAATGAATCAGTGGTGGCAATTCTCCTTAAGTCAAACTGTTTTGTTCTCAAGCTATGAGTCAGGATAATGAGATGTTCCTGGATTTCCGTAACCGGATCTTTGCAAACCGCTTCCAAAAAGACATCACAATTCTGGCAATAGGTATATTTTTTGACAAATTGGCACTGAATATCTCTGTTATCACCACATGTCCCGGCAATAATCCAGCAACGCCTACATTTACTTTTATAGGCTGGACATTCTGTGTCAGAACAACTTTTTTTCTCCCAGCATTTAACATCTATGCCTGATGAAATATTAGAAATCCATTGATCCCATGATTGGTCATCTTCCTGCATGGACAACTCAACAAACGACCTTAGCTCTGTGCGGATTTTCTCAAAGGCTTTTCCGAGCGTACTATTTATGATCATTAAAGCGTCTCCTTTGAATAATGGTAATTTCTTGAGGTGCTAACGAATCTATAAATGTGTTACTGAAGTAAAGAAGTAAGGGGATGTAAAAGGGGTCAGAGTAAAATTAAATCTTTTCTTTTCGCCATCCCAACGGTCGCCCCCTTTTTTTCGCCTTTACCCTCCTGCCCGTTAACGTTTCAATTTCTTTTTTAAATCTATCATTTCCAAAAGCCAATCCTTTATTGGTATTTGCTCGTATTTCT
Organism: Pseudomonadota bacterium; assembly: GCA_018821985.1. GTDB lineage: Bacteria > Desulfobacterota > Desulfobulbia > Desulfobulbales > Desulfocapsaceae > UBA2270. The sequence continues at coordinate 30,300 of JAHJKP010000025.1, forward strand.
TCTAACAATTTTCCATCAAAATGCTGGGCAAACAATATGCGATAGTTTTCCCCCCGCTTTAGGGGATCTGACCCCAGTGCAAGGTATTCCGGGTGTGGTAAACATAAGTCGGAAGCCTTACCCAATGCATTGACTTGATAACTTGACCAATGATAATCGGCTGGGTCTATAATAATTTTTGCTCTAACTGGATTAAGTTCTATATATCTGTATAATTCCAGCAGGTAACGATCCTCCTGAACCAGGCAAGATTTGTAACGGCCTTCCCATAATGTCCCGCTTCGCTGGTTTTCAGAATTAAAATATCGCACATAACGACGTCCCAATGATTGCATCATCAGGCTCAGTGATCCTACCTGCCGTGGGGTGCATAATAAATGCACATGATTGGTCATCATCACCCAGGCATGAACATCCACCTTGTATTTCTTTGAGTACTCATTAAGCCAACCAGCATATGCCCCATAGTCTTCTTCTGAAACAAAGCAGACCTGACGATTGTTGCCTCGCTGTATTATGTGAACCGGTACATCTATTGGTGTTATTCTTGGAAGTCGAGCCATTGCTTTTTGATTGTGAAAGGGAAACGGTTATTTTGTAAACTGACAGCTTGCTTGTTCTTGAATCGTACTACAATGTTTAATTTTACTCTGACCCCCATTACTCTC
>JAHJKP010000055.1 GCA_018821985.1 Pseudomonadota bacterium
ACATTGAACATGATACTGCCAAGCGGTGAGTTAATCTTCATGACCCTTGAGCCACGCTCCTTGACCATGGAGATTTTTCTTTCCATGATTTCTTCCTTGGTAAATCTCTTTTTTTCACTCGGCGTTTCTTTAATTTCTTTCTCCATTTTGTTCTCCCTATAGATTTTTAAGATTTACCAGTAATCCTGGCATGATTGCGTTTGATTTTATTTCTCCGCCACATATCCATTAAAAAGACAGATCCGTAAGGCAGGATTGCGGCCACCAGAACAAACAGAGAGCAACGTGTGGCTACCGGCATGATATGGGGCAGCGTGGACATATAGCCGTAATAGATCGCCTCGGCATTTTTGTTGGCATGTTGAGCGAGTGACCAGACCCTTTCCGGAGTACTCAAACCGGTAAGCAAGGTGTAGAAAACATAGATCATGAAACTTTTGGCTACTAGTACGAGCATCCTGCCGGTGAAGAAAGAATTGATGGCCTTACGGGTAATGATGCCAATAAAGTATCTACTGATATAGGCGCAAAGGAAGGTGTTGGCGATGACCGGCAGGTAAGGAATAGAGCCGAACATGATTTTTATTAGCAAGCCAGGTGATTTAAGGACAAAGGGCATCACATAAAATTCCACCGCTGGCAGGAGCAGGAGCAGAAAGATTCCCTCGGCCAGTCCACTTTTAGCTCCGATATTGAAAAATCCCAAAGAACCTTCCAAGGTCAGAAACTCTGCGGGTAGTTCCTGACCCATTTTTTCAATCATATAAAACTGCTGAATCTCCGAGATTACACTGAGGATACTCTTTGGCTTTTCAACCGGGCCGGAGCTTGTATTGATAAATGTTGAATTGGGGCTATATGATCCGCCTTTACCGCCGCTGCTACTGCCGCTATTACTACTGCCGGAACTGCCGCCCTTATAGCCACTAAAACCACTGCTGTTTATGCTGTTGCTCATGCCTGTTTCTCTTCGTGAACTGACTCAACAGATACCACGTCAAGGAGGATACCGGATTTGGCATCTTCCATAACGGCAATAGAGTCAAACGCCTCGGCATGACAAGGCGTGTAATAGCCATTCATGGTTGTTCCTGATTTCATGGTTACGGTGAAATATGCTCCAAAATAATTGTTTTGCAGAAGGCCATTGGCAATAACCTCTTCCTGCCGTAGTTGATGGACGATGGACAACAATACCTCCCGCATTTCTTCTTTTTCCATCGTTACTACTTCCAGCACTCCCGCTTGTTCCGCTTGTTTCTTGGCAATCACTTCCAGTATCTTTGGCATAAAATAGACAAAGCCATTCGGCATGGAAAATGCCGTAAACCTTCGCCCCTCTAATTTATTGATATAGGGCCGCATATCTTTGAGTAAGGCATGGGTGTCAAGCCATGCCAGGTTGATGAGCTTTGGGACTGCCATTTTCTTCTTTACCTCCGGTTTTTCATCAAATATGCCGTCTTGCGACTTTGCTTCGTTGTGCCATTTTGGAGGCTTCTCTAATGGTTGGAGTCGCTCTTGTGCCTGTTCTATTTCCTGTTGCCGTGCAAGTTGATCTGCCCGTTTCAAAGTCTTACCCAGCAGCTCTTGAGGCTGTTTGTGATGGAATTTAACGGCCTGCAAGATTTCTTCTTTTAGGGGGAGCTGTTTGAATGATTGAAGGCCGACCAGAATCCGACCAGCGGCTAATGGATGTTCGCCCAGACTGTACAAATGACCACGGATAGATGGTAATTTCCCCAGATCATGGGACAAGGCCGCAATGATGGTATCCGGCATAAGATAGCCGGTTTCAGATTCCTGCAGCAGCCGGACAACCTGTTCAGCCACGTTCAGGGAATGGTCAATCAGGTTAGTTTGGCCAAGCAGGGTGTAGGTGTTGGAATCCCAGGAGGCTTCTATATCACGACTAACATTGACCACGGATGGACATTGGCCTTCCGTATCCAGCAAAGATAAAAGATCACGACAGACTGCTTGCTGTTGGCTGGCATGGCGTAATGGTCGAATATGTTTGTTATAAAATTCCTGGATCCGTGCATTCTGAAATTCGATGGATACTTCCTCAATTGTCTCCGGCACCCGCTCGTCACGCCAGAGTGGAGCCAGATCGGCTATATTGACTTCCCCGTTTTTAATCCACAACTGAGATAAGTCCTGTAGCAGCACTTCCGCTTTGGAGACAGCAGGTTTTTTCTCTACCTTTATGAGAAGCAGCCATATTGTTCCTGCAAATAACAAAATCCCAAGACTAAGGATGGTATTGATCTGCAGAGTAGTCATGAATCCTCCCTCTCTTCTTCGTCTGCCTGATCTTCCTGATAATCTTCCCATTGTGGTCTGATTTCAGGAAAGATTACCTTGAGACTGGCAGCGGAAACATCTGTTGTGATTCCCCGATAAATTCCTGAGTAGGTGGTCATGAAGAATTGACGGGGAGCCAAGTTGAGCACTTCTGTGTGTTTGACCCGCACATCCTCGGTCTCTCTGATGGCCAGCCCACCACCTAAAGAAATAACCGGACTGAAAACCCGTTTTTCTCCAAGATGATCTGAAATGTAGGTTGCGGTCTTGGCATCCGGCACCCGCATAAACAACTTGGTGTTACAGTTATCCAGGATGGTATTGGCTCGATCTTGGCCAATCTCGGCATAGAGTTGGCTCACTGACTGGCAATAGCCATGGATATAGACTCCGGCACCGCCAGCCTTGGCAAAGAGTTCCTCAATTCCTTCATATAAAACAGATTGGGCCTCGTCGATGTGCAGGGCCAGAGACGGAAATATCTTTTTATCACTGGAATACCTGCGACCGACAAAAGCCTGAATATTAGAAGCAATGACCTTTCCAGCGGTATAGGCGGCCCGTTTGGTGAGCAAAGAGCCAAGCTGGACGATCATGATAACCCCCTTGTTTTGCTCCAGGCGTGCGATAAAACGGTTCTCATTGGCCTGGCCAAGAATTTGGCCCACATTGCCACTGGTCAGCTCCGTCAGTGCCACGCGGAGCGAGCTTGCAACCTTGGAATGGTAGTCGGCTTGAGAAGCGATTATCCTTTGTAAGTCCAAGGTAAGCTGTTGGGCCTGAGGTGTGTCAATCCCTGCGATCTTATCTTTGAGTTTCTCAAGGTCAGAATGGCTGATATTGTTTTTGACATCGTTGAGATTGAAATCCGGCTTTTTATTATTGGCTTCAGCCAGCATAATAAGGGCCTGCACCACCACCAGACTGATCTCGTAGGCAACAGAGAAAAAATAAGGTTCCCTTCCTACTGCTACGCCTGCGGTAATATGGGCCACCATTTCCTCGATCATATAGTAATGAGAGAGGGGATTGAAAACGGCACTGTATTGGGGAAAGACAGGGGTGATCAGCATTAAATCCTCTTGCCGGCCAGTATCAAAAGCCACCTGCACTATTTTTGAGAACAGTTCGTTGTCACCCTTGGGGTCGATGGCTACCACCGAATACCCCTTACGAATGTCCTGTTCGATAATCCCTTCCATAGTGCGGGTTTTGCCAACCCGGGTTGTCCCGAAACACCAGAAATGCCCTTTGCGGTCAC
>JAHJKP010000057.1 GCA_018821985.1 Pseudomonadota bacterium
ACCTAACACTTCGGTAAAATTGATGACCGTGATCTTCCTACAGAGGACTTTCACCTCATTAGTTCATGCCCATGCTGGGCGTACATCGGGATAGAAAGGGGTTTTTTATCCCCCCTCCTCCCAGGTGAGTAGCCCAAAGGAACTTCCCCTTCAGGCTCTCTCAGAACCGGACGTGAATCTCTCGACTCATCCGGCTCCTATCGTTCAGCCGTTTTTAGACAAGACACGCCAATGAACAAAAATATTCGGCTGTCGTTCGGCAATTTGACTCAACCATCTGGTGGCCTTTTGCTGACGGCCCCTGAGTTTCTTATACTTACAGGTTGCCCAACGCACCAAGCGCCAATTTATATGATGGAGAATTCCAGACATTGCAGAAGGATTGAATCGCCCGTAATAATTAATCCAGCCTCGAATTATAGGATTACATTCTAGAGCCAGATCCTCAAGCGTGTCGCCTGGCCGTAACTGCCAGTTCCAACTGCGTACTTTCTGCCTGATTGCTTTTGCCGCCTTGTTGCTTATCGCTGGTGTGAAGTTTTCAAAGAATTTTCCTCTGCGATTTCTTGATAGTCTGGGACGAAATGTATACCCTAGAAAATCAAACTGTATAACAGGATAGTCTCCTTTGCGATCCTCATCTTTGCAATAAACTATTTTTGTCTTTTCAGGGTGTAGCTCCAACCCACATTCACCAAACCTTAACTCCAAATCAGCTTTCAACTGCTTGGCTAGTGATTCAGTTCTGCAGTGACAAACGGCATCGTCGGCATAACGCTCAAAAGGCACATGCGAATAGTTCCGCTGCATCCAATGATCGAAGACATAATGCAAAAATAAATTTGCCAGCAATGGACTAACCACCCCTCCTTGCGGAGTTCCTTTCTCAGGATATACGAATGATCCATCCAGCATTGCGATTGGGGCTTTAAGCCACCGCTCAACATACAAAAATACCCAGCGACAATCTGTATGCTTTACTACCGCTCTCATCAGGAGTTCATGACTGATATTGTCAAAAAATCCTTTGACATCGAGATCCAGCACCCAGTTATATCTCCAGCATCTTTTCCGTGCTTTTTCCACCGCATCCAATGCTGACTTGTTTGGCCGATAACCATATGAATCTGCATGAAAATACGGTTCCAGAAAAGGTTCAAGATACTTCTTCACAACCATCTGAGCTACACGATCTGCCACAGTTGGTATGCCTAGTGGCCTCATTCGGCCATCCCCTTTTGGTATCTCTACACGCTTAACTGGTGGAGGGAAATAACTGCCGGAAGACATCCGGTTCCATATTCTGTAAAGGTTATTGGTAATATCCTCTTCAAAATCAACTATGGACTGATTATCTATTCCAGCACCACCACGGTTTGCTTTTACGCATTTGTACGCTTCCCAAACTTGACGCTTTGAGATAATAAACGACTTTACTTTTTCCAACAGAATCCTTCCCTAGTCGGGTTGTTCTTATGTTAAAAGTTGAACGACGCAACCCCTTCGCTCCAGCCCCATTACAGAACCTTCATCACTACTACGAGTTGCTCCGCCCCTGTTGCTCCGCATCGGTACTCTGATCCTTGTGGTGCTTCCACTTGGATTTCTCCCTTAGCATCGGAACGACAGGTTCCCATGTTCCATAAGAAAGCCTAAGATACGTTCATGCCACCTTTATGCCGGACACCATCCAAGCAGTAACCAGATGCCCCTTGGACTCATCATGGGACAGTGGTGCAACCCCATTTTTGATGTCACCATACATGCTTTCGACACGTCATCAGCGGTTCGCTTGCGCTCATCTCCATATCTCACACCTGACAGGATCTTTGTCCTGCCTTTTCCGTAACGCTCACCACCTTGACTCTTAATCAACGCAGCTCACGGCGGTTTGGCAACTACTTCTGGAAGTCGTCGCCGGAGGGCCCTCCTCCATCTTTCCTACAGTTACGAGCAAAATCTTTTTTTTGCTCTCATGGCACACCACCAACCGGCATGCGGGTCCGCACCGGGCGGTTACCAAGAGTATCGGATCGTAATCGGACAAGCCAACCAAAAGGAACCCATTTTGATTAACTTTGAAAATTCCATTTCCATTACCGCGCCTAAGAACTCTTATGTGAACCGCTCGGCTCATACTGAGGATAGAGCATAATGGGGAATTTTTCTCTCTTGGCTTCAGGCCTTCGCTTCATCAATAATGAATCCACTACTATGCCTTCTGCTGACTTCTGCCCAATCACCCCATGCATTACTACAGGAGGCGCTACCATCAGATGGTCGCAAAGTCGGGCAGATCTCCCCGGGTAAGAACATGATCCTTCCCTGCACAACTGCCGCATTTACCATCTCCCATGTTCTCCAGACGGGTTTCGTGATGTTGTGCTCACTCACCCAGGGGTTCGGCCTTATATGCGGTTTCTGTTCGTCAGCTCGCAGGTTTGCACTTAGGCTTCTTTCAGACGGTCGGTCGCCCTTCCGCCCTTGCCATCGGCTAGTACTTTTTAAAGGTGACACTTTGTCTCCTTTCTGGAATATGTACAGGGGACTTACACCCCATAAAATCATGCCCATGCCGGGCACACACAA
>JAHJKP010000026.1 GCA_018821985.1 Pseudomonadota bacterium
AGATCTTCGGGTTTCTGGTAGTTGTAGTCAGCAAACAGACGATCCAGTAGTTCTTTTTCAATGGCCATATGAGCTCCTTTTAGAGGGTGGGGCTTGACGTACCCCTGATTGGCCATTTACACAAACTATTTTACACCCTCTGGCCGCAATGCTATAATGCAAAAAACCCCATATTCAAGTATGTGGAGATGAAATCAAAAGGCATTAAATCGCATATTACGATCATGCTTGCATGCCTCTTGGCTATTGGCATGCTACTGATATGTATTGTTATTTCTACATTCTGGCAACGCAGCTTAATGCGTACAGAGATGGAAAAGGCGAGCTCAATCTTATCAACTGCGGCAAACATTATCCAAGAAACACCTGATGAAAATGATTTTTTGTCGCAAGGCGTTCTAGCTCACCTCCCAAATGATCTGACCGCCTCCTGTATCATGCTTTCCATCAATAATATTGTCACCAGAATCCCTGAGAAATGTGGACCAGAAGGCTCTGCACTGCAAGAAAAAGTTAAACAGGTTATCAATGCAGGAGTATCAAGCTCAAAAACAATCGACGTCCCCCCCAATCTTCCTTTTTTTAACCGCCAACTGCTAATAACTGCAGTACCTTTACGTCAGCATGGTGTTCAAGGCGGTATAGGGGCCGTAATTTCTCTACAATCCGTGTATGATCAGGTCAGTCAGGGGCGCCACATTGCCTATATCTATCTATTCGTTAATACTATCATTCTCACGACCATTGGCCTCTTTCGCTTTATTCACGTTGTGGTTCGTCCCATTGAACATCTGGTTACACTAACGGACACCTACCAGAGCGATAACAACAGCCCTTTTCTTTCTGATCAAGAGGGAAATGAATTTGGACAGCTTTCCATTTCCCTGAACAGAATGCTGCATCGTATTGACAATGACAGGCAGAAACTGCGCGAGACTGTGGTATCCCTTGAAAAAGCAAACGAGCAGTTGCTTGCCACCCAGCAAAAAATGGTACAGACTGAAAAGATGGCGGCAATCGGCAGACTGGCAGCTGGTCTTGCCCATGAAATTGGCAACCCCATAGGGATTGTACAGGGTTATTTAGAGTTATTGGGTCACTCTGGTTTATCAAAAGAGGAACAACAACAATTTTCCAGTCGTTCCATGCAGGAATTGGAGCGCATCAATCGCCTGATCCACCAACTCCTCAATTTTTCCAGGGCCAGAACCGATGATTCTGAAAATACGGAAATCCATCCATTACTCCAAGAACTTATTGACATGCTGCAGGCCCAGAAAAAATTGGCAGGACTTGAGTTTCAGTTGCATCTTGATGCGGAGTGTGATCGGGCAGCAGCCGATAGTGAGAGTTTACATCAAGTCTTTCTCAACTGTCTGCTTAATGCAATTGATGCAATCAATGAATACAATGTTCCACATAAGGGGAAAATAGGCCTATCCACTATCAACACCTCCAATGACACGGGCAAACCTTTCATTCAGATCACGATAGAGGATAACGGAGTCGGGATCAAAGACACAGACAAGGACAGCCTGTTTGACCCGTTCTTCACCACCAAAGAACCAGGAAAAGGAACAGGTCTTGGCCTTTCTGTATCCTATGCGCTTATTGAGGGCCTTGGCGGCCAGATGTGGATAACAGGTAAAGAGGGTCAGGGCGCCAAGGTATTCATGCTTCTCCCATTATTGGAGAACCGTTGAACCAATTGATTGACACTCTTTCAGAACTCGTATTTTCGATATAATGGAACAGAACAGGACATTACTCATCGTCGATGACGAAGAAAACATGCGTCACATGCTGCAAGCCATGGTCAATCGCCATGGGTATAGTGTAGAAACTGCCGTTGATGGCCAGGACGCCCTGAACAAAATCGCCAAAAAACACTACGATTTTATCCTCTGTGATATCAGAATGCCCAACATGGACGGCATTGCTTTTCTTCTAGAAGCCGGAACCAAGATCCAGACATCTACGGTTATCATGATGTCAGCGTACGGCACCATAGATATGGCCATGGAAGCAATTAAAGCTGGGGCCTATGATTTTATTTCAAAACCCTTCAAAAGCGACGAGGTTCTGCTCACCCTGAAAAAAGCAGAAGAAAGAGAGAGCCTGAAACAGGAGAATCGCCTGCTGAGAAAGCAGATACAGGAGTTCAAGGCAGGTGATGGTTTTGATAAGATGGTGGCCAGCAGCAAGTCCATGCATTCCCTGTTTACTCTGGCCAGAAAAGTTGCTCCTTACAATACGACCGTCCTGATTATCGGTGAGTCCGGTACCGGCAAAGAGCTGGTAGCCAGAGGTATCTACGCATCATCACCGAGAAACGAGCAGCCCTTTATTGCCATAAACTGCGGCAGTATCCCTGAAAATTTACTGGAGAGTGAGTTTTTCGGATATGTAAAGGGTGCGTTTACCGGGGCAGATAAAACCCGGAAAGGTCTCCTTTCCGAGGCAGACGGAGGAACGCTTTTTCTCGATGAGATAGGTGAGCTCCCCTTAGACATGCAGGTAAAGCTCCTTCGGGTCCTACAGGAGGGAGAGATAAAACCTGTTGGTGCCAATAAAACTGAACAGATCGATGTTCGGATCCTGGCCGCAACTGCCAGAAATCTGGATGATGAGGTGCGACTGGGGACCTTCCGGGAAGATCTATTTTACCGCCTCAATGTATTGAGCATACACATCCCCCCCTTAAGAGAGAGACCTGAAGACATTCCCCTTTTATGCAATCACTTTATTAAAAAATTCAATATAACTCTCGGAACGAGTATTACCTCAATAACAGCTGAGGCCATGGAAAAGCTCCTGACTCATACCTGGCCGGGAAATGTACGAGAGTTGGAAAATATTATTCAAAGAGGAATTGTCCTGGCAGAGGATCAAACCATCGGTCTGGACCAATTGCCGCCACATCTTGTTCAAACAACTCCCGCAGAATGTTTTGAACAATTCTTAACAGGATTTTCCCTGAAAAAGGCGCAAAAAATAATGGAAGAAAAAATAATCGCCAAGGCCTTGAAAGAAACAGGGGGTAATCGTTTACAGGCCTCAAAATTATTAGAGCTCAGCTACCCTTCCCTGCTGAGCAAAATCAAGGAGTACAGGATTGTTATTGAGTAATTTCTTTTTTGAGACCGACAAATCGTGCCACAACAAAAGAATCCCAGCAAGTCTAAGCAGTTACAACTTAATAACTATAACATTTTGATATCGTAAACGACATAAGGGACCGGTCGTTCTTCATCCATCCATGGCCTGCGTAACGAAATAATCAAAAGTGTAATAGTTATTTCGTTACAACCCCTAACCAAACGATGCCATCAATTCGGCCTCGGCTACAAGTTTTTCATCCACATAGGCCCGAGCTGCCATCTGCCAGATTCCCCGCCGCCGCTTCAGGAGCTCCAGCTTGAAATGAATCTGATCCCCCGGGGTAACCGGCTGCCGGAAACGGGCCTTGTCAATACCCACAAAATAGAGCACCTTATTACCGATATTCTCCGGCTCGGAATAAAAAGCTAATATCCCGCCGACCTGGGCCATGCCCTCCAGAATCAGGACACCTGGCATGACGGGTCTTCCCGGGAAATGACCCTGAAAAAATGGCTCGTTAATGGTGACGTTCTTCAACCCGACGATATCCTTCTCCGGCGTTATCGCCAAGATCCGATCCACCAGTATAAAAGGGTAGCGATGGGGCAGGAGCCTTAATATCTCCAGAATATCTATTTTCTCAGGAACGACTGTTTCAGACATGATCATCTCTCCTTTCAAACTTGCTTTTCTTGAACATCTTGCGCATCTTGCAACGCAGCAATCTCTTTACGCATGCGCCGCAACTCGCTCACTATTTCCGGCAATCGCCCCAGAGCGGCAACCACCCTGGCAAATTTTCTCATGGGCATGGCAGGGGTACCAGCAATCACCGCCCCCTTAGGCTGATTATTATGAATTCCAGCCTGAGCCGCCACCATCACCCCATCCTCCAGATGAATATGACCGGAGAGCCCGGCCTGACCGCCAAGCACCACATTACGTCCCAGGCTTGTTGAACCGGCAATGCCCACCTGGGCCACGATCAGACAATTTTCACCGACCACCACATTATGGGCCACCTGAACCAGATTGTCAATTTTGGTTCCGCTCTTAATCCAGGTCACACCAAAGGTGGCCCGATCAATACAGGTGTTAGCTCCGATCTCTACATCATCATCAATCTGCACGATTCCCACCTGCGGCCGTTTCACATGATACCCCCTGCTATCCGTAGCATACCCGTAGCCATCACTGCCGATTACCGCTCCGGGATGAATGGTCACCCGACAGCCAATCCTGCAGCCACGACCCACCGTCACATTAGCCAGGATTTGGGTATCATCGCCAATCTGCACATCATCACCAATCACCACGCCCGATTCAATGGTCACTCGCTGACCAAGACGCACCCTGTCGCCTATCACTGCAAGGGGGGCAATGGAGATCTGATCCGGAACGACCGTCTGAGCGCCCACATGGGATTTTGCATGCACCCCTGCGGCCTGAAAAGGGGCCTTTAGCAGAAAGGTATGTATGAGAGCTGCGGCCAGATAAGGATCACGCACCCGGATAATGGGCATATCTGCTGTCTCAATGGCCATGGGCACGATTACTGCCGCGGCACCACTATTCAGCAGAGACGCCGCATCCTTTGCCTGCGCCAGGAAGCTGATTGCCCCAACGCCAGCCATCTCTAGGGCGTCAAGATCATGGATCTGCACATCTCCATCACCTACCAGTTCCCCCTCAACCAACTGCGCCAACTGCCGTAAAGCAACACTCTTCACCATCCTCCCCATCCTTTTCTCCACCCTGTTATCCTTCATAATTCTGTTTGCAATGCGAGAGATTCTTCCGGATAAAGAAAATATTTCTTCCGCACCGACTGGAACTCCTGCAACCTTTCCTGCCATCCTGCCTCAATCTCACTTATTGGCAGACCGTCCTCAAGCTCCTGACGTACCTTCTGATCCCCGAGGATCAGATCCATGGGTAGTCGTTCATATTCATATTCATAGGGCGGCTCTTTATATGAAAAATCTCGGGAATACAATTGCATAACTACCTGCAAAAGGGCCAGAGAAGTCCGGTAAGGCATAAATATATGGGCGTCGGTCACATGGAGTTGAAAGCCGACACAGGCTTTACCTGCCCACTTGCCGGAAGTTGGTTCAAAGACCAGCGGCCTCAAAAAGCAGCCTGGCAGTTCTGTCTGTTCCAGAGTCTTCAATATCGGTTCATGCTCCCAGAAGGGAGCCCCTACCAGCTCAAAAGGCAAGGTGGTACCCCGCCCCTCCGAGACATTGGTCCCCTCCCAGATCACCTGCCCCGGATAGACCAGGGCCGTTTCCGGCGTCGGCATATTGGGAGAGGGAAAGACCCAGGGGAACCCGGTATCCCTGAAAAGCATAGAGCGTTTCCACCCCTGCATGGGAACCACTTGCAGATCGGCACCCAGACCAAACTCCTGATTCAGCATCAAGGCCAGTTCAGCAAAGGTCAGACCATGGCGCATGGGCAGGGGATACAGCCCGACAAAAGATGTGCACTCCTGATCCAGGATATTACCCTCAACCGCTATGCCGCCCACGGGATTGGGACGATCAAGAACCACAACCTTCTTTCCGAACTCAGCAGCGGCCTCCAGACAATAGGCCATGGTATAGAGAAAGGTATAAACTCTGGTTCCCACATCCACCAGGTCAATGAGCAGAACGTCCAGATGATCAAACATGGCCCTCGACGGCCTGCGGCTCTCCCCATAGAGGCTGAAAAGCGGCAAGCCGGTCAAGCGGTCAATCTCATGACCAGACTCGATCATATTGTCCTGCTTCTCACAGAAAAATCCATGTTGAGGAGAAAAGAGACAGGTCAACCGGGAACCGTATCTCTGTTGAAGGAGGACTCGTGCATGCACAAGATTACGGTCAGTTGATGCCTGGTTGGAAAGAAGCCCCAGCCGCTTTCCGTCCAGACTTGCAGGCAAGCTGGTCAGGAGATTTTCCAGTCCGATTGTAAGCATAAAGAAAGGCCCTTTACTCGACAGTTACACTTTTCGCCAGATTCCGTGGCTGATCCACGTCACAGCCGCGTCTGGTGGCAATCTCATAGGCAAGAAGCTGGGCCGGAATGGTATACAGAATGGGGTTCATCTCCTCATGCACTTGGGGCAGGTAGATGACATCTTCGCTGATAGCCTGCAGATGGCTGTCACCTTCAGTTCCCAACAAAATCAGACGCCCGGCCCGGGCCTTGATTTCCTCCACATTGGAGATTGACTTCTGATACACCGCATCCTGGGGGACAAGGGCCAGTATGGGCATCTCTTTGTCAATCAGGGCAATAGGCCCATGCTTGAGCTCGCCCGAGGCATAGCCTTCCGCATGGATATAGGATATCTCCTTCAACTTCAATGCGCCTTCCAGGGCAATGGGGAAATTCAAGCCACGACCGATAAAGAGAAAATCGCGACAGTCATAATAGCTGTCCACAAGCTCCCTGATCTCTTCCTGCAAGCGGGGCAGTTCCGCTTCAATGACGGCTGCAATGCCAATAAGGGCCTGCCCCAGCTCCCTGCTCTTTTCCGCAGTAATGGTCTTTTTCTGCTCTCCTAAATAGAGGGTAAAGAGAAAAAGGGCCGCCAGTTGCGAAATAAAGGCCTTGGTGGAGGCCACTCCGATCTCAGGTCCGGCATGGGTATAAACCGTCCCATCCGCCTCACGGGTCATAGTGGAGCCGACCACATTACAGATGGTGATAATCTTTGATCCCAATGTTTTGGCCAGACGGATCCCTGCCAGGGTATCGGCTGTTTCACCGGACTGGGAAATGGCCACAGTGAGTACCCGTTCATTGATCAAAAGTTTACGATAGCGAAACTCAGAGGCAATATCAACCTCCACTGGAATCTGAGCCCAGCGTTCAATCCAGTACTTGGCCACCAGGGCCGCATGCCAGGATGTTCCGCAGGCAACAAGAAAGATCCGGTCGATTTTCTGCAGATCTTCGGCGTCCAGATGAATCTCCGGCAGTTCAATCGCGCCAGTTTCCAGATTAATCCGGCCACTGACCGTATTAATAATGGCCTGGGGCTGCTCAAAGATCTCCTTAAGCATGAAATGACGATAGCCACCCTTCTCCGCCATGGCAGCGGTCCACTCAATAGTTTTGATTTCCTTGCTGATTTCTTTCCCTGTCTCCAAAGAATAAAAAGTCCGTCCGGCAGTAGTCAGCACTGCCATCTCAAGATCCTCAAGGAAAATAACCTGCTTGGTAAAGGGGAGGAAAGCCGGAATGTCCGAGGCCAGAAAAGAGCCATTTTCATCATCAACGCCAAGGACCAGCGGGCTATGATTGCGGACGGCAATCAGGGTGTCGGGCTTGCCGGTCCACAGAACTGCCAGGGCATACGAACCTTCCACCCGCTCAAGGGCCTTGCGTACCGCAGCTATCAGATCATCACCGGCCAGATACTCTTCAATAATATGGGCCAGTACCTCTGTGTCGGTCTCTGAACTGAAACGATGGCCCTTGGCCAGAAGCTCCTCGCGCAGAGAATGATAATTTTCAATAATCCCATTGTGTACAACCACCAGATTTCCACTGCAATCAGTGTGAGGATGGGCGTTTTCAGTGGTCGGAGCGCCATGTGTCGCCCAGCGGGTATGACCAAGACCAATATGGGATGGGGCCACAATGGCTTCATCGATAATCGCTTCCAGGCTGGAGAGCTTGCCAGCAGCCCGATATTTAACCAACCGTCCGTCCTGTAGATAGACAATCCCCGCTGAGTCATACCCTCGATATTCAAGGCGTCGCAAGCCCTCAAGCACCACAGGAACAACCCGCCTCGCCCCGACATAGCCAACAATTCCGCACATAATTTACTCCATAATGTTATGGAAGAAGAATACCTTAAAAGTCAGGATGTTCATTTCCTGGGCAAGGCCTACGAAAAAGCTTGCCGCAGTCGCGCCGTAGAACACGCCCATCAAATCGCACCTAGCTGATATTACAGAAATAAGACTTTTCAAATACCGCAGAGATGAAGTGAAAAGACAATTTTAAAAAGTATAGATAAACTGTTCGCAACAATACGATAATATACCGATTTTACTATTCAGATTAACATGACATTTTTCATTAATGCGAGTTTTTTCTTTTAATAGCAACACAAAACAAGTATTTTTAGTTAATGTATTATAGACAGCCATTTTCACATAACTAAAACACCAAGTGAATCATCATGAATGACCGACAACGACTCAAAGAAATACTCCTTGAAAAATCATATCGCCAGGGCTCTTTTACCCTGACCTCCGGCAAGACTTCAGACTTTTATATTGACGGCAAGCAGACCACCTTGTCGGCTGAAGGTGCCTACCTCTGCGGTAAACTGATCCTGGAGCTCATCCTGAAACAAGATGAACCCATTCAGGCGGTAGGCGGCATGACCCTCGGCGCGGATCCACTGGTCACGGCTGTCTCCCTGGTCAGCTTTCTTGAGAAAAATCCTATTCCTGCCTTTATTGTCCGCAAGGAAGCCAAGGGTCACGGCACCGGAAATTACATTGAGGGACTGAAAAATATGCCGGCAGGATGTCGGGTCGCCCTCATCGAAGATGTGGTAACCACCGGCGGCACCCTGCTGCAGGTCATCGAACGGGTCGAGGCTCAAGGATTTAAAGTGGGTGTGGTCATTACTGTAGTTGAACGGCAGGAAGGGGGCGTCAAGACCTTAGCTGATGCGGGCTACACCCTTAAATCCATCTTCACCAAGGAGGAGCTGCTCAGCTAGACCTTATGCAATGCCGGGAATGTAACAATAAACTTGAAGTCCTGCGTGCATGCAGACGAATACGACTGCGTTGCACAGGATGTAAACGGGAATACCAGATCCACGAAGTGGCCAGTGATCTTGACCCGGAAACAGAAAAACTATTGGAGAACTACACCACCATTATCTATGATTAATCAGCGATAATGGTGGTGGCCTTGACAACCTGTCCGCTGACACATACCATTCTTTCATGAAAAAAATCTTTCTTTAAGAAGAAAGAAAATATATCTGCAGCTGAACTTAGCGATATTGATATGATATCAGAAAACATACAAAGAGTTTTTGTCAAACCAGACGATACGGCAACCATCAGCTGCCCTAAATGCCAGCTCGCCAAAACAGTTGAGGTTGGTAAATTCCGCACGACCAGACACACTATAACAGCGCGTTGCACCTGCGGTCACTCTTTCCCCGTCAGCCTTGACTTTCGCAAATGCTACCGGAAAGAAACCGCCTTACCTGGGACATATGAAACACGGGCTTCAAAAGTTGCCGACAAGCACGGTAAGAAGACCAAACTGACAGGCACCTATAGCATGCAGGCGCCTGCTTTTGGAGATGGTCATATGCTGATTACCAACCTATCTTGTGGTGGCCTGCAATTCACAACCTCTGGCAACCATTCAATAGAGGTTGGCCAAAAGGCACAAATCAGCTTCACGCTCGATGACCGGAAGAAGAGTAACATCAAGAAAAACATCATCGTTCAATCGGTTGCCGGCAATATTATAGGCTGCCGATTTGCCGACAATGAAACCCTTGAACAAGGTCTCCGTTTTTATCTCTTCCCCTGAACCAGCCTTATCTCAGAATCTTCCCCATCAACTGTTCGGCCCGTTCCAGAAAAGGGGTAAATGTCCTGGCGTCGAGAGCGCTGATTACCACCCCTTCCCGTTTGGCCTCAGCCAGGAGCTGTTCGCCTACTCCCTCCTGATCAATCTTGTTAAAGACTTTGAGACAGGGGATATCCTCAAGATCCAGTTCTCGCAGCAGATCCTCCACCACCTGCATCTGCTCCCGGAATGAGGGATTGGACAGGTCAATGACATGAACCAGAAGATCCGCCTCCTGCAATTCCTCAAGTGTGGCCGCAAAGGCCTGCAACAAGTCAGCGGGCAGATGGCGGATAAACCCCACCGTATCGGTGACCACCACCTCCATATCATGGGGAAAGCGCAACCTGCGGCTGGTTGGATCAAGGGTGGCAAAAAGTTTGTCTTCGGCTGTGATATCACTGTTGGTCAGGGTGTTGAGCAGCGTTGACTTGCCGGCATTGGTATAACCGACCAATGAGAGTACCGGCAGTTCCTTCTTCCGACGCCTCCCCCGTCGACGGTATCGCTCTTTTCCAACCTGTTCCAGCTCTTTGGCCAGTCGGGCTAGCCGATCATCAATACGCCGCCGATGGGTCTCAAGCTTGGTCTCGCCAGGCCCTCTGGTACCGATCCCACCACTCAAACGGGAAAGCGCGTCATCACGCGTTGAAAGACGGGGTAACATATATTTCAACTGCGCCATCTCCACCTGCAACCGCCCCTCACGACTCAAGGCCCGATGGGCAAAGATATCGAGGATCAACTGGGTACGGTCGATCACCCGCATTTCGGTATAATCGGTGATCGACCGGATCTGGGAAGGATTTAATTCCTGATTGAATATGAACAGGTTGGCATCGAGCTGCAGGGCTCGAATCATGATCTCAGCCAGCTTCCCTTTCCCTATAATCAAGCGGTGATTTACCTTCCTGCTCCTCTGGAGCACGGTATCAAGGACCAGGATATTATCGGAACGGGTCAGTTCGGCAAGTTCGGCAAGAGACTCCTCGGCACGCTGTTGAGACTCGGTGCTCACACTGACCAGAATCGCCCGATCCTGGCCCTTATCGACAGCGGTCGTGGTTTGCTGACGGGCAAACTCGCTTTCAAGGGAAGCAATGAAATCGGCAAAGGAATCCGTCTGACCAGCCGGATGTACCGGTGCAAGAAAGGCCCAGTTTTTTCCTTCTGAGGCCACCGGTAGAAGATGGGCGGAGTAGAGACGCTCCGGCAGCCCGTCCGTGGTGATTTTCAAGACAGAGAGAAGATCGAGACGTAGAAAGAGAAGATCCATCAGATCTTCATCACTGATCTCCTCTCCTGCCAGATGGGTATGAATCAGACGCAGCCCTTTCAAGCGGCCACCGGCAGTACGAACCGATCCCAACCTGGGGATCATGATTCCCTTGAAATCACCAACCACGATCTGTTCCACCTTGCCTGAACGGTGGACTAAAATCCCGACCTGCCGGTTCATCTCAAAAGAAAGCTGACACAAGGCCTTGGCCATCTCCGGCGAGATGATCTGTTCCCTGGCCACCCGCTTATTGACCAGCCGCTCAAGGGCGACCAGCTGATTTTTTTTTAGACCGCTGGTATTGCCGCTGACTTTAGCGATAGTTGTTCCCTCCGAGATAATACTTTTTTATCCGCCACGGCATCACAATCATCTAAAACGATGGCTAAGCGCAAAGGCCCAAAGACGAGGCGTACTAATCCTGAGGAATGAGGCGTACAATAAAGTACGCCGCAGTGACGAAGGATACAGAGTAACGCATTATTTGGGCCTTTGCGCGACGCCATCAGCTTTTCAGATACTGGGTAATGGAACTGGCAATAGTCTGAAAGATCTTGATAAACTTCTCCTCGTCACGTTCCAGCAAGGTGATGCGAAAGCCTTGGAGTTCCGTGGCAAATGAGGTCAACGGCACCACGCAGACCCCGGTTGCACCAAGCAGGTAATAGACAAAACGTTTATCCACAGAGGCACCAGGAACTGCAACCAGCGATTCGACCAGCTTGCGGATCTCGTTATTTTCAATGGGTAAAGTCTGCCGGTGATTCAGGATTCCTTCTTCAAAGCAGACACTCATGTAAAAGGCGCCGTTAGGACGATTGACCAGCACCCCCTTGACGTCCTTCAGGCTCTCATAAGCGATATTTGAAAACTTTTCATAACGACGAATCCTCTCTTCCAGGTAGCCCTGATAGGCGGGATGGGTCACTACTTTGGGATAAACCACCTGGGGCAAGGTCGTAGAACAGACCTCGACCATCTTGGCATTGAGGATGGACTGGATATACTTGGCGAACATGGGGTCCTTGTCGCCATTATAAACCTCTATCCAGCCGCAGCGCGAACCGGGCCAAGGCATCTCCTTGGAGATGCCACGCATGGCAATGGCCGGGACGTCCCCAATCACATCAGAAAGTGACGGTGTGGAGGTGCCATTATAGACGATATGGTGATAGACCTCGTCACAGATAATAAACAGATCGTAACGATGCGCTATCTCGACAATAGCCTCAAGGATCTGCCGGGGATAGACCGCGCCTGTCGGGTTATCAGGGTTAATAATGAGGATGCCGGCCACTGCCGGATTATACTTGACACTTTTCTCCAGATCATCGAGATCAGGATACCAGTGATGATTCGGGTCAAGGATGTAGGTCAGCGGCTTGTCGCCGGCGTGTGCTGCCTCGGCAGAAGAATGCGTAGTATAACTTGGGGTCGGCACCAGTACCCGGGCCGTACTTCTCAAGAAGCCGAATATCTTGGCAATGGCATCGCCAAGACCATTAAAAAAGATGATATCCTCAGGATCAATCTGGACTCCGCCCCGTTTATTGGTTTCGGCAGCAATAAACTCACGGGTGGACAACACACCCTTGGTAGGACAATAGCCATAGGTCATGTTATCCATCACTGCCTCAGAGACGATCTCCTTCATCCACAGGGGAATCTGTTCGCCCTTGGCAATGGGATCACCAATATTCTCCCAATTGGTGGTCAACCCCAGTTTCTGCAACTTCATCCCGACATTGACGATATTCCTGATCTCGTATGTCAGCTCTCCGGCACCTTTGTGCACTATATCTGTTCTCATTGAACAAAACTCCTGAATAAAAATTAACGCATGACCAATTGTACTTGGGACCAAGTTAAAAAACTTACCACTTAAAACTTAAAATTCAAATCATATCTTTGCAATTTATTCTGTAGAGTCTTTCTGGTAATGCCAAGACGCCTGGAGGCTTCACTCTTGTTGCCACCGGTTTCCTCCAGGGTCTGAAGAATCAGAACCTTCTCTGCTTCCTGCAATGAAGAGGGAGCGGTAATTTCCCCTTCCTGCTTTTGAATGGGCAAAGGAAGACTTTTTTCACTGAGTTGCTCACCGCGCATGAGGATCACCCCACGTTCAATGGCATTTTCAAGTTCCCGCACATTGCCGGGCCAGCCATAACTGACAAGTAACTCCATACACCTGGGGGTCACCGACTCCACTGTCCGGCGATTTTTCTCGGCAAACTTGCGTACGAAATAATCAACCAGTAAGGGGATATCTCCCCTTCGCTCCCGCAGGGGCGGAACAGCCAGCGTCACCACATTCAAACGATAATAGAGATCCTCCCGGAAGTTCCCTGCCTTCACCTCAGAGGCCAGATCACGATTGGTGGCCGCCAGAATCCGCACGTCCACCTTGAGGGTTTCCTCACCGCCCACCCTTTGCAGTTCATGTTCCTGAAGGACCCGCAGCAACTTGACCTGCATGGCCTGGGTCGTCTCGCCTATCTCATCGAGAAAGAGCGTACCCCTATCCGCCTGAACAAATTTCCCCTCCCGCCGCCGATCAGCCCCGGTAAAGGCCCCCTTTTCATGGCCAAAAAGTTCGGACTCCAGCAGGGTGTCGGCCAAGGCCGCACAGTTAACCTTGACAAAAGGCCCGTCATGCCGCTCACTGTTTTCATGCAATGCCGCCGCTACCAGTTCCTTACCCGTTCCTGACTCGCCTGTGATCAAAACTGTAGCCTCTGTGGTCGCCACATAAGAGATCATTTCCAGCAGTTCCTGCATGGGAAGAGAATTTCCGACAATAGAACTGCGCAAGGGATGCCCTTTGTTCTCACCGGCCTGCACCTGTTGCCGTTTTTCTTCCACCTGATGATGATCCAGAGCTCGGGTCAGGGTTAAACGAAGACGATCAAAATTAAGGGGTTTGGTCAGATAATCATGGGCTCCTTTTTTTATCGCCTCAACGGCATCATCCACTGAAGAATAGGCGGTCATGATCACCACCGGCAAGGCTGGTTTCAAGGCATGGATCCGGGTAAAGGCCTCCATCCCATCCATTCTGGCCATACGAACATCCATGAGCACGGCATCAAAGTCGGACTTTTCCACGGCTTCAACTGCGGTGCGGCCATCATCGGCCTCCACGCATTTCCAACCCCATTCCCGGAACATGGAACAGAGCATATAGCGATGCACCTGTTCATCATCCACCACCAGAATTGTTACCTGTTTACCTTCCTTGCCCACTCCTGCTCCCTTCTCACCAGTTTCTTGTTATTATTTCTCTAGCTTTTTCAGCAGCCAGGCCATATTCTGCCCCAGAACACGCATGGTCTGCATTCCTTCCTCATCCTTGGCCACTTCTTCTTTTTCACGCCCCATCCCGATATTCCAATAATTGGATCCAACCACAATCATCTGGCCAATGAGAAAAAAATGATTCATGGAATCAAAGACATGAATGGCACCTGCCCGTCTAGCGGCAACAACAGCAGCGCCAAGTTTCCTTTTAAAAAGATCACCGTTGGCCCGGCTGACCATACCGCAACGATCCATTAATGCTTTCATTTCCGGGGAGACATCGGCAAAGTAGGTAGGTGAGCCAAGGAGAATAGCATCTGCCCCTTTCATCTTATCAAGACAATCATTGATGCAATCCTTCTTTACAGCACAATAGCCATCCTTATTCTTGAAACACTCATAACAGGCAATACAGCCACGAACCTCCTGACCGGCAAGCTGTACAAGCTCCGTCTCAACACCTACATCCTCAAGCTCAGCAAGAACAGTTTTGAGCAGAAGCGCAG
Organism: Pseudomonadota bacterium; assembly: GCA_018821985.1. Taxonomy (GTDB): domain Bacteria; phylum Desulfobacterota; class Desulfobulbia; order Desulfobulbales; family Desulfocapsaceae; genus UBA2270. The sequence goes on from JAHJKP010000026.1 coordinate 14,800, forward strand.
TATTCCCATCTTTCCTGGCGCTGCCACTGAATGCCACAACTTTCATAATATCCTCCTCTCATTTTTACTTTTCTATAGACCAGAGCAAGTCAGCTCCGGTCTTCTCGGCGCCAACCTCTGTCTCAACAGAAAACCCCTTCCATAAATCATACCTGGCCCTGAATAAACTGGCGGCGTTAAACGGATCATACCCATAACTAATATACAGATCCTCAAAGACCTCCTTGCCTATCATCACCGACACATCGGAAGAGCTTTCACCACCTTCCACATAAATATCATCGAGCCCAAACTGATTTTGCAAGCGCGATGTTATATTACTCACAAACGACCCACCCTCCTCAAAGCCAATACCTGTGGCCACTGCTCCCACGATGGAACCCATCGGGCTGCCGGTTCCCGAAACAGATCGACCAGCCAGCAGTTCGGTCAGGATCTGACTCTCAGCCATGGGAGGATCAGAAAAAAGTTTCAGTTCCATGTCATTCACTGTTCCAGAAACTATAACCCCCACCGTCTTTTTTTTGGTTTTTTTCTGAGCCAGAACATCAATACCCGGATTATCCAGAGGACCACCCGTAAAGAAAAATCGGCCCCTGGAGATATCCAAGGGGTGATTTTTAAGAACAAAGGTGCCTTCGTGCAAGGTAAGGCTCCCTTTCCCGGTCAGAGGGAGACCGGGGGCATCACTTACCGTTACCCCTCCCTGAAGCCGCCCTTTCAGGCCAAAAGTATCAATATTGACATCCTGTCCCAGCTCAATGATTACCGAGACGACCAGAGGTGGATCCATCTTTTTATCCGCTTCACTCCCATCCATCAGGATGACATCACGAGAGGCGGTTACAGAACCGTCAAACTTGTTGATGTTTATAACGGCATGGGGCACCAGCGCCTTCCCGTTTACACGCATCACCCCTTCACGTAATACGAATTGCAGATCAGGATCAATGACGATTTCATAGTCAGTAAGGTGCGCCACCTCAAAGTCCTTGCCCATAGCAATGGCATCGACCTGCCATCCTGCCTGCTCGTCCCGTGTAATATCGCCGACAATTTTTATTTTACCTGGGCCGGAAACACTATCGAGAACCAAATGCATTCCTTCTCCCTTCACCATAACCGAGAGGAGCAAATCTTCAAGGGTGATACCCGTTACCGGAATAAAGACCTTCCCCTTTGTCTGCCGTAACTCCCCTTTCAGACGAGGGTTCCCCACCCGGCCTTCCACCGCAAAAGTCCCCTTCATCGAGCCGGTCGGTTTCACGGTATAATTTGACAAAGCCGCGATCGGAGAAAGGTCCTTGGCGTCCAGAGCAATCTCCCCTTGAATCGGTAATTCTTTCCATGCAGAAGAGAAATCACCAAATTGACCAATATTGACCGTTGCATCAATGGTGCTCCCATCCTGAAAACGGGTTTTTGCGATACTCATTAATGTAGAATCAACAAGCTTCAGATCAAGGAAAGTATCAGTCCAACGCAAAAGTTGTTCCCTGCCATCTTCATCCGGGACGGAAATTTGTAGTTCCGGCACTGAAAAACGTGCCGCTCCCGCCGTCATCCGCGCCCCAGTTCCTTTTGTTCGCACAGAAGCGGCAAGTGTTCCTTTAACAGGAAGGGAGACCAAATTCCATTGATATAACAGCTCACCGGCAAAGGACTCAAGGTCGGCATTTAACTGCCACTGCTGTGAGGATTGCCAGCCACCCTGCAGACAGATACTCGTCTCCCCCTGCTCAAGACAAACAGGGGCCAGATCGACCAGTTCTCCATTAATCCTTAGTGGTGAGGGGTTCCGCAACTTCCAGTCACCGTAAGGATCCAGACGTAAAAGAAGGTCACGGATTTCACCCTGCCACGACTGTGCAGCCAACCCGCCTGCCATCAAGATATCCATATCACCCGCAGGCCCTGACATCTTTGCCTGCAGCTGATGACGGGCCATAGTTCCACTCAGCTCTACAGACAGAGAGTCAAGATCCATTTCTGAATGCAGTCCTTTCCCCGCAAGCTTCACATCCACCTCACCTTGCGGGCTGAACGTCCCCTGCCCTGTTCCAGTGAGGGTTTGCAATACATTATCCTGATAAGAAATATGGTCTGCATCAACTTCAAAGGAAAACTCCGGAACATCTCGACTGCCCTGAACAGTCCCCTGAAAATGCGCTTTTCCTCCTGCCTCCGGCAACAGATTCCCCAGGTTCTCCGAATCAAAATGAACGCGAAGATCCAGCGGGTTGATCGCTCCTCCGACACTGTGCTGCCCAGGAACTGCACCCACCGTTCCGGTCACGCCCAACACTGATTCGCCGCTCCGCAGCAGCAGTTCCTGCACCTGAATCACATCCCCATCCACAGTCACCGAACCGCTGCCAGCAAGTGGATACCCGAGAAGGTCACCGTCAAGGGCCAGAAGCTGCGTCTCACTGTTGAATTCATCACCCTGCAACCGGCCCGTCGTCTTGATCCTGCTGTTGATACGCCCTTTCCAATCGGGGAAATAAGGTTCGGGATCAATATCCTTTCCCTCAAGTTCCACCTGCCAGCGCACACCATCCTGCCAGCCAACCGTTCCCTTTGCAGCCAACTGACCTTCCGGTAACCGAGCAACAAGCGACGACACCTGCAGCTCGGAAAAATTCCCAGAGAATTCCGTATGGACCTCCGCCTGAGGAAACTGCGCCCAAGCCGCTTCCAGTTGCACTGTCCCCTGATACCTATCCGCTGTACCCTCTGCCTTAACATCAACAGATGCAAGCGCAAGTTCAGGCCAGTCCGGGTTGAGATCCATCAATTTAACCTGAGAAAGGGTGGTATCCAACTGCCATCTCACCTCACCAAAAAGATCGGAACATGTTAGATTCACCCTGTTCTGCACAGGGGTCTGGATATCAATCTCGGCCGTCAGCTGATCCATCAAGTCTCCACGGATCACAAAATCAGCCGCAAAGGGTTTGGAGTTCTTCTCTTCCATGCTCCCCCCTCCCTGCAGATCCAGGGGCCAATTACCACCAAGCACAACGTCCCCCTGCGCATGCACGGAACCCCCAGGGATACTGATTTCAAACTTTTTCAAAGTAACGTGAGCTTTATCGGCAGCAAGTTCAAGACTGACCCTCTCAACACGTGGCAGTTCCATGCCGGAGATACCGTGAATAAATACATCTTCCAGCTCAAAGGTAGTGAGGGCAACCCCCAAGGGCAGCAGGATATCAGGCAGGACAAAAGAAGGATTACTCTGCCCTTGTCCTTCCTCCTTTATCTGCACATCAACACCTTTTCCATGAAACGTGACAATCCGCACTGTCCCATGGAAAATGGCCAGGGGCTGCCACTGCACCTCAATTTTCTGGCAATGCAGATCAACCGCGGCTGTTTTCACCCGCAATCCATTCAACTGCCACGTATCAAACAACCGTCCTTGAACATATTCAATGGCCAGCACCCCGTCGGAGAACTTCACAGCATTTTTTGCCAATTGGCGGAGACCATTTTCCGTCAACCCCAGGAAGGCCAAAGCCGCCAGGACGATCAGTGCGGGAAGGAAGAGAAGACTGACAACGCGCCACCGTTTCACAGATCTGCCCCCACATTGAGATGAATACGGTAAGAAAATTCTTCTTCCATCAAGGGAGTAGCTACATCCAGGCGTATCTGGCCAAATGGCAGGGTAATCCGCCCCCCGATACCCACACTGTTCTTCAAATCGACATTTATGCTGTCCATGGCCTGCCCTGTATCATAAAAAGCGGCAACACTCCACATCTCATCTATCTTCCGCTCCACTTCCATACTGCCAACCACCAGATAACGACCGCCAACCACTGTTCCAGAGGAATCAATGGGGCCGATACTTTTATAATCATAGCCACGGACACTCTGATCACCACCCGCATAGAATCGCAGGGACGGGGGAAGGTCATTAATGGAGTCTACAACGGTACCGCCCAGGGTAAAACGACCGATCAACCGCCACTTGTCAAAGAGTGACATAATCCCCTTGACTCCGGCCTGAGCCTGCACAAAGGTGGCATCCGAAAGCATACTTTTTTCAGTACCTTTTACATCTACGGAAAAACGCCAACCATCTTCGGTATTAATCCTGTTTTGCGCAACAACTACACTCCAGCCAGCCCCTGGCAGCAGGAGAAAACTGGAGCCGCTGGTTACCCCCACGTCATAAGTTTCATCCCGGGCCTCAAGGGTTACCCCATACTGATAGACCGGCCCGGAATGGCTGACAGCCGCAGCCACAGAAAGCAGATCTGTTTGCGTGCCATCCCATTTCTCACTGGCCCAACTCCCTGCATACTTCAAGGCATCATATCTTGGATCAGCCACAGGAATTTCATAGGAGGCAGAAACCGTACTGATTTTTTCAGAAAGCTGCAGCGAACTGTGCACCTTATGCCCACTGGCATTGAAAAGGCGATTTTTCCACTCCATTTTCCCCCGGATTCCAGTATCCGTGCCATAACCAAGACCAAAGCTATAACGATTACGCAAGGCGGGGGTAAGCGTCAGGGCAATAGGAACGTGAAACTCACTGAGGTTGTCAAGTTCTGGTTCTACTGTCACCCCGCTGAAAAAACCCGTTTCATAAAGAATTGACTGTAATCGGGTGATTGCACGAAGGGAATAAGGCTCACCTTCCTTATAGGGAAGATAGCGTGACAGGAGTTTCTGATTAATGATATTTTGGGAGGAATGGGTCTTGCCAAAGAGAAACCGATGGCCGGTATTCAGGAGCAGATCAATGTCAGCCTGATGGGTTGCTCGATGCACCCTGATCTCATTTTTTGCAAATCCGGCCTCGATAAAACCGTTCCTGATGGCCCATTGCAAAATCTTTTTCTTGCCTTCCTCATATTGCAAGTGTTTGAGAATTGCGCCGTCCTTCAGGGGAAACTGCTGTTCCAGATCAGCAAAAAGGGACAATCCGCTGCCAGGGCCGGTGACCCCCACGACAACAGAGTGCACCCGTACCGGCTCACCGGGGGTGATAATATAGGAGGCATGCCAGATGCCCTCGCTCTCAATCAGTGCGCTTTCAATCCGGGAAGAATAATAGCCCAGTGGTTCCAGGGCCGACTTGATGTCAGCAGGTGCCTTCCGATGCAGACGACGCATCTCTCCAACACTCAGCCGTGGGCTTTCCCGCTGCTGATAGATCCTGAGCTGGGCCAGGATATTGGCAGACATCTCCTGATCCACGTTGCTGACCTTGACATCGAGAACCACTGCCCCGCGTGCCGCGTCTGGCATCAGCATCAACAAGAGAAAAAAGAGGATGGGCAGAAGACGCATCTAAGAATAGCCAGACAATTGTTTTATGGATGAAGTTTCATCAGAGAAGGACTATAAAAGTAGTCACTATCCGCTTTCCAGCTCAAAATCAGCCAAACGTGCCACCCAAAAAGGCTGATAGCTGATAACCATTTGCAGGATACTCTTTTATAGGTACCTTGTAAAATCAAGATCATTTAAAATACCATCTCAACAACCCGTACGTCATTGAAAAAATGAGTAACTCCCCTCTGGTGATTGAAAAAATAGTCAATGGCGGATATGGCCTGGCCCGCCGGGAGAATGGACAATTCGTCCTACTCCGGCACGTCCTGCCGGGCGAAACCGTCACGGCCAGAATTCTGGCGGAGAAAAAGGGATTTGCCGAGGCGGCTCTCAGCAAAATTATTGAGGCCTCCCCCCATCGCATTTCTCCACCATGCCCAAAATATGGCACCTGCGGCGGCTGCGACCTTCAGCACTGCGACTCTGAGCAGCAGCTCCAGATCAAAAAAGAGATTATTTCCGACCTGCTTGAGCGTGCTCCCCAGAACGCCCTGCAACACGCTGTTCCGCTGCTGGCTGACCCCATTGCCTCCCCCCAGCCCTTCGGATACCGCCAACGCATCCGGCTGCAGATAGACGAGAACCAGCAACCGGGCTTTCGCCGCTACCATTCCCATCAATGCGTCCCGATCACCGAATGCCTGCTGGCCCGACCGGAGCTGAACAGCGTCCTGCAGCAACTTCAGGCCTACCCCCTATTTCATAAGATACTGGCCACCACCACCGAACTGGAACTGCTGCTCAACCCCGCAAGCTCAAGGGTAGTCTGCCTCTTCCACCTCGCCCGCAAACCGCGGCCGACCGACATGAAACAGGCGGAAGCACTGATGGAGACCTTACCCTTGGTGGAAAAGGTTCTCTTTCACGGCCAGGACTTCCTGCCCTGCGGGCCGAGCTCTGGCGACAAGAGTGACGGCGACAACAACGAATTACAGTTTCTACTCCCCCCCTTTCCCGGCCATACCGACAAATCAATCTCACTCACTTTGGAAGCCGGCGGCTTCTGTCAGGTCAATCTGGAACAAAATATCCAACTTATCCAGACGGTGCTTGATTGCTGCCAGGCCGACAGGCAAGCCACCGTTCTCGACCTCTTCTGCGGCATGGGCAATTTTTCCATCCCTCTGGCCATGCAATCAACATCTCTTCTTGGCATCGAAGGTCAGGGATCAGCGATCCGCTCTGCCCGTAAAAACAGTAAGCGAGCAGGTCTCACCAACACCCTCTTTGAGAAAAGCCCCATCCATGAGCGCTGCCAGACACTGGTAACAGAAGGCCGGAGCTTTGACTGCGTGGTCATCGACCCACCCAGGCAAGGCGCTCCAGGTCTCGCGCGACAACTGGCAACGCTTACCCGTAAACGCTTGGTCTATATCTCCTGCGACCCCGCCACCCTGTGCCGGGACCTGGGCGAGTTGATCCACTCCGGCTTCGCCATCATAAAGCTCCAGCCCGTGGATATGTTCCCCCAGACCCATCATATCGAAACCGTAGTTTTACTTGCCAAGTAACTAAATTTTCACCCCCCCAAAAAAAAAAAATTGAACCTCGGATAAATCTGTGACAAGATTTTAACAAATATTAAAAGGGATAAAATAAAGTATTGAGAATTTACAATCAGGAGGAGTTATGAAAAGGAGTATCGCAAGTATCAGTTTGTTCTTCATTGTGCTGTTTTTTGCTTCGTCTGTTTTTACCGTTCACGGTGAACAGGGGGCAAACATTGTGCTTCACCAAACCGGCATACAGGTATCCGGCGGAGCAGGGGCTACATATCTCCTTCTTCGCATCGTGGCCCCCGACGGGAGGGTGGTCTGTGATATGAGCAGTGATGGCGGATCGCTGAACTGGAGCACCTCGGGAAATCTGCCTGATGGCCGTTATTCCTATGAAGTCCGTCAGGGATACACACCTAAAAGAAAGCGCGCTGAAGACACAGCCGGCGGCAGCGGGGAAGAAGCAGCTCCGGTGTGGAACGGTTCCGGAGGTTTTCTGCTGAAAGGAGGGCTCATTGTTCCCCAGGTGGAAGGGGAAACAGGGGCGATCGAAAGGATATCCTCGGGAGTAACAACTCTGCTGACAGAAGTGGGGCATTTCCTGGTGACTCCGGTCTATGCGGATGTTCTCCACTACGATGATGTCATCATTACCGGCAGCGAATGTGTGGGATTTGATTGTATTGATGGGGAGGCCTTTGGATATGACACAATGAAACTCAAGGAAAATAACCTGCAGATTTTTTTTGACGATACCTCCTTAGATCCTTTTCCAAGCAATGACTGGCGAATCCGGACCAATGATACGACTTCGGGAGGCCTTTCCTATTTTACAATCGAAGACAGCACCGCTGGCCGCCGGCCCTTTACCATTGAAGCCGGTGCGCCGGCAAACTCACTCTATGTGGAGGATTATGGCAGGATTGGCCTGGGGACCTCTGTTCCCTACGTTGAATTGCATATTGTAGACGGAGACACTCCGACCGTTCGCCTCGACCAGGACGGCTCCTCGGGCTGGACTGCGCAATCCTGGGATATAGCGGGGAATGAAACCAATTTCTTTGTTCGGGATGTCACCAATGGCAGCAAACTGTCGTTTCGTATACAACCTAATACCCCCTCCAATACCTTATGCCTTAAAAATTCAGGAAATGTCGGCATTGGTACCTGGAGTCCTACCCACACTCTGGATGTAGTCGGCAATGCCCTGATTACCGGCAATCTGGAATTAGGCAGCAGCCGTTCTCTGAAAAGCAACATCCGTTCTCTGGATGCGGCAGATGCCTCCAAAACTCTGGCCGCGTTACAGCCTGTCCGCTTTTATTACAAAACATCCCCTGACGAAGAATCTTTAGGGTTCATCGCCGAGGATGTCCCGGACCTGGTCGCCACCAAGGACAGAAAAACTATCAGCACCATGGATGTAGTCGCAGTGCTCACCAAGGTGGTTCAAGATCAACAGGCAACCATCGCCAGGTTGGAACAGTCGGTAGCAAAACTGGAAAAGCAGGTAGCTAACCGGTAATATCCATAAACAATGGAGGGAAGATGTTTTCTCGATCTCTTCTGACAGCAATAGGGGTATGCGGATTCTCTCTCCTGTTCCATCCTCTCAGCACACAGGGTGGAGAACTGATCATCCATGACGGAGGAGCGGTGACCGTTAGCACTGGCTCGACCCTGCTTTTGAATTGTAATAATCTTACCATTGAAAACAATGGAACATTCATCCTCAACGGAGGAGCGATAGAGAGGCGTGGCAAGCTTCTCCTCGAGAGCGGTGGCCTATATACAATCATATCCGGCACGGTGGACAAATGTGCAAAATCGTTTTATGTGATTCCCAGCCCCGACGGCAAACAAGCAGTTATTTGCCTATAGAGAAAGAGTTTAACCGATCTTGCCCTATTTTTATGGACAGGCAGCGAAACCCCATTTTTCCCCATTCAACTAACATCGCCGGGACTTGAAAGCAATTATTGAAGGACGCCTTCTGCGGATGTAATAAATTTAGTTGCGTAAACACGGGGGACAAGCCAAGATAATTTACTGAGAACATAGGTAATATTTACAAAAAAGGCACCAGCTCGTGAGCCTTTTCGGCCAACTGCCTGAATTCTCCTGTGCCATGAAATTGGAAATACGAAATGGGCATGGGCGGGCAGGGCTAGTGACGAAATGCGTCAGTCCTGTTTTTCTACCCTGGGAAAGAGATGGGGAAAATAAAATGTTTTATACTTGTCCACCAGCCCCTTCAGGTCAATGTTAACCAGATGATCGGCCTTTTTCTCGTCAAAGCCGAGTTTTTCAAAATCCATGATCCCTTCTGTGGCGTGGCATCCATTACAGGCAACACTGACCTCCTTTTTAGCCACATCTTTATGGAAATCATCGAGTTCTTTTTTCCTGGCACTTGCCCCCATTTTATCCTGAACCTTTAAAAACAACAGGGCGTTGCTGGCATCCTGGATATTGATGAGCGACTCTTTCTTCCCCTTGCGGGTTTGGTATACAGAAATTCTTGAAATAACATTTTTTCCCTGCACAGCCTGATCGGGATGGGGCTTGAAGTAAGAGCCGAAAGCTTCACCGACAAACTCAATGTTATCTGAGGTGATCCATTCATAGCTCAGCTCGCTGAATTTTTTGTTATTGATATGACATGTTTCGCAGAACATAAAGCCGGTGTGCATGTTCAGGAATGCCCTCACCAAATTGTTGCTGTGATGTGGGTAGAGAGAGTGACAGATGCGGCACGACGAATGGTCATTTGAATTGCGGATGTAAGATTGTTCACGGCTGTGCAGTGATTTGAAATCATAATTTTCAATCATCTTCTTGTCTTTTGGGGAGACATGACATTTACTGTAGCATTCAACACGGGTTTCATCAGTGTGTGGCACCTTGCTTACTTGTACATGGCATTGGCGACAGGCTACGTTCCGGTGAGCCGACTGGGCGTACTTCCCTTCATCAATGTGAAGGACTTTCAACGTATCCCCTTTTTCTATTCGAACCAAGCCAGGATACTGGTGACAAGTAAGACATCCTTCGCTGTCACGGCCATAAGCCCCCGGGGCTATCGTGCAAAATACAACGAAAAACACAGTCAGTGTGAGTGGCAGTTTTCTGTTCATTTTAGGCGAGGCTCCAAAATGATAATAAGAATTTGCTTTCTTAGGATGAGATCAAGAAAAGCGCCCCCTCCGTCATTACCACGTTAATATTCAATCATACATTATTTTTCAGCTTAATTTCAAGCCAACTCCATGTCTTTTACGTCTTCTCGAAAAGAGAGGGAAGATGATTTCGCACCTCGGTCACCACCGGCTGATGATGACAATTATCGCGCCCTCAGGGATTGGTATAGTGAAGCTGAAATTGGGCAACGCTGGTCTGGATTTTAGTTTTCGGATTATTTAACAGCATTATAATGATATCAGTCATAAAACTATGCTGCTGCTGTTGGTGCGCTTGGCGCTGAAGGACAATCTGTCAGCAGGTCTTGAGACCTGACAGGAGATTTCCTGGCCGGAATAAGTGCTTTTTAGCGAGTGGGGTTGAGAGCTTGTGCCGTTTTTGCCGCTGTCAGGCTTCTGATTCCGGGGCATTATCCTTCTTTTTTCGGGATAAGCGCTTATATATCCACCTGATTCCCTCGTAGACCAGGCTTAGAATCACAAAGGTCGTAGTGCCGAAAAAAACCCAGGCAAGGCTGTTGGCCGATTCATCCATTTTCAATACTCCTCAAATTCGAAAACAAATCTGCCCTCAACAAGAACGAGCCCTTGCCCGGATGCCGTAGCAGGTAAGGGATTTTTTACTTTTTTTCTTGGTCTTTCTCAACAAAAAAAAAACGGTAAGGCAAGAACAAAGAACAACGGGCCAAGAATCTCTAACCATTTGAAAGTATAAATAATTATTGTTAAAAAATCAAAATGGACTCAGGCTACGCTAAATGTAAGGCGATACTGGGGCTTAAAACGTGAGTTTCAGGATGTTATTTTTGGATTACAGTTAGTTAGCATGGCCTCCACCAAAGAACAATTCCCTGGAAGCGATAGATGCCGCAGGGGAAACAGTCTCCCCGGACTCTATTCAGTACCCCCTTGAGGGGTGTAAGAATCTAAACTTACGTGCCTCCTGCGTTCTTTAGCCCCCCATCTCACCACTGCGACGCCCTTGCCTGTGGCTAGTAATTTATGATAAGTTTTTACTTAACAGAGGGACTCTTACAGGGGACTTGAGCCCTATCAATTCACTTCCATGCCGGGCGTACACCATCAACTCCAGCGGACAGGTTACAGTACGGTGTTCCAAACCATGTCCGGTGGCCTGCCCCATATTTTGGGCGTTCACCAGCAATAGTCACGTTTCAATCACCATATGGAGGTAGTATGAAAATTGAAGAGATTATTTCCGCAGTTCAGCGCAGCTTGGGTGTTAAGGTTGATGGACGTCCGGGACCGGAAACATGGGGTGCCATATACGAACGCATCGTTGGTCCAACAACAAATGGAACCCCCGTTGCTTCAGACATCGCCCTGGTTGATTCGCGAAGTGAGAAAGTAATTTCAACTCTACTGCCGGAGGTCCAGCCAATAGCACGTGCACTTGTTCAGAAGGCAGCGCTTGGCGGGATCAGAATAAAGATTATTAGCGGATTTCGCACCTACGCAGAGCAAAACAAACTCTATGCCCAAGGACGAACCGCGCCAGGTAATATTGTTACGAATGCCAGAGCTGGCTATTCAAATCACAATTTTGGGATAGCCTTCAACATCGGTATTTTTGAAGGAAAAACTTATCTTGCTGAATCAGAGAAATATAAAGCTGTCGGGGCAATAGGCATGGATCTCGGATTGGAGTGGGGCGGAAATTGGAAGACCATTGTCGACCAACCTCACTTTCAACTTCGCCCGGCTTGGGCTATGGAAATGACAGGGAAGAAAATGCTCGCTGAACTCAGAGGTCGAGTTGATGACGGACGCCCCGTATAGGCATAATGTTTCCGCTTAGGTTGCACATGTCCGGTAATTAAGCACGTTAGACGACGGAGAATATTATGCAAGTAAAACGCCTACCACAACTCTCGACAATTTCGATCCTCTTTTTCACTTTGGGTCTGCTGTGTACCAATTCTAAAATTCTAGCATTAGAAACAGATGACACCAACCGCTGTAGCGCCATTACGCTTGAAAATGCCGCTACAATTTTGGTTGTTTCTCCTAATGATCTTCAAAAAAACCGCCACGACGTTATGGTTTCTCCTGATGATATCCAGAAAAAAATATATAACAGAACCCCATATATTTGTACCATCAGGTCAAAATCAAATTTTCTGAAATTTATCACCTATGTCACCTATGTGTACAACGACACGGGGCAAGCACGTATAGAATTTAACAAGATGCAAAAAGGTTTCGAATCCATCTCCAAAGTGGATCTTATACCAGATATCGGTAATGAGACTTTTTGGGCAGGCGACAATCGATTTCAACGAATGGTTTCCATAAAGGGCAATGTTGTAATTGATGTTTTAAGCCCAAAAGATTTTAAGCTTCAAACACAAGTCATTCGTCTGTTATGGGAAAATTTTTAATACAGAATTAGACATCTTATTCTAACATCAACTGGAAGAGAGCAAGAAAAGCATCTACCTCAGATTTGCTTGTGGAACGTCCATATTAATGAGGTACGACCAAAATCAAACATGGCCACATAAAGGTGGATAATATCAATAGATTACTCGAGTAATAAAAATATACTTCAGAATATAATGGTATCCGTTTAGCGTTATATTTTCAGCAGACAGAGATTTTTTTCTTCACTCTCCTCTCCCCCGCCAAAACTCCTTCCCGGCACACCAATACCTTTGAAATTTATACATACACGGCTTAATCCAAGGTACGGTGATAGCGGGTGAGACCGATGAAGAGAGCAACGACCAGAAAGACACCGATAGGCCAGAGATTGGGCAAAATCTGCAAGAAACCGTTACCTTTGAGGACAATGCCCCGGACAATGCGCAGGTAATGGGTCAGTGGCAGCATCTCGCCGATGCGCTGGGCCCAGAGAGGCATGCCACGGAAAGGAAACATGAAGCCTGAGAGCAGGATCGAAGGCAGAAAGAAGAAAAATGCCATCTGCACCGCCTGCAGCTGATTACGGGCCAAGGTGGAAAATGTCAGGCCGACGCCGAGATTGGCAGCGATAAACAAGAGCGAGACAACAAGCAGCAGAGCCAGATTGCCCATCATCGGTACATGAAAAAGAAAGCGGCCGGCAAGCAGAATGACCCCCATCTGCACATAGCCGACAATAACATAAGGAACGATTTTACCAAACATCACCTCCATGGGTTTGACCGGGGTGGAAAGCAGGTTCTCCATGGTGCCGCGTTCCCGTTCCCTGGTAATGGCAAGAGCGGTAATGATAACCAGGGTCATGGTCAGGACGACACCCATCAGGCCGGGCACAATATTATACTTGGCGATGCCCTCGGGATTAAAACGGGCATGAACAATCATATTCAGGGGGGGTGCGTTGCGGCGTAAATGACGAAGGGGACCTTCAAGGTCGCGGGTCAGCGCAGCTTCAGCAAGCAAGCGGAAAGCCGCCAGGGCGTTGCTGGTGGCCGAGGGATCAGTGGCATCAGCGGTGAGCAGCAGAGCTGGACGCTCCCCACGCACCAAGCGGCGGGAAAATCCTTCTGGAATAGTGACTACAAACTGCACATCCCCTTCCTCGATAAGCAGATCGGCTTCAGCTTCACTGGCAACGGTCCTGATGATCTGAAAATAGCCGCTATTACGCATGGCGGTAATAATGGAACGGGAAAAAACTGAGTGGTCGGCTGCCAGAATCACAGTGGGCAGGTGCTTGGGGTCTGAATTAATGGCAAAGCCGAAGACGATCATCTGCATGATAGGAATAGCGATCATCATCGCAAAGGTAATTCTGTCTCTCCGCATCTGCACAAATTCCTTGCCTATGATGGCACCGAATCGCCGCAGGGAAAAAATATCACCCAGCCTCATCTCATTGCACCTCACGGTCCTGCATGAGGCTGATAAAGACCTCTTCAAGATTGGCATTTGTTTTCTGCCAATGGAAGTCCTTATCCATAAAAGGATGCAGCCCCTGTTCCAGCTTTTCGGCATCGTGGCCGCTGACATGCAAGGTGTTGCCGAAAGGCACCACCTGCTCCACACCCTCAATGGCCTTGAGCCTTGCAGCCAGCAGATGCACATTGTCACCCGACACCAGCCAGCTCGTCAGACCAGCTGTGGCAATGACTTCATCAGCGGTTCCCGCCGTCAGTAGATTGCCGTAAGAGAGATAGGCAAGACGATGGCACCGCTCTGCTTCATCCATATAATGGGTGCTGATCAGAGAAGTAACCCCCTGCTCGGACAGCCTGTAGATATCATCCCAGAAGTCCCGACGGGCCTTGGGATCAACGCCGGCGGTCGGCTCATCAAGGAGCAGAAGACGAGGCTGATGGAGCAGACAGGCGGTAAGGGCCAAGCGCTGTTTCCAACCGCCTGAGAGGGTACCGGCAAGCTGATTAGCGAAACGGGCAAGCCCCATACGCTCGATGCTGTCATGAACCAATGATTTCAGATTTTGCAGGCCGTAAATCCTTCCCATGAAGCTCAGGTTTTCGAGGACGCTGAGATCCTCGTAAAGACTAAATCGCTGGGACATATAGCCGACGAGTGGCTTGATTTTCTCCGCCTCCTTTTGAATATCAAAACCCAGACAGACACCGCTGCCGGAATCAGGCCGCAGCAGGCCGCAGAGCATACGGATAAACGTGGTCTTGCCGCTGCCGTTCGGACCGAGAAAACCATAGATTTCTCCGGGGCTGACCCGTAATGAGAGTTTGTTGACTACGGTTTTGCCATTAAAAGACTTGGTAATATCCTGGACGTCGATGACCGGCGTCTCCTCAGCCATGGGATACTTCCAGCCTGACATCAACCGGCTGGCCTGGATGCAGCTCAACTGCCTGATCCGGTGCAATTTGTGCTTCAATCATAAACACCAGTTTGGTGCGGGCGTCCCGGCTGTAAATAACCGGCGGCGTGTATTCGGCCTGAGGTGAGATATAAGAGATAGTCCCCTGGTAGTTTCTTGCCGCCCCGTCAAAGGCAACCGATATCTGCCGGCCCGCTGCCAGAGAACCGACCACGGTTTCCGGTACAAAAAAACGAACCTTGATATTGCCCGGCGGCAGAATACTCACCACCGGATATCCGGCCGGTACAAATTCCCCTGCCACATAAAAGGTGTCAAAAACATACCCGGCCTCAGGCGCCTTTTGGATTTTCTGTTCCACCCGCCAGCGGGCCTGCTCCAACCGGTCACCGGCAGCCTTGACATCAGCCCGGGCAGCCAGAATTTCATCGGCACGGGCGCCCAATCCGGCGGTCTTAACTTCGGCAGTCAACTGGGCTGCCACAGCCTGACTGCTCTCCATTTCCTTGCGTGCCCGGTCAAGTTCTTCCCGCGAAATGGTGTTTTCCTGAAAGAGTTTTTCCCGGCGCTTAAATTCCCGACTGGCCAGATTAACAGCGGCTTCCGCCTGGGCCAATCTGGCCTTGACCGAAGCAATTTCACTGGGCCGCAACCCTTTACCAAGATCAGCCAGCTTGTTTTCAGCACGCTGCACGGCCTGCTCCGCCTCAGACAACACCGCCGCTTCACTTTGATGTTCCAGAGTAAACAGGGAAACACCGGCGGCAACAGTCGCTCCGCGGCTGACAGACAAGATCTTGAGCTGCCCTGCCAGAGGCGAAGAAATCAACTGATACTCTCCTTCGACATATCCCTGATAGCTATCCTGAAGATCAGTCGTACACCCGGCCACAACAAACAGAACACAAAACAGCATCCCTGACCATGCCTGGAACAGGTTGTAGCATTGAGCTTTACGGGGACATGGAGCGGGACGTCCTGCATCATCCATATTGACGTTATTCATTATTCACCATAAGCGGGGAAGTAACTTAATAAGTTCTGCCATGCCTTATGAAAATCTCAGTGTATTCTTTTACACAGGTTGCATCTCGGCAATGGCTTACTAGCGTGCCTTTTAACATAATGAAAACAGAGAGCATATTTCAGAACGGTGTCCGTTCCTCAACCACCATTAAGAAAGTATAAAGAAAAAAAGATAGGGATATCAATATAATTATGCAAAAGCAGATAATATGATGGGATCAGGCCTGTTTCAAAAGCACCGGCCCTCTCTTGCCTCAAACGGTACCATCCTATAGTAGGAATCTCAACAAACCGACCTTGTCCTCTGAATTCCTCTTCCATGTTGGATTCTGTGCAATAACGTATCAATTCCTTGACGGCAGGATCAAAGAGCAGGTGGACTCGACTTGGTGAATAGCTCGATCACTGGTCAGAACACTGGAATAGAGGTGAAACGCATCCACCCTGAATTCGGAACTCACAAAGGACATATTAGCGGCCAGATAACGGTCAACCTTGGCGACCGGTGTATCCCGGAGGCGAGCAAGAGTCACATGCGGGAAAAATTTTCTCCCTTCCGGCTCCAGGCCCAGACGAACAAGGACCGACTCCACCCTGTCTCGCAGGAGAACAATGGAATCAACGGGCTCAACGCCCGCCCACAGGACATGCGGCTGCCTGCGAGGCGGGAAAAAACCGAGTCCAGCAAGCCGCATGGTAAAAGCAAAGCTCTTTATATCGGCAAGCTCCTCCCTTATATCCTGGAAAAGTCCATCATCCACCTCACCGATAAAACGCAAAGTGAGATGAATCTGCTCATCATTCACCCAGCGCGCACCGGGCAAACCGGAACAGATCCCTGCCAGTTCCCGTTTTACAGCCTGCGGCAAATCAATAGCCACAAAAAGCCTATGCATGGTCACACCTCCAACCGAAGTCCCTTATTGCTACAAAATTAGACCATCGCAGGATAAAAAAACCATTGCGTAAACGTACTTCTCTTGTCATCGATGGCCAAATTCCTGTACCAATGCCTCTCTCGTGCTGACCAACAAAAACAATCTTCACTGTCGATCAGAAGATAGCATACTCACTATAATCAAAATGAGCCCCCCATAACAAGAGAACAAGCTAAAAAAATCAGCACCTTCCTTGACACAATTGAGACAAAAGTGATAGACCTCTCAAATAAACAGTACATGATCGGGAACAGATCGGGAACATTTTGTGTTGAGAATAAACAGCCCTACCCTTGGTGTCCTTATGCACCATAACAACATCCCCCGATAATCTTCCTGACTGAAATCATGCAGATGGCAAATACAACCGCTTGAATTCAAAAAAAGTATTTTTTCCATTCTGCCTGAAAGCTCCTACCATCTTTTACCCTCAGAAACAGTAAGAAAAATGACCCGTGCCTTCACGTCAGAAACAGATACTACTGAGTTTATGAAAGATTATAACATCATCACCGATGCCAATCGTATCCAGCGCCACCTCCAGACCGCCCTACTGGAAGAGGAAGTCGTGGAAGTGCAGATGCAGGACCGCTCCCGCACCTTTTTCAGCCATATGGTTGATGAACTGCCACCTCTGGAGGAATTCACGGAAGAAGACGGCTCCGTCATTCTGCAGGAACCTGAATACCAGGAGGGGTCCTACCTGCAGCGACGGGAGTTGCTGCTCATTGCGCCCATGGAACCGGTCAATGGCAACGGACTCATCCGGCGCAGCCAACAGGTCTTCTTCCGCTTTCCTATTGGCACCAATTCACTGGAATGCACGAGCCGATTCCTGGCAATCCAGACCGTCCGTGGCAACCCATTCATCGCCCTGGAATTTCCCACATCCTGCCAGGAACTGACTCAGCGACGCTACTACCGGAGCAAACTGCTGATAGAAAATTTATCCAAGGTCATCGTGCACCTGCCCGACAAGGAAGTCGCCATCTGCTCCTTACTGGACATCGGGGTCAACGGTCTGGCCTTCGAGAACCCATGGCCGCCGCCCCGTCTCTCCCTCGGTATGCACGTCAGTATCCAGCTCGAAATACCCGATTTTCCCAGCTACCGTCTGTCCGGTGTGGTACGCACCCTTATCAACTGCCGCAAGAAGAAGGACTGCCACGCCGTCAGTTGCCGCTGCGGCATCCAGTTCAGCGTAGAGGACATACAAGTGGCAAATCAGCCGGAAAGGGCTGTGGCCGCCATCCAGCGGGGCCACCTGCGCATACTGAGGGAACGAGCCGACGAGGCAGGCATAGAGCTGATGCTGCCGCTATGAACAACGACACCCCTTGTGTCCCTTGACTTCAGCAAATCTTTCCACTAGGAAAAAACAGAGCGTCATTCATAATATTTTTCTTCAACGGGAGAGGATAGATTTCCCTCAACCTTTGAGCGGCAATGTTTTCTCCTGACCCCGCCCCTTATAACTTTTTTGCCTCGCTTCAATTTGAGAAACTGCGGCAGTTGAACAATTCATCTTACCAACCTGTCAATCTCATTTGACGTTAGTCCCCTCACTCTTGAAGAAAAACTGCCCCAAGGCGGCCAGACATGAAAAACACAGACCATACGCTTATTGAGCAGCTTAAAATTTCCAAACGTGAAATAGAACGTCGGAAAGAATATTTTGGCCTGACCCAGACAGAAAGCCAAACGCTTATCTCACTCAAAGAGCTTATCAGTGATCATATAGAGGAAATCGTCGAAGAATTTTACACGAAAATCACCCCTTTCGATGAGATGGATCGCGTTATTGGGGATGCAGAAACGCTCCGGCGGCTCAAGAATTATCAACGCACGTACATATTGAGCCTTTTCGATGGTCAATACGATGAAGATTATGTCCACTCCAGACTGCGAGTGGGAGTCGTCCATAAGCGCATAGGGGTAGAACCTAAATTCTATGTATCTGCGGTCTACAACTTAAGTTCAATATTACGCAACATCATGATATCACAAAACAAGAATAATTGGACATCATGTAAGTCAAGCCTAGCGGCGCAATTGAGAAAATAATCATGTTCGATCTCTCTTTCACCTTTGACACCTATATCCATAGTATCATGGACGAGGTCAGGAGGAGCAAGGAAGAACTGGAGAGCTATACGGAATCTCTCGAAGAAGTGATCTCGGAACGGACAAAATTATTAAGGGAACAGGCGCGTCTTGACGGACTGACCAACTTATTAAATCAACACTCATTTTATAGCGAATTGAAAAAGGAGCTGTTACGAGGTCAGAGGAGAAATCACTCCACGGTTTTGATATACTTTGACCTGGATAATTTTAAAAAATTAAATGATTCCCAGGGGCATAAACGTGGCGATGAGATACTTGTTGCCGTGGCCAATGCCATGCAAAGTACCATTAGAGAGAGTGAAATTGCAGCCAGGTACGGCGGAGATGAATTTTGTGTGATATTGCCGGAAAGCTCCATACAGGCAGCGGAGCAACTGTGCCAGAGGTTATGTGAGGCGATTAAGAAATCAACTGAAGGATCTGGTATTTCATGCAGCATGGGGATCGCCATATCCACAGCAGAGAACCATTATGATGCGAATTTACTGGTCAAAAAAGCTGACAAGGCAATGTATGCAGCAAAAAAAGAACCAGGATTTACAATAAAGGTAGCAGATGAACATATGGAGATACCCTCCCCATAATTCAAAAGAACAGAGAGAGAGAGAGCAGAAAATGAATGGCAAAACCATCTTGATCGTGGATGACAGCTCCACCATGCGGCGAATTATCACCAGAGAGCTGGAAGAGGCTGGTTATACGGTTCTGGCCGCGGAAAACGGTATGGAAGCCCTGGTCATGATCGAATGGATGGACAAGAATCCCGACCTCATCACTCTCGATATCGACATGCCGGTGATGAACGGGTTCGAGGTCTGTGAACGCCTCCTCGAAAAACAGAAACAGAGGGGAGACAAGCAACAGACCAGAATCCCCATTGTCTTTGTCTCAGCCAACGACACCCTGGAGAACCGACGGCGCGGTTTCCAGCTCGAGGTCACCGACTTCATCTCCAAACCGTTCAAGCAAAACGACATCGTCAAGATGGTCAATAAGATCCTTTTTCCCCAGGAGCAGTTCCCCGGAATGACCGCTCTGGTCATTGACGATTCCTTCTCAGTCCGACGGATCATCTCCATGATCCTGAGACGCATCGGCATCACGGTGCTCAACGCCGCCAACGGTCTGGAGGGGCTCAAGACCATTGAAAATTTTCCCGGCACCCTGGATCTGATCATCACCGACTACATGATGCCGGAGATGCGTGGAGATGAATTCTGCAAACTCATCCGTCAGAATCCGATTCTGGATCAAGTACCGCTTTTTGTGGTCAGCGCCTTTGACGATTTGGATCTGCTCCTTTCCCTCTTCAAGTCAGGGGCCACCGACTACCTGCACAAGCCCTTTATCGAGGAGGAGCTGCTGGCGAGGGTTGAGATCCACCTTCGGGCCAGGCAATATATCAACCAGGTGGAGAAACTGAACAAAAAGCTTGCACATCTGGCCAGCCGGGACGGTCTCACCACTCTTTACAACCGCCGCTACTTTCAGGAGGCCCTTGACCGGGAATTCACCTCGGCAATTCGCCACCACCTTGAGCTTTCCTGCATCCTTATTGACCTTGATTTCTTCAAAAAGATCAACGACAGTTGCGGACACGCCTTCGGTGATCTGGTCTTGCAGGAATTCGCCACCATCCTTTCCACAAGATCCAGAGAATCAGATATCTGCGCACGTTACGGGGGAGAGGAATTTATCGTCCTTCTCCCCCACACCAATCTGGAATCCGCACTCCTCTTTGCTGAGGAGATCCGTTCCTCGTTGGAATTGCATGTGTTCAAGGACACGGAACACCGCCGCCAGATCTCCTGCAGCATCGGAGTCGCCTCCCTCCAGGACCATACTCCGATCAATGAAGACAAGCTGGTCAATATGGCCGACAAGGCCCTCTACGATGCGAAGAAACTTGGCAGAAACCAGGTCCGGCGCTACTCAGCAGAAAAATAAGGACGATATCATCCACAGCTTTTATCAACAAGAAGACAAAATTTTCCATCAACCTTCCGCCCTAGCTCTTCCGCCAATATTTTTTTCTTGCCCTACCCTCGTATTTTTTTGGTATCGTTCCCATCAATCCGACATGGAAACGCCTTGCACGTAAGCTCTATCCTTTCATTGTCGTCAATATCTGACTGTGTCATTGTTCCTTGGAGAATGAACGGAAAGAATTGACAGAAAGAGCGTTTCTCGGTAAACCATAGGCTCTCTTTTCTCTCTTCAATTTCTTGTAACAACCATGTCGGATAACCGGCATGCTGAAGGATAAAAAAAGCATTCCGCTTTCAGCCCCGGAGAGAGGCAGCCTTCAACCATTCGACACGTTCATGGCCGAGACAAAGCCCGACTGTCAGAATTACAGCTTGCTCTTTTCATATAAAATACCATGACCACAACACAACAAACCCCTTTTCGCGCCAATGGCCTGCCTCTACTCATTGGCAGTCTGCCAGTCAATGATCCACAGGTCGCCATTAAAGAATGGATCCTGACAGCCACCCCGGAAATCCCTATCTGGCCGCAGTTACCCACCAATCCCTATGAGCACATGTTGCACCAGTTTGCTGAAGGGTTGCCGGGTGTGGTGGAAGAGTCTGTTGCAACAGTGGAAAGCCGCATCTTCTACGATACGGAGGCCGCCGGTTTTGAAGAGGCGCAACTCGCCTTTTACGAGGAATACCTGCAGACGACCGAAGATCCAGAGCTCCTGCTGACCTCACGTTTTGCCGTAAGCCGCCAGCGGGCTCAGGGAATCTACACCCTGACTGATGCCGTCGGCGATTTCTCCTGCCCCACAGCCCTTAAAGGACAGATCACCGGCCCCTTTACCATGCTCACCGGGGTCCAAGACAAAGAAGACCGGATCGGGTATTACAATCCCACCATCCGTGATATCGTGGTCAAAGGACTGGCCATGAAGGCCGCCTGGCAGGCATTGTTTCTGCAAAGGCAATCCCGTTTGCCGGTCCTGATCTTCATCGACGAACCTGCACTTGCGGGACTTGGATCATCGGCCTTTATCTCGATTGGTGCCGAAGACATCAGAGAAGACATCAATGAGGTCTGCACCGCCATCCACTCTGTGGGTGCCTTGGCCGGGGTACATGTCTGCGCCAACACCGAATGGGACCTCCTGCTCAGCTCGGAAATCGACATCCTGAGCTTTGACGCCTACGGATATTTTGACCGTTTGGTACTCCTAAAAGAGCAGCTTCACGCCTATCTGGATCAAGGGAAAATTTTGGCCTGGGGTATTGTGCCCACTTCTGATCATGAGGCCATTGAAAAAGAGAGCTGCGAAACACTGGTCAAACTGTGGGAAGAGCAGGCAGAGCAGCTGATACGACCTGGCCGCAACCTGGCCTCCATTCTGAGCCAGACCCTCATTACTCCCAGCTGTGGCACCGGTTCTCTGCCACCTGTATTGGCCAGAAAAGTGCTGGATCTGACCAGGGACATCTCAAGAACACTCAAAGAAAAGTATCAGGTTTAGCGCCAAGGTACTACTTACTATTACTTACTATTCCTTACAACTCACTACTTACAACCCTACGCCATTAATCATGAGTCAAGAAAATCAAGTATTGAAACAACGACGGGAAAAAGCAGAGGCCCTGGCCGCGCTTGGCATTAATATATTCAGCAACAGCTTCAAGCCGGCAAACCGGATCAAGGAGCTGCTACCCAAGGGCGAACACTTGGCAGCGGAGTCCTTTGATGAAACCAAATTCACCTATTCCATTGCCGGACGGATCATGTCCATGCGCAAGTTCGGCAAGGCGGCCTTCTGCCATCTGGCCGACGCCTCTGGACAGATTCAGATCTATGTCAAGAAGGACACCGTAGGAGAAGAGCAGTTTGCCGCCTTCAAAAAATGGGACATCGGCGACATCGTGGGCATTGAAGGAAAACTGTTCAAGACCCAGACCGATGAGCTCTCGGTCATGGCCGACAAGCTGGTCATGATCACCAAATCACTGCGGCCCCTGCCCGAGAAATGGCACGGTCTGACCAATGTGGAGACCCGCTACCGTCAGCGCTATGTAGACCTGATTGTCACCCCTGAAAGCCGGGCTATCTTCCGTAAACGCGTTGAAATAATTCGCCTGATCAGGGAATTCCTGGGCAACCGCGGGTTCATGGAAGTGGAGACACCGATGATGCAGCCAATCCCCGGCGGTGCCACTGCCAAACCGTTCAAGACCCATCATAATGCCCTCGGCATGGATCTCTACCTGCGCATTGCCCCGGAACTCTACCTGAAACGACTGCTGGTGGGCGGCTTTGAAAGGGTCTTTGAGATCAACCGCAACTTTCGCAATGAGGGTCTGTCCACCCGGCATAACCCGGAATTCACCATGTTGGAATTTTATCAGGCCTATGCCACCTTTCACGACATGATGGACATCACCGAAGAACTGGTTTCCTGGCTGTCGCAAGAGGTAAACGACACTATGGAGATCGATTACCAAGGAACCAAGGTCAATCTGACCCCGCCCTGGAGGCGTCTCACCATGAATGAGGCCCTGACCGAGATCGGCGGCATTGCCTCAGAGGTCGTGGAAGATGATGAGCAGGTCCTGACCCTGGCCAGGAGCACAAAAGGGGTTAAACTTGAACCGCTGGCCGGCCCAGGCAAGGCCAGGACCGCCCTCTTTGAACTGCTGGTTGAAGAAAAGCTCATCGATCCCACCTTTATCACCTCCTATCCCATCGAGGTGTCGCCTCTGGCCCGGAGAAATGAAGAGAATCCCACAGTAACCGACCGTTTTGAGCTCTTCATCACCGGTCGCGAGATCGCCAATGCCTTCAGTGAGTTAAGTGACCCCATTGACCAGCGCCAGCGCCTGGAACAGCAGATTGCGGAAAAAGGTGACGACGAGGAAATTCACTCCGAGATGGATGAGGATTTTGTCCGGGCCCTTGAATTCGGGATGCCCTCCGCCGCAGGTCAGGGTATAGGTATTGACCGTTTGATCATGCTGCTCACCAACTCCGCCTCCATCCGTGACGTCATCCTCTTTCCCCACATGAAGCCTGAATCAGATGATAACGGACAAAAAGCACAGGGAAAACAGCAGAAAGAGCAAGGCGGCACGTGCAAAAAATGCAAAGAATAAGATCAACATCGTCTATCCCCTGCCAGCTGATATCCGTCCCCTGATATGTACGAATGGTTTATCAGCTTCCGCTATCTGCGGGCCAGGCATAAGCAGCGATTCATCTCGCTGATCTCGCTGATTTCCGTAGCCGGCATCACTGTCGGGGTCATGGCCCTGATCGTGGTACTGGCCGTCTATTCTGGGTTCACTGATGGATTGCGTGACCAGATCCTGGGCATCAATTCCCATATCATTGTCCAGCATCCCGGCGGTTCCATTGACAATTACCGAGAAACACGCAAGCAGATCCTCACCGTGGACGGGGTCACCGGAGCCACCCCCTATCTCTACACCCAGACCCTCTTAAGCGGGGCCACAGGTGGCAGCGGTGTCATCCTCAGGGGCATTGACCCTGAGACGGCCAAAGGAGTTATCAAGCTTGGCAAACAGATGATTCGCGGCTCCATCCATGACCTGGAGCAGGATGCAGCCAGCCGGATTCCACCTATCATCCTCGGCAAGAATCTGGCGGACGAACTCCACGTCACGGTCAATGACAAGGTGCGCCTCATCTCCTCTTCAGGGCCCCTTACCCCCATGGGCGTGATCCCCAAAATCAAGACCTGCAGGGTATCCGGCATCTTTGAATCGGGGATGTATGAATATGACTCAAGCCTCGCCTATATGACCCTGACCGACGTCCAGGCCTTTCTGGGAAGCGGTGACGTGGTTCACGGGATTGAGGTTTCGGTTAAGGAAAATGCGCTGAATCAGGCTGACCAGGTGGCCCGCAAAATCACCGACGAGCTAGCTTCCACAAGTGATTCCATCTTCATTGCCAAGGACTGGATGTCCATGAACCGGAACCTCTTTGCCGCCTTCAAGCTGGAGAAGATCGGCATGTTCATCTGCCTGACCCTGATCATCTTAGTGGCGGCCCTGAACATCATCAGCGCCCTGATCATGGTGGTGATGGAGAAGGAAAAGGATATTGCCATTCTCAAATCGATGGGGGCCACCTCCCGCTCCATCATGAAGATCTTCTTCTTTCAGGGGCTGGTCATCGCCTTTTCCGGTACCATTCTCGGTGTCACAGGGGGCTTAGGCCTTTGCGAGCTCCTCTCCCGCTACAAATTCATCGAATTGCCCTCTAATGTCTATCCCATGAGCACCCTGCCGATCAAGGTGCTGCCCATGGATGTGACCATTGTTGCTATCGCCGCCATCATCATCACCCTGGCCGCCACCATCTACCCCTCCTGGAAGGCCTCTCAGGTCCACCCCGGCGAGGTTCTGTCATGACCCTGCAACCACTGTTTGCCGCCCGGGAACTCCGCAAAAATTATGGAGAAGGACCAAGCGCCATTGAAATCCTGAAAGGGGTGAATCTGGAGACCCGCAGCGGCGAGATGACGGCCATTGTCGGCGCCTCAGGTTCCGGCAAGACCACCCTGCTCAGGATCCTGGGTACCCTTGATACCCCCACCAGCGGCGAGCTCTTTTTCAAAGGCGAGAACCTGACTCAAAAGAAAGATGCGGAACTTGCTGAATATCGGAACCGTGCAGTTGGTTTTATCTTCCAGTTCCATCACCTGCTCCCTGAGTTCACCGCCCTTGAGAATGTGATGATGCCCGGTCTCATTGCCGGAAAGAAAAGAGCCGAAATGATTGAACCAGCCACGACTCTCCTGGCCGAGGTAGAACTCAGCCACCGGACGCACCATAAAGTAGGAGAACTCTCGGGAGGAGAGCAGCAGCGCACCGCCCTGGCCCGAGCCCTGATCATGAAACCGGCCCTGCTCTTTGCCGACGAACCCACCGGCAATCTGGACAGCCGCTCCGGCGATATCGTCTTTGAATTATTGCAGAGACTTTGTAGTGAACTGGCCCTGGCAACCGTCATGGTCACCCACAACATGGCCCTGGCTGACCGCATGGATCGCTGCCTCACCCTCAAAGACGGCGTACTGTTGCAGGAATAGCGGCAACAGATATCTTGAAATAAATCGCCAAGAGTTCAAACGCCCGACAGAAACAATCATTAGCCGACATTCTCTCTCCTCTCCCGTTCCCACAAGTGAATAGACTGAAGAGTATTGGCAGGATCTTGACTATCAAATGTCCAAATAAAGTTCCCTGAAATGATGTCATCTTTCTGCATATCACTCGCTGAAAATAATATTGAGAAACTGAATAATACTTGTTCCGTGAAAATGGTAATCTGGGCGGAGCAAGATAGGCTTGAAGAGAAAAAATGTACCCCTCTACACCACTTTAACCATTTTTCAATGGAGGAAAATTGTATGGTAAGATTAAAACGATCCCGATATGCATGGTTTCTTCTGTTCCTTTTTTTCCTCCCCGCATCGGCTACAGCCGGCCCGACAGTTCTTTTTGACCAAAGCCATGGGCAGCGTTTTCTGATTGCCAAGAATGGCCCTCTGGATCTTTCTCAATTTGCATCTCTCTTTAGCAATGAAAGCGCGACACTCATTGTATCCGACAAACAACTGACGACAGACTCTCTTTCTGATATTGACATCCTGATAATTTCAGGCCCATTTCTTCCGATCACAGAACCCGAGATTAATGCCATCGCCCAGTTTATTGATCAGGGGGGCAGGTTGGCCATCATGGCCCATATTTCATCACCTCTGACAGCGCTTTTACAGCGACTGGAAGTATCAATTTCTTCAGCACCCATCTATGAACAGCAAAACATCCTGAACAATAACGGCCGTGATTTTATGGTAAATCGTCTGGATGACCACCCTTTGACTCAAGACCTCGACGGTTTCATGGTTTATGGTTGTTGGGCCTTGATGGGTCGAGGTAAAAACATGCAGGCAATTGCCAGTACCAGTCAGGACGCCTGGGTAGACTTAAACAACAATGGCATTCTCAATGAAAAGGATGCGAAGCAAGCATTCTCACTTATTGTCGTTGGAAAGTTAGGCCAAGGGTCATTTGCTGTTTTTGGTGATGACGCAATTTTCCAGAATCAATTTCTCACTGGAGGTAATCTTCTCCTCGCACGCAATCTTGCCCGCTGGTTTTGTCCTTCCGGTCCATCGCCAACGTTATTTTGAGACAAAAAAAATAAGCACCTTTGGTGCAGATGATTATTTTTCAGCTTATCCAACGAAAGCGTACTTCAAAATTGGAACGCCAGGGAACATCCATGACAAATAACGTCAAGAGGAAAACGGAGATTTCCCTTCCGGCTGATGCACTTTGTTGCTTCTCATGTCCCTAATTTTCATTTTCTCCTCTCCCGTTCACCCAGATAAAGAGAGTGAGGAGTTTTGGATAGATATTAACTCTGGTAGTCCATGAGTTACGGGCAACGGTCATCCATGCAGGGACGGGCATTTTGATATAGGAGTACTTCTAGGACGGCCTTGTTCAGATCAGTCACTTGGCGGATCGATTTGTCAAGAACCGGGCTGAGAGAGTGAGGTCTGCCAGCAGGTGAAAGTTCGAATCATTGAGGTAGATGAGCTGCGAGGGAGAATTTCACTGTCGCTGCGTGATCTGTAGAGCATGCGCGGCGGGTCATAGCAGAGGCAGAACATGGCAAAAACACTGATCACCATCGGCATTATTCTCGTCATCCTTGGCCTTTGCTGGCCATTGTTACAAAAATTGAATCTGGGCCGGCTGCCAGGTGATTTTGTCTTCAAGTCTGGGAACTTTAAGTTTTACTTTCCCCTGACCACGTGCATTGTCATTTCCGTGGTGCTGTCGATACTGTTCTGGATTTGCAAGAAATGACCTTTTCTGTCCTAACCCATAGCGAGAGAGCAGATTGTTATCTTCTAAATCTATTATGCATCGCCTGATTTCAGCAGCACAATTTACGGGCAACTCAATCTACTGCTTGTAGCCGAATGGATTCAAGAAGGTTAAGTCACCTTGTATTACTCGAAGTTGAATCTTGCCAAGGGACTTCTTTCTCTGTTGAAATTCTGTTTGAGTAAAAATCCATATATCTTAACCTTTAGAAAGAAACCGTGGATGTCCCCGATTACCCCCAGCTCGAATAAATCTCCTCTTCGAGTTCCTGTTATCCCATCCACCCCTTGAGGGTTATCTTCTTTTCTGCAAAAATATTCAGGCACGCTTTGACAACGTCGGCATCATAAAGGATATCTTTGTTATTGGAAATTTCCTCGAGGGCCAAGTCAATGCCAGGGGCTGGCCGGTACGGACGGTGCGAAGACATGGCTTCCACAACATCAGCCACAGCTATAATTCGTGCCTCTAAAAGAATATCTTCGCCCGGCAATCCAACAGGGTAGCCTTTGCCATTCATCCTTTCATGGTGCTGATACACGATTTCTGCAATGGGCCAGGGAAAGGAAATATCCTTGAGAATATCAAATCCAACCTGGGGATGGACATGAATCAACTCCCTTTCTATATTAGTCAGCCTTCCTGGTCTGTTTAAGATCTCCGCAGGGACATATATTTTACCCAGGTCATGAATTGCCCCGGCCAGGCGAATTCCTTCTGTCTGATCAGGAGAAAGATTCATCTCTTTGGCAATAGCGCAAGACAGTTCAGCGACTCGGGTTTGATGACCCGCAGTATAAGGATCCCTTGTTTCAACAGTGAGTGCAATGGCAGAAATAGTCCCTTCCAGGGCTTCTTTCAGTTGGAATTCTTTTTGCTTGATTTTCCGAGTTCTTTGTTCGACCTTCTTTTCAAGGTTCTTGTTGAGTTCAATCAGTTCCTCATTTTGTCTTTTTGTGAGTTCTGTAAGCCTGTTATTTTCTACTATCAAAAAGTGTTGTTTGATCGCCTCGTTGATTGCTGATTTTAAGTCATCATCCCCACATGGCTTCCTGATAAAATGAAATATTTTACCTTTGTTAATCGCTGATAATACTGAGTCGATTTCAGCATCACCAGATAACATCATTCTGACAGTATTGGGATATTGAATCCGTACTTTTTCCAGAAATTCTGAACCAGTCATCACCGGCATCCGCTGATCTGCGACAACCACGGCAACCTCTCTTGTGGCCATTCCTGCCAAGGCTTTTAGCGGATCCTCGAATGTTGCAACCTGGTAGTGTTCATGCCTGGTGATCCGGAGAATAGCTTGAAGGATGTTTGGCTCATCATCAATGAAAAAAACAATCGGTCTTGTCATATCAAGAAGCGGGGCGGTCCCCGCACTCCTCTTTCAATTAACTGATTATGGCTTTATAATGGAACTCGGCAGCAAGCATTATTCCAATAATATTTGACTCTGGTTACAGAGTACAGGGTTAAGATTTAAAAATCAATTTTAACCAATTTGGTACTGGTCATATTAATACCTTACTTCTGTTTCCTCTAAATTTTGGCCCATATTCTATGGGATGCCAATCTGCTCGCTCGGAGTGAAATTCTGTCAGGAAGAAACTCTTCTTTCTACTTAACTACCATTTCTTTGACCTTGCCACTGGCATCTTTTTAATTCTTTCCCCAAAATTCCTATTAAAAATATTTCACCTGTGATTGAATGAATCAACATTCGTTTTTATGACGATGAGGGGAATTAGGAACTATGACTAAGATTGAAGAGACAAACGATAAATAAGGTTTTCAAAACTTCAAACGAACGCATAACAATGCTACTGCACCTGACCGCAAGGACATCGGCGGCGATACGCGGCAACTTTTTCAGTGAGGCAGTGAGTTGCGGGGTTGCTGTCATACTTGCCACCAGGCAATCTAGACGGTTACCCGGCAGGAACTTTTTTTACTCTCACTTTGCAGGAGGACTGTCCCTTGTCATTTAAGTCGTTTCCCGAGACTGATAGCGCCGAAGAAGAACAGAGCAGGCTTGCCGAACTGCAGCTGGCCAGGTTCTCGTTGGAAAATGCCGGTGACACTATTTTCTGGATAGGTAGGGATGCCCGTCTGTTCTACGTCAACCAGGCCGCCTGCCGTTCGCTTGGCTACAGTCGTAAAGAGCTGCTGTCCATGACGGTCCATGATATCGATGCCCTGCTCCCTCCGGAAAAATG
Organism: Pseudomonadota bacterium; assembly: GCA_018821985.1. Lineage (GTDB taxonomy): Bacteria > Desulfobacterota > Desulfobulbia > Desulfobulbales > Desulfocapsaceae > UBA2270. The sequence continues at coordinate 44,844 of JAHJKP010000026.1, forward strand.
GCTGGATCACTGGCAGCAGATGAAGTTGATCGGGGGGCGGACTATCGAGAGCGTCCATCGGTCCAAGGACGGTAAGACCTTCCCGGTGGAGATCAGCGTCAACTATCTTGAATTCGAGGGCACCGAATTCCATTGCTCCATTGTGCGCGATATTTCAGACCGCAAAAAAGCTGAGACGCAACTGAGGGAAAGCGAGGAGCGCTTTCAGCTCACCCTGGATGCTACCTCTGACGGCATGTGGGACCGCGATCTGGTGAACGACACCGTTTACTACGGTACCAACTGGGCATCCTCACTGGGCTATGACAAGGAGGACCTAAAGGCAAACCGGATCAACTGGCCGGAACTTCTCCATCCTGATGACCGTGAGCAGGCCATAGCCGCGGTTAATGCGCATTTAGAGGGAAGAACTCCGGTATATGGAGCCGAGTTTCGGTTGCTGTGTAAAAACGGTGTCTGGCTGTGGATTCAGGCTAGAGGAAAGGTGGTGAGTTGGGATGAGCAGGGCCTGCCGGTGCGCTTTGTCGGCACCCATACTGACATAACGGACCGCAAGTCGGCCGAGGAAGAACTGAATATGAGATCGGAAGAGATCAAGATGTTCGCCTATTCCGTGGCACACGATCTGAAAAGCCCGGCTGTATCCCTCCACGGTCTTGCCGACCGTCTACGGAAAAAGGGCCGCGAATTCAGCGAAGACAAATGTGATCTCTACTACAGCCGCCTGCTTGGCTCGGCTGAGCAGATTGTCGCCCTGGTGGATAAGATCAATATCTTTATCGCTGCCAAGGAGCAACTGCTCTGTTTGGAGAATGTTTCCCTGGCTGAGGTTTTGCAGTTGATCCGGGAAGAATTCAACACCCGGCTTGAACTCGGTGGCATCCGCCTGCAGGTGCCACCAAGGCCGCCGTTTCTGCAGGCGGATCGACTGGCCATGGTCAGGGTCTTGCGTAACCTGATTGACAACGCCATCAAGTATGGCGGCGACAAACTCAGCGAAATTACGATTTCTTGCCGGGAGGACGAAACCACTCACTTCGTTTCGGTGCGGGACGACGGTGTTGGCCTGAGAAAAGAAGAGTCGAGAGGTCTGTTCGGTGCCTTTAAGAGAAAGAAGACCTCCTTCGGCATTTGTGGCACCGGCCTGGGGCTAGCCATTGTCAAGGAGATCATCGAGCAGCACGGCGGCGAGGTCTGGACCGAACACGACTCCAGGTCGGGGATTGCTTTCTGTTTTTCCGTCCCGAAGGCTTTCTGAGGTACCTTGAATCAAGGGGGCTTTAAAATCGAGATCGGACCACGCTAACTGGCCAAAATTATAAGATTTCGCTTGTGAAAATGGCTCGTTTCTGGCCCTATCACGCTGTGGTGGGGTCACGACAGGCATTTGTCAGATCACGTCTAAACTTCTACAATTCAGCAGAGCAGAAAGGGGCGTTGTCGTTCCCAAAATAGTTCGGTGGCTGACGGGTGATGTGAACGCTAATATTGCCACACCGAACATCTGATTTTATCCAACTGCCCTCGGGTCCCCCTTACTACTGAGTATACGTAACAAAATAAAAACCGAAGATATGGTATAGCCCAGAATAGTTGAAAATCTTTATCTGGACAGTCCTGATTTGATCTTCAGATGTCTTCTGAAGATATCGGCTAGCAGCGGGGCCACCGAATAGACATCAAGTAAGTCATCACTCCGGACCCCGGGAACGCTATCAGAACCAATGACCCTGGAGATGGGACTGCTCTTAAAACGTTCGCGGGCATTCCCCGCCATAACCAGATGGGTGGCCATGACCGCCACCTGCACAGCACCAGCCTCCAGGCAACGCTGGGCTGTCTGGATGATGGAGCCACCGGTGCGGATCATGTCATCACAGACAATAACCGTCTTCCCCTTGACCACACTGGAAATCTGGCCAATAATGGTCTTGTCGGTATCGTAACGATCCTTGTCGGCCGCAGTATGCGGACAGCCCAGCAAACTGGCCAACCTGGCGATCCTCTTGGAAAATCCATAGTCAGGAGAGACCAGGACATAATCGGTCAGGCCGCTGGAGCTGATTTTCTGTATTACCAATTCGTCGGTCCACACATGTTCAGTCCGGATCTCGCCGGCATGGGCATGGAGCACCGCCTCGGAGTGCAGATCGACAAAGGCCACAAAATTGGGCCTGGCCCTGAAGATCTGCCGGGTTCTGGTCACCCCTTTCGGGATCTCATAGGAGTTTGGTTTGGCCCGCTCCATGGTGGAATAGCCCAGATAGGGAATGGCCACATTGATGGTGGCGGCATTCCAGTATCTGCCCCCCTGGATCAGATCCAGCAGCTCCTGATGCGAGCTATCCGTATGGGTGGCACCAATGATAATCAGATTCATCCCTGCCACATCTGCAGGAAAGGCATGATAGGTTTCGCCATCGGCAAAACGCTTGCGGATCATCTCGGAGAAGGGCAGCCCCAACTCCGCCGCCACCTTCCGGCCCAGCTCCGTTGAGGCCTCATTGGCCACCACCATACATTCCTGCATCAGTATCTCACCTCAAGGCGGCAACGATGGCATCACCCATGGCTGCGGTATTAACGACCTTCGTTTTATCAATGGCAATATCCGCGGTATGGATCCCGGCATCGAGAACGCTCTCCACGGCGCGGTCAATGGCATCAGCGGCCTCGTCCATACCAAAACTGTAGCGCAGCATCATGGCTGCAGACAGGATCTGGGCAATGGGATTGGCAATGCCTTTACCGGCGATATCAGGCGCCGATCCGCCAGCCGGCTCATACATGCCGAACTTTTTTGCATTGAGACTGGCCGAGGCCAGCAGCCCCATGGAACCGGTGAGCATGGCGGCCTCATCGGAGATGATATCGCCAAACATATTGCCGCAGAGCATGACGTCAAACTGATGGGGATCCCGCACCAGCTGCATGGTGGCGTTATCCACATAGATATGGTTCAGGGCCACATCAGGATACTCCTTGGCGATCCCGATCACCACCTCCCGCCACAATACCATGGTGGTGAGGACGTTGGCTTTATCAACGGAGGTCACCTTCTTGCGACGCAGCCGGGCAGCCTCAAAGGCCATGCGGGCAATGCGCTCGATCTCCGCCCGAGTATAGGCCATGGTGTCAAAGGCCCGCTCCTCAGGACCGGAGCCCTCGCGTCCCTTGGGTACACCAAAATAGATATCGGAGGTGAGCTCACGCACGCAGAGGATATCAAAGCCGTCACCCACGATGTCAGCCCGCAGAGGACAGGCAGCGGTCAGAGACTTGAAGATCCTGGCCGGACGCAGGTTGCAGAAGAGATCAAAATGCTTGCGCAGGGGCAGAAGCGCCGCCCGCTCCGGCTGCTGGATGGGAGGCAGGGATTCCCACTTGGGACCGCCGACCGAACCAAAGAGGATGGCATCGCTGTTTTCGCACAGGGCAAGAGTCGAAGGAGGCAGGGCCTCACCATGATTATCAATGGCAATCCCACCCACATCGGCGTACTCATAACTCAGATCAAAAGAAAACTTCTTCTGCACTGCGTTCAAGACCTTAATTGCCTCTGCCATCACTTCCGGACCGATGCCATCACCAGCCAATACTGCAATTTTCTTCATTTCATTCCCCTTATTTTTTTCATGCGGACTTTCTGCCGCATCTTCAAAAGTTTTCCTGCAAAGTTCACCTTCAGCAAAGTCAATCACTTTAAACCAACACTCTGTGGATTATCAACTGAAATCCATTCTCTTCCAGCAGCCTCATCTTGTCTTAATCATTATTTTTCATAAAACCATTGACTTTTTCGCCTCAATAAAGGAATAGCACTGGGAATTATTCCCTCAATAAAAAAAACTCCATCAGCAGGCTCTGCCCAAGATTCATGAACATCAAGAAGAACACCCTTTTTATCAGCCTCCTGTGGACGCTGCTCATTGCCGCCTCCTGTACCTGGAATTACACACAAGCACAGAAAGCCCAAGAGCAACTTGCTCTGCAGACGGCAAGAAGTATTTTTAACCATATTATCATCACCCGCCGCTGGAATGCCCAGCACGGGGGCGTATATGTCCCGGTCACCAAAACAACTATCCCGAATCCTTATCTAGAGGTGCCCATGCGGGAGATTCAAATCAACGACTCCCTGACCCTGACCAAGATAAATCCGGCCTTCATGACCAGACAGATTGCAGAAGCTGCCAGGGCCCAGGCAGGTATACAGTTTCACATCACCAGTCTCCACCCCCTTCGTCCAGAAAACAAGGCCACGGAACAAGAAGAGGTTCTTTTGAAAGAATTTGAAAAAGGCGTCAAGGAGGCGGGACTTTTCATTGAACATGATAAAAAAACGTCATTCTTTTACATGGCCCCTCTCAAAACAGAAAAGGCCTGCCTGCCATGCCATGAAAAACAGGGATATAAAGAAGGTGACATACGGGGGGGGATCAGTGTGACCCTGCCCTTTACGCAAGACAACTCCTTGGGTTCTCTCCTCCTGGCCCATATAGGCATAGCACTAACGGGCCTGTTTGGCATCTTTATTGCCGGGCTTCGTTTAGACCGGGCCTATTCGATCATCCAAAGACAGGCCGCCTTTGATTCCCTGACCGGGATTTCCAATCGTCACCGCTTCTCGGAACTTATCGTAACAGAATTCGAACGTAGCAACAGAGTGAAAGGGCCACTCTCCGTCATCATGTGCGACATAGATCACTTCAAGAGATACAATGACACCTACGGCCATACCAGTGGCGACAAATGCCTGCGACAAGTTGCCCAAGAGATCAAAAAGTCACTAACCCGACCCGGGGACTTCTGCGCCCGATACGGAGGGGAAGAATTCGTGGTCATCCTGCCAGATACTTCCCACAAGGGAGCCTTACATGTTGCCGAAAAAATCCGGCTGAATATCATCAAGCTCCAGATTCTCCATGAGAAGTCACCTCCTTTATCAGTCGTCAGTCTCAGCCTGGGAGTGGCAACATCCACAGACCAGCCCCTGATTTCCCATGAAGACCTCCTCAAAAATGCTGACTCGGCCCTCTATCAAGCCAAGGCAAATGGCCGCAACCGGTTGGAATCGTACAGCAATATGGAAAACAACCCAAAGTCATAAGGACAGAATAGGATCTGGTCCAGTAACGGCCATACGCCTCATTATCCGGTTTCCAGCTGCTGTTTTCCCCAACCAGCAATTCAGCCATCCCCCCAGAGTTAGGTCATATTTTTTGTCCTGACATTAAAAAAATCCAGATCAATAGTAGCTCAATATTGATCAGCTAACGACAGATAATAGTCTGGAGCTTCAGAGAATATGAAATTCCTGTTTGCAAAATTGGTTTGACAGAACAATAGAAAATGAAGATATATAGAAACATACTTTGATTGAAATTAAGTATACATCCAACAATATTTTCTTTTACATGAACCACCTGCAGCGGAAGGTAACAAGATGATAAAAAAATATTTCATGATACACTTCATGCTCACGGCACTGGCAATCCCCCTGGCACTGTGCATAGCACCCGAGAGTCATGCCGGAGATATCGGAGTCAACATTCATTTTGGGGTCCCCCTTCCACTAGTCATTGCCCCGCGACCTGTTTATCGCCGACCAGTGCCGATCTTCTACTTCAACGAAAGCCCAGAGTTTATCTACTCGCCGTTCCTGAGCTTTTCTGTGGCAATTGGCTCGCCCTACGATCTCTTCTACGACAACAACGCTTACTACATCTTCCACCAGGGTTACTGGCACAGATCCTCCCACCTTGATGGTCCATGGCGCATTGTCGACTACCGTTCTCTACCGCCGGCATTTCACCGACACAAAATTGAACAGATCAGAAGGTATCGTGACAGAGAATATGATGTCTATCGCCAGCATCGGCGAGATTCTCCAGACAAACGGTATTCTCCCCGCTACAACAGAGACTACAGAGAGAGAAATCACAGAGATTATCGGGAAGAGAGAAGGCCTCGTGAACACGGGAGACACCACCACTGATCAGCAGAAGCAGGAGCGATCAGCACAAATCTTCTAACATCACCTGGCAAAAGTCAGTAAAACGCGTCTGGCGTGAGAGTTAGGAAGTTCCCGTTCAAGGGTCGAGGTATGGTGGAGCAAAATGGCAGGAGAGAGTTTCTGCATGGCCTGTAACTCCTCCTGCCATCTCGGCCCTTTCATGCAGATCACCGTTGTCCCCTCACCGCACAAACGACTGACCATCCTTAAGAATTCACCGATATCGGTGACCGCCCGACTGGTGATATGGGTAAAGAGAGCATTGGACGGCAGAAGGATCTCGTCCTCCACCCGGCCGGCCAGCGCCTCCACCCCGCTGAGCTTCAATGTCCTGATTATATGACGGAGAAAGGACACCCGTTTCAGGCGAGGTTCCAGCAGGGTCACGGTCAGATCAGGCCGAGCCGCTTTGCAGACAAGTCCGGGAAAACCCGCCCCGCTTCCCACATCCAGCAGATGAAGAGCGGGACCATCCAGGAGGGGGAGCAGGGTCAGAGAATCCAGGAAATGGTTCTCCAGGATCTCCGCCTCCCCAGTTCCTTTGGCTATCAGATTGATCTTCCTGCTCCAGCGCGTAAGTTCAGTGAAATAAAGAAACAACCGCTCCACCGCCTCAGCATCCAGCCCAATACCCAGAGCAGTGCAGCCCTGCTGCAGCTGTTCCCGAAAATCAAACGCTTTTACTGTCACCTTTGCTCTACCCTTTTCCCTGCAAGCGCTCTGTGACAGAGGCGGCATGGGCGGTCAGACCTTCGAGGGTGGCCAGCAGCCGGATATGGTCCGCATCTTCTGCCAGGGCCTGCTCCGAATAACTGATGATGGAGCTCTTCTTCAGAAAGGTCTCAACGCCCAGGGCTGAAGAGAAACGGGCCGTCCCCATGGTGGGCAGGACATGGTTGGGACCGGCCAGATAGTCACCCGCGGCCTCCGGGGTATGATGACCCAGAAAGATGGCCCCGGCGTGCCGGATCTGCGGCAGCATAGCCCAAGGATCGCTGATCATCAGCTCCAGGTGTTCAACGGCAATATCATTGGCCAGCTCTATGGCCGCATCCAGACTATCGGCAATGAGGATCACCCCGCGATCATCCAGGGATTTGCGGGCAATCTCCTGCCGCGACAGCTTTGCCAGCTGCCGTTCCAGTTCAATCAGGATCTCGCCGGCCAGCGCCTCTTCCGTGGTCACCACCATGGCCAGGGCCATGGGATCATGTTCCGCCTGGGCCAGCATATCCGCCGCCACATGATTCGCCCTGGCACTCGCATCGGCCACAATCAGCACCTCAGAAGGTCCGGCAATCATGTCAATACGCACCCGGCCGGATACCTGTGCCTTGGCCTCGGTGACAAACTGGTTTCCCGGCCCGACAATGACATCAACCGCCGGAATGGTCTCGGTACCATAGGCCAGGGCCGCAATCCCCCAGGCCGATCCCGCCTTGAAGATCTCGGTAATCCCGATCTCCTGGGCCGCCACCAGAAGGTGCGGACTGATTTTACCCTCACGATTGGGCGGAGTAAGCATTATCCTCCGGCCGACCCCGGCAATCCCTGCCGGGATGCCGTTCATCAGCACCGAGGAGACCAAGGGCGTCGAGCCACCCTGACCTCCAGGCACATAGAGTCCTGCCGCATCCACAGGGCGGACTAGTCGGCCGACAATGGTCCCATTCTCCCTGGTCTGCATCCATGAGTCTTCCATCTCCCGTTCATGAAAGCTCTGCACCCGTTCAATGGCCAGGGCCAGGGTCTCAAGAAAGGGTTCATCCACCAGATCATAGGCCTCAAGCATCTCGGCCAGGGAGACCTGCATACCCTTAAGTTCAAGATCCGGCGCGTCAAATTTTCTGGTATATTCCAGTACTGCCGCATCACCTTGCTGCCGCACTGCGGCCAGGATCTCGGCGACTACGGCCCGACAGGAATCATCCGCGGGCTGAAAACGATGAAGAAGGGAGGCAACAACCCGCTCTCCTTCCTCGGTATTGATTTTCACTGGTTTGATAGACATGATCTCCACTTCCCCTCAAATTATTTTCAAAATCAGGTCGTTTCCCTCAAGGGAGCAACAACCGCATTACGATTACTCTGCAGCGACCTTCGCAGGTGGATAGTCTGCACTCTTTGAGACTGCCAGCTAAAGACCTGACGACTGTCCAGCTGCTGCGCCCTTCTTCCTTCCCCAGTGAATCCCGATGGTTCCCAGCATGAAGCGTTGATAGCCGACAGCCTCGAACCCGGCTTGAGCAAAGAGAGCAGCCAGGGCATCAGCGCTGTAAAACCCCATGGTCGAACCCGTCAGATAGGCGTAAGCGGCCTCATCCTTGGCAATCAATCGACCCAAAAAGGGGATGCCGAAACGGAAATAGAACCGGACAAAGGGATAGAAAAGGTTTTTCCGCGGCGGTGTGGTATCCAGACAGACCACCCGGCCGCCCGGCTTCAAGACCCGATGCACCTCTTTGAGCACTGCCAGGGCATCATCGACATTTCTCAGGAGATAGCCAAAGGTCACCGACTCAAAACTACTATCCGCATAGGGCAGGAAATTAGCATCACAGGCCTGCCAGTCAATGTCGAGCGTAGCAAACCTCTTCCCGGCCTCCTTCAGCATATTCTGGGAAAAATCAGCACCGAGCACCCGACATTGAGGATAGGTCCTCCGGGTCAGAGCGGCAATATCGCCGGTGCCGGTGGCCAGATCCAGTGCCCAGCCCGACCCGGGATTCTGCGCCCTCCTGACTACAAAACGCCGCCAGCGCTGATCCTGCCCCATGGTCATCACCCGGTTCATCAGGTCATACGACCCGGCAATGGCATCAAACATTCGTTGCACACCAGGCCCCTTACTCACAATATCACTCTCTTCCTCTAATTTTAATAATCTTGAACCACAGATTCACACAGATACTTTTCATAAAACCACTCGATCCCAATGCAGTTTGGCATATTTAAAATTGAGGACCAAACCAACACGCAGGCCAGTAATTTTCAAATAATTCAAAATTTGCCCTTTTTCATGATAAATGATGCAGTCTACTGTTTTCGTATCTACCACAACCTGATCAAAGACGATTAAATCTGGGATATATTCGCCAACCTTTACAGATTTATACAAGACATTAAAACGAGGCTGTTGCTTAAAAGGAATACCACGTAAACCAAATTCAACAACTAACGCATTTTCATACGGCTTTTCCAGCAAACCATGACCAAGCGTATTCAAGATTTCCATTGCACACCCAAGAATCTGATGAGTTTCTTCCTTCAAAAGAAATCTGTGTCCATCTGTGGTTCCTTAGATGTTTAACAGGGTGCAAAACCGGGGGTGCGCGGAAAGGGAATAACCTCCCTGATATTGGCCATGCCGGTGACAAACTGCACCAGCCGCTCAAACCCCAGGCCGAAACCGGAGTGAGGAACCGTACCGTAGCGCCGGAGATCAAGATACCATTCATAGCCACTGGGTTCAATTCCCGCCTCCTGCATCCGGGCCAGAAGGACATCATATCGCTCCTCGCGCTGACTGCCGCCAATGATCTCTCCAATCCCCGGAACCAGGATATCCATGGCCGCCACTGTCCGTCCGTCGTCGCTGACCCGCATATAAAAGGGTTTGATGGCGGCTGGATAATCGGTGACAATCAGCGGTCGCTGATAAACCGTCTCCGTCAGATAGCGTTCATGCTCTGACTGCAGGTCAATCCCCCACTGCACCGGATAGGTAAAAGTCTGCCCCGACTGCAGGAGTTGCTTCACCGCCTGGGTATAGGTGATATGGGCAAAGTCGTGATCGACCACCTGCTGGAGCTTGGCCAGCAGCCCCTTGGCAATAAAGCGGTCAAAAAGGGCCAGATCCTCGCCACATTCGGCCAATACCAGACGCAGAAGATATTTCAACATCTCTTCCGCCACCTCTCTATTCCCCTGCAGATCACAAAAGGCCATCTCCGGTTCCACCATCCAGAACTCGGCCAAATGCCGGCTGGTATTGGAGTTTTCCGCCCTGAAGGTGGGGCCAAAGGTATAGACATTGCCCAGGGCCTGGGCATAGACCTCTGCCTGCAGCTGGCCGCTCACGGTCAGACCGGCAGGACGGCCGAAAAAGTCGTTGCCGGCTTCCGCACCAGAAGCTGCAGGGGCAGTGGTCACCTGAAACATCTCGCCTGCACCCTCACAGTCACTGGTGGTGATGATGGGAGTATGCACCTGGATAAAGCCCCGCTCCTGAAAAAAGGTATGCACCCCATAGGAGAGCCGGGAACGAACCCTGGCCACTGCCCCCAAGGCATTGGTACGGGGCCGCAGCTGACTGATATTGCGCAGAAACTCAAAGGAATGATGCTTCTTCTGCAGGGGATAGGACTCCGAATCGGCCCAGCCCAGAACCTGCACCTCAATGGCCCGCAGCTCCACCGCCTGGCCCTTGGCCGGTGAATCCTGGAGAATGCCGTTTATAAGCACGCTGCAGCCGGCACTGAGCCTTTTGACCTCATCCCCGTAATTGGCCAGGGTCTGATCGGCAATCACCTGGATATTGGCAAGACACGAGCCATCATTCACCTCAACAAAAGAAAAGCCGCTGGCATCCCGCCTTGTCCTCACCCAGCCCGCAATCTGCAACTCTTCTCCTGCCTGCGGGAGAGCAAGGATATTCGCAATACGTTTTTTCATAAAATCAACTCTTGTCAAATGAGAGAGGGAAGTGCCCAGAAATCAGAAAAATAAACCCATTGTCTTCATACTCGTGAACGCCACGAGCTGCCAGCTGAACGCTCCGGAGAATAGAGTACCATTTCCCCGTGACCGGGAAGTTCATCCACAGGTTTGCCGGTCAGCCTGGCAAGATGGGCGCCGACCACCGGACACTTGATGGTCAGAAGAAAGAAGATATCCGCATCGCTCTCGGAAACCGCCTCAGACAAGGTCTCGAAATTCCCCTGACCTTTGGAAAGAATAAGATTGGCCTGCCGAAAGGCATGCAGAAACTCAGCCGAGCAACTGGCAAGGGGGCTTCCAGGACAAGCCGTCCCATTAGTGATAATGCGGGCATAGCGATCAAGACCACAGGCCTGGGCATCAGCAAAAAGGGCGTCATTAATAATAGGCCCTTCCTTGACCACCACCGTCACATCCAGACCCAGGTCGACAAGACAACGAATAACCAGGAGGTCATAGACGATCTCACCGCAGTTATCGGCCAGGAAGAGAACCCTTGATTTCCTAGGCAATCGGCAGGCCAGCTCAAACAACTGTCGGCTGGCATCAATGGCCAGAGGAATCGTTCTGGCTTGCGCCAGGGCAGCCCCCACATCAAAACTGCGCATGGCCCCATAGTCAATAATATTACCGGCAATGGCCAGATGGAGAGCAGCAATCAAGGGCACCTTACTCTCTGCAACTTCCCGGATGAGCTCAGGAAGGATGGCAAGGGCCTGATCATTGGACGCCTTTTTTAGGGCCAGATAGGGATCAGCACAGCCGGTAACCCTGGCAATGGTCGCATACACTGCCACAGAATTCTCAGGCGGGGTCAACGACATCTCCATCTGCGGCAGCAGGGCCGCGACAGCACGGGCCACTTCCAGATGCACCGTCTCATCCGGCGAACTGATCCGCGCCACCCGCAGGGCCTGATCCATGAAACAGGCAAGACAATCAACAGAGGTCTTCATAGCAGGTAGCCTTCCCGGACATTACTCATTGAGGCAAAGATCGAGGACTTCACATCGGGGTCTTGGTCATAGAGGGTCTGCAACACCATGCGCACATGATCACGCCGCGTGTTCCCAGCCAGAGGACAGAGGTTGTCAACTGGAGCCAGACCAAGGCTCATGGCAATCTCCTGCACCTCATGTTTTTCAATATAGGCCAGGGGCCGGATAAGAGCCAGCCTGCCATCAAAAAGGTCCTGTTTCGGCACCATGGTTGAGAGATTACCACTATAGAGCATATTCAAAAAAAGTGTTTCAATGAGATCATCCTTGTGATGACCAAAGGCAATCTTGTTACACCCATATTCTTTCGCTAAATCAAAAAGCTGATGACGACGCTGCCGGGCACAGAGAAAGCAGCTTCGATCCGCCTCATCCAAATCCCTGGCCTGTTCCACCAGTAGGGGGATGCCGAACCGGTCAAGTTGTTCGCGTATTCCTGCAACCGGATTGGCACCTAAATCTCCAGGTCCCCGAAACCCCATATCAATATGGACGACCCTCAGGGTGTAGCTGATGGGAGCCTTCTGCAACCACATCTGCAGCAACCAGGCCAGCACCAGACTATCCACCCCACCGGACACGGCCACCAGCACACAATCATCTTGGCTGAGCATGGAATAGGCCTGCATGGCCTGACCAATGCGCCTGTTTACCTGCCTAGGTAGAATCGTCTCTGATCTCATTGCAATAAAAAATGCCTGCTGAATTTGCTTCAAGCAAACCAGCAGGCAACCATAAAACGGAAATACAATCAACCAGCCTTCTTATTTCTGCAGATACGGACAGTCTGCCAGACGTTCCTTTAATCCCTGACGAACCAGCTCATCCACTGTAATCCATTTAAAACCCCGGTTTCTAGCCTTACCAAGGGAGAACAGATTGCTGGACAGCGCCTCCTGGGTCTCATCAAAAGATGCCGCCCAGAGAACCGTACCACTATCCACATGGGTAAGGACCATTTGAAAAGCGGCAGAAGCAGGAGAATTCACCGACAGATCACTTCCATCCCGCTCATGAAAACGGGTTACCGTGACATCAAGAACCGCGTTGGAATCCAATTTGGCACCAAGGGCCTTCATCTGGGCCAGACGCCCCCCTGCTGCATCAGTGAGCAAGGCGTCCAATTGCTTTTCAGTCATAATGTGAACCTTGTCATTTTTCCCCAACTCAGCACTAATCACCCCATCAACAAACCCCGAGACCCTATCAAGGGTTGAACTGCCTTTACCCAGCGGCCCCAAAGCATTTTTCGTTATCACTGCCGGCATCACCACAATACCTGTGAGGGACTGAAGAGTTACCACTTTGCCTTCTGCCTCATCGCCTTTTTTCCCTGAACAGGCTGAAAAAAAGAGAGAACAAAAAAGCGCCACAATTAAGATACTGGTTATATTTCTCACAAATGACCTCATTTTAAATTTACAGGACATCTCAAATCCCGAACAACCCCAATGACAGATCTTACAACATACCTTTTGAAGACAAGGTTCCAGTCACGAAACGATTTACGCCGGTGGCCTGATCCATTGCCCGAGCCAAGCCCTTGAAAATGGCCTCTAAAATATGGTGACTATTCTCACCATGCAGGAGATCAATATGCAAGGTCACCCCGGCATGTTGAGAAAATGCCCGCATAAACTCAAGGGCAAGGGCAGTATCAAAGTTCCCCACCTTCTGCTCGGGAAGTGGGGCGACATAGTGCAGAAAAGGTCGATTAGAGACATCAACCACAACACGCACCAAGGTCTCATCCATTGGCAGATAGCTAAAGCCATAGCGGTTTATCCCGCTTTTATCTCCCAAGGCCTTGGCAAAGGCTTGCCCCAGAGAGATTCCTATATCTTCTACTGTATGATGATCATCAATCTCAATATCACCTGTCGCCGTAATTTCAAGATCGAAAAAACCATGGACGGCAAAAAGGGTCAACATGTGATTGAGGAACGGGACCGAAGTATCTATTTTGGCAATACCCGTGCCGTCAAGCAGCAATGTGAGCTGAATGTCAGTTTCACGGGTAACACGCTTCACCCCACCACTGCGCTGTTCAAGTGCTTCCATACATTATCCTTAAAAAATAAATTCCACTTCAGTGGAAAAAACGAGAACGGCGCATCTTCCGGGGAACCTTCAAGTCCTTAGTAACCACTGCTTTCAAACTCATGTCTGAACAATTATTTTATTTATATCATATATTCTTTACAGAGGGCCATCTCTTTTTTATCTCTTCCTTTTTTTTTAACAAGGCCAATACAAAATATAACTATTTTTTATTGACAAATGAGTCACAGGTTTGTTAAAGTAGCTTCGTTTTACTTTACAGATAATGAGCGGGAGTAACTCAGTGGTAGAGTGCAACCTTGCCAAGGTTGACGTCGCGAGTTCGAATCTCGTCTCCCGCTCCATTAAGCGATTCGAAAAGGTTCGACACAGTTCGAACCTTTTTTTATTCATTGCATTAATCAGCATCTTGAGGAACACCATGAAAACCTATCTGGCTCCGGTCAACGAGATCGAAAAGAAATGGTATGTCGTCAATGCCGAAGGCAAGGTTCTTGGCCGCCTGGCATCAGAAATCGCATCCCGGTTGCGTGGAAAACATAAACCAACCTTTTCCACCTTTATCGACAACGGCGACTTCATTGTCGTTACCAATGCCGATAAGATTCAACTGACCGGAAAAAAATGGGACGACAAGAAATACTACCGCCACACCGGATACATCGGCGGGATTAAAGAACGAAGTGCCAAAAAGTTGATGGAAGTACATCCAACAGATCTCATCATAAAGGCTGTGAAGGGAATGCTTCCAAGAAACAAACTAGGTGCTCAACAATTGAAGAAACTTAAAGTTTATGTTGGCAACGAGCATCCACATGCAGCTCAGCTGCCTGCTGAATTAAATATTTAACTTTTCGCGGAGAAAGTAAGCATGGCTCAAAATCGTTTTTATGCCACAGGGAAAAGGAAAACAGCAGTTGCCAGAGTATGGATTACCCCAGGCAGTGGCAAGGTTATTGTGAACACCATGAGCGCGGATGATTATTTTGGTGGCACATTCCAGACCTACAAGATCGCAAAACCCTTCCAGGTAACTGATAACGCTGAAGGATATGACGTTATAGCCACCCTGAAAGGCGGCGGTAAGTCTGCCCAGGTTGAGGCGTTGACCCATGGAATTTCCAGGGCCCTCCTGCATGTTAATCCTGACAACAGATTGCCCCTGAAAAAATCAGGCCTCTTGACCCGCGATCCTCGTATGAAAGAGCGGAAAAAATATGGTCAGAAAGGCGCACGCGCCAAGTTCCAGTTTTCTAAACGTTAATTCCTTTCTTTCTGCCTTGCTTATTCTTTCTTGCTTGAAGCCTGAAGGAAGTTCAACGAAAAAGAAAAAGGGTTTATCAAAGGGAATAACAGAAATTCTGTTATTCCCTTTTTTTATTCTATAAGGTGTCCATCATGTTAAACGTCGCAATCATCGGTGCCTCGGGTTACACAGGTGTTGAACTGGCCAGAATTCTCTGCAACCACCCAGATGTCAGCCTTACAGCAGCCACTTCACGACAATACGCGGGCCAATCCTTGGCCCAGGTTTTCCCCAACCTTCGTAAAAAAACCAACCTTATCTGCGAAAACCTCACCACTGAAGAACTGTGCGCCAGGGCAGATTTCTTTTTCACCGCGGTACCACACAAGACGGCCATGAACATTGTCCCCCATCTCCTGGCAGCCGGGAAAAAAGTAGTGGATCTTTCAGCAGATTTCAGACTGCGTGATGTTGCCGTTTACGAGGAATGGTATCAGAGACATAGCGCCGCCGACCTGCTCAAAGAAGCGGTATACGGCCTACCCGAACTGTACCGGGAGCAGATACGCACCAGCAGACTCATCGCCAATCCTGGCTGTTATCCCACCTCAATCATTCTGGCTCTGGCCCCGCTCTTGAAGGCAGGCGTCATTGATCCACAAACAATTATCGCCGATTCAAAATCAGGGACATCCGGAGCAGGCCGCGCAGCCCAGGTGGGTTCACTCTTCTGCGAAGTTGCAGATGGCTTCCGCGCCTATAAGGTTGGCGGCACTCATCGTCATACCCCTGAGATTGAACAGGAGATCAATACCTTCCTGCAAGAACCGGTACGAATTTCATTTACTCCGCACCTGCTACCGATATCCCGTGGAATCTTAAGCACCATCTATGCCCAACTGAAACCAGAAGTTCAACAAACCGACATCACCCAATTGTATGAAAAGATGTACTCACAAGAGCCCTTTGTCCGCATCCTGCCAGAAAACACCTTTCCAGCAACTCAGTATGTACGTGGATCCAACTTCTGTGACATCGGCTTCAAGATCGACACTCGAACCGGTCGAATTATCATCCTGTCTACCATTGACAATATTGTCAAAGGTGCTGCCGGGCAGGCCGTACAGAACATGAATCTGATGTGCGGCTTTACCGAAACCGCCGGACTTGAGTCTGCGCCATTTTTTCCATAATAATCCAGACGACGGCCGGGAATGTCTTTTATTCCCCTCTGTTCAATTGGCATCATACCCTGCCATGCGCAACATAAGACTCACCATCGCCTATGATGGAACCGATTATAGTGGTTGGCAAAGACAAAAAAACGGCATCACCATCCAGGGGGAAATTGAACGGTGCCTCCAGATCATAAGCAATAATCCAATCTCTCTGTACGGCGCCGGCAGGACAGATGCGGGTGTACATGCCAAGGCAATGGTCGCCAATTTCCACACCGAAGCAGCCCTTTCCTGCCCGACCTTCACCAGAGGACTCAATGGCCTGCTCCCCCGCTCCATCCGCATCCTGGATAGTTGTGAAGAAAGGCATGACTTTCATGCCCGATTCTCTGCCAAGGCTAAGACATATAGCTACTCCTTGTTTGCCGGGCCAATCCAGCTCCCCATACAACGCCTCTATTCTGTACATACCCCAGACATCTCACACCCGGAGAGAATCGAACTCTGCCTTGCAAGAATCAGAGGAGCCCACGACTTTGCAAGTTTTGAGGCATCAGGCTCCCGCGACCTCAAGGCAGCAAGTCGCCGTGGATCAGTTCGCACCATGTTACAAGCAACTTTCACCAAAACCTCTGCAGAGGAATATCAATTTCAATTCACCGCCGATGGTTTCTTGCGACACATGGTCCGTAATCTGGTGGGCACACTACTGGAGGCAGGAAAAGGCAGGCGCACTGTTCTGGAATTCGAAGAGACACTCCAGGCCAGAGATAGAAGCACAGCAGGCCCCACCGCACCTGCCCATGGCCTCGTTCTGGAAAAAGTTTTCTACTGATTGATCAATGAACTTTTCCATTTTTTCCTGTTGCCAAAAGGAAATGAAACAGGTACAGGATAAAAAATGAATTTTAAAGATATCCTTAACTGCTTGTACAAACTTACCCTTCACTATTTTTTTTCAACAGGACCCTAAAATGAACTCTCCAATCATCACCCTGGCAGACAGAGTTATCAATATCAAGCCCTCTCCAACTCTGGCTGTAAATGCAAAGGCCAAGGCACTGAAGGCTGCAGGTGCTGACATCCTGAACTTCAGCGTCGGTGAACCTGACTTTGACACCCCCCCCCATGTCTGTGAAGCTGGGAAAAAGGCTATTGATGAAGGATTTACCAGATATACTGCTGTTCCCGGCATGCCCGAATTGCGCGAAGCCATCTGCCAACGCTTGCAGATAGACAAAGGGCTCTCCTATGTGATGGAGGAGGTCCAGGTCGCTTGCGGCGGGAAGCATGGCCTCTACAACATGTTTCAGGCAGTGATCAATCCCGGAGATGAGGTTCTCATCCCCACTCCCTACTGGGTTTCTTATCCACCCATGGTACAGTTGGCAGGCGGCACCCCGGTTCTGGTACCTCTTCTGGAACAGGACAATTTTGATCTCAACCCGGACATCCTCCATAAATACGCCACCAGCAAAACCCGGGCCATCATTATTAACTCACCCTCCAACCCCACAGGCTCAGTTTTCTCAATCGAAGCCCTGCAGGCCATTGCCAAAATAGCCATGGAAAACGGCTGGCTGATCATAACCGACGACATCTATGACACCATCACCTATATGGACACAGCGCTTCCTCATATCCTGGAGGTGGACGACAGATTAAAGGAGCAGACCCTGATCCTGAACGGAGTCTCGAAATCCTTTGCCATGACAGGATGGCGGATTGGCTGGACTGCCGGCCCGAAACATATCATAGCGGCCATGAACAAAATCCAGGGTCAATCCACATCCAATCCCTCATCCATTTCCCAGAAAGCCGCACTTGCCGCCGTCACTGGCCCCCAGGATTTTCCGAAGACCATGCTCAAGGCGTTTCTTCCCAGACGGGACTTTTTTGTTGAAGACCTGCGCTCAATAGAAGGAGTAAGTTGCGTCAATCCCAAAGGGGCCTTCTATGTCTTCCCCAATTTTTCCACATATTTTGGGAAAAGATTCAACGGCAAGGCCATTAACAATTCAGTGGATCTGGCCGACTACTTCCTCGACGAGGCAAAAGTAGCCTCAGTACCAGGTGCCGCCTTCGGGGCCGACGATTTTGTCCGCTTCTCCTTTGCCACCTCCATGGATATCATCAAAGATGGAATGGGAAGAATCAAGAAAGCACTAGCCAGCCTGGAAGGATAAAACGTAGACACAAAAAAACCGGTTGCAGAATAACTACCCTGCAACCGGTTTGTTCCCCTTCACCAACAAATCTGTCCAGCTCGCCTTTCTGCCTGCAAGCTCTCCAACCAGCCGATTATTTCTTTAAGCTCAACAACTGTTTACTCAGCAAGGATTGTTTTGCCAACAATGACTGGAGCTTCCACGGCGAAGACAGACAGGCCCTGCTGGCGCTACAGGTGGACATCACATCACAGAAGGCGAGAAATTCTGCCAGGGCATCACTCATCACCTGACCTTTTCGAGAAATTATCTGCAGCTGACGATGCATGTCAACCCCTTCAACCTTCAGGCTTTTCAACCAACCATGTTCCACCTCTCGACACACAGTCAACGACGAAAGACAGGCAATACCTACCCCTGATTCAACAGCCCGTTTAATTGCCTCAGGATGCCCCATCTCCATGATCACAGGAATCTGATCAAGATAAGCCTTCATTTTTTCACGAAAAATAGCAACAGTACCAGACCCCTCTTCCCGCATAATCCAGCGGGTATTTTTAAAATCCGTCTTCACATCAAAGACTTCATTGCCTGCAAGGGGATCGCTGGGACCTACCAGAATTACAAGTTCATCTTTAAACCACGGACGAATAATAGTATCGAGGGATTTTACCGGTCCTTCAACAAAGCCGATATCAGCCTTGCCATCCTGAATAAGAGTTTCAGCATAACGGGTATGATGAACAAGCATGTTAATACCTACATGAGCATGCATCCGTTTGAAGGCACCAATCAAATAAGGGAGGAGATAGTCACCAATGGTGGTACTGGCCACTATATTAAGATGCCCGGTAAGCTCATCATTCTTTTCAGACATGATACTCTCTACATTACTGACCTGACAAACAATCTCCTTGGCAAGGGGTAACAAATAGCGACCCCGCTCATTCAACAACAGACTGCGCCCATGACGATCGAATAGCGGTCCGGCAAGTTGATTTTCCAGCTCAGCCAGTGCCATGCTCACAGCAGACTGAGTCACAAACAATTTTTTGCTCGCCTTGGTAACCTGGGCAGTCTCAGCTACTGCAATAAATATTTCCAATTGTCTCAAGGTGATAGACATCTCATTCTTCCTTATTCAATATTGCTGATAAAAATTATCTTTTTTTTAGATTAGGGATTTGTCACTTTATCACGTATATACTTTTTCTCAATAGTTTTCATGGATGTTCCACCTAATCAATAAATATTCCTATGAAATTAAATAAGTAGTCACTACCACCGAGATGAATGACCATTCATTATTCAGTTGACAAGCTCTCAGTCCTTCATTATAAAGTCAGTCATTAATGAAGGACTGATTGTTCAATCAACATCAGGAGCATGAATATGGAGTTTCAATTTTCAGACTTTCTTTACCGTGACAATGTCCTCTGGATCGCGGCCTTCACCTTGGGCGGACTCGCCTTTGCCTTAGGCCCCATTGCCATTGTTTACCTCCTCATGCCTCGCGGCACCCGCCAATTCGAAAACAAAAACAAGCAATTCATTGAATGCGGCATGCCACCCATTGGTGACAGCTGGGTGCGTTACGGCGTTGTCTTTTTTCTCTACGCCCTCATCTTTCTTGCCTTTGATGTGGATGTTCTTTTTCTTTTTCCGGTCGCCCTTGCTTACAACAACGAGATGTTTGCCTATAGGGATTTTGTAGAAATTGTAATCTTTGTCGGAATTTTATCGCTCGCAATCGTATACGCATGGATCAAGGGAGTATTCAAGTGGGAACGCAAAACGTACCTTCACCAGTAGAAGCAGTACCTTCGTCACTCGTTCAGTTTGCCATCGCTGACAAACTGATCAATCTTGGCCGGGCAAATTCCTTATGGCCCCTTACCTTCGGCCTGGCATGTTGCGCCATTGAAATGATGGCAACAGGCTGCGCCAGGTTTGACATGTCACGCTTTGGAGCTGAAGTTTTTCGTCCCTCTCCCCGACAAAGTGATGTGATGATTGTGGCTGGTACCATATCAAAAAAAATGCAACCGGGCATTAAGACCCTCTACGATCAGATGCCTGAACCCAAATGGGTTATGGCTCTCGGCAACTGTGCGATATCAGGTGGTCCTTTTGCCTTTGAAGGACAATATGGCATAGTTCTGGGTGCCGACCAGTTTTTACCGGTTGATGTCTATGTCCCTGGATGCCCTCCACGCCCGGAGGCACTCCTGCAGGGCATCATTGAACTTGAACATAAAATTTCCGGTTGGAAGAGATGGAAAGACCCTGAGGCTGTATAAATTAATTACGTTTCAAGGCGCATTATACATAATAAAGTCATTCACTAAAACGCTTCATACTCCTTCGGAGCCACAGGATCATGATATTAGAAACAACACAACAAGCACTGCAAGCACTCTTTGCCGGATCTGTTCCAGCAGATGAAGCTGAGGCTGGTACCCCCAGGGGTAATGGTGTTCTCACTCGTGATTACAAAACCCATGGATACCATCTTGATGCACAGGTTGATGCAAATCAGCTTCTTGCAGCAGTCACCATCCTCGATGAAGGCGGATTTTTTATTGAAAGTATCACCGGGGTAGACTGGATCAAAGAAAACCAGCTGGAAGTCATCTATGATTTTTCCCGTTACGATTTTGACGCCTGCCGAGTGGTTATCCGCACCAGAGTACCTCGCGACAAACCGGTAGTCCCCACCATTTCCACAATATACGCCGGAGCAAACTGGCATGAACGGGAGACCCACGATTTTTTTGGTATCAAATTTGCGGGTCACCCCCACCTCGTTCCCCTGCTCCTTCCTGACGATGCAGATTTCCATCCACTCTTAAAGGATTTCAAGGCATGAGCGCTCCAATTCAACTCCGACCGGACGAAACATTCCTCCTGAATGTAGGGCCACAGCATCCAGCAACCCACGGTGTCCTCAGGGTTAAAATGCAAATGGATGGTGAATATATTGTCAAGGCAGAAACCGTCCTTGGCTATGTTCACCGCATGCACGAAAAAATGGGAGAGAACAGGACTTATGCTCAGTATCTTCCCAACTTAAGCCGTCTGGATTACCTTGGCGCCTTGGGTTATACCCATGGCCATGTCCTGGCTGTAGAGCGCGCTGCAGGGATTGAGGTCCCGGAACGTGCTGAGTATATCCGGGCCATCACTGTTGAACTCAACCGAGTGGCATCTCACCTCTTCTGGTTCGGCGCCTTTGTCATGGACCTTGGCGGCTTCAGTCCTCTCATGTACGCCATTCAGGATCGTGAACATATTCTCGACATGCTGGAGGCCGTAACCGGTGCTCGCCTAACCTATTGCTATTACCGATTTGGTGGCCTCTACAATGATGTAGATGATGATTTTATTGAGGCAGCCAAACGTTTTATCCCCCGGATGCGCAAATCACTCAAAAAATATGACGCCCTGGTGTCTGGGAACGTCATCTTCCGAAATCGACTGGAAGGAATCGCCCCTGTTTCAGCTGAGATGTGCCGCAAATACGGAGCCACCGGCCCGGTTGCCAGAGGCTCTGGAATAAACTTCGATGTGCGTAAGAATGAGCCCTATTCCGTCTATCCTGAGTTTGAATTTGACGTTCCGGTATATCACGAATGTGATTCTTTGGCCCGTTACAAGGTGCGAATGGATGAGATGGAACAATCACTGCGGATCATTGAACAGGGATTGGAAAAATTACCCGACGGCCCCATCATGGCTGAGAAGAAACCAAAAACCATCAAACTTCCAGTCGGTGATTACTATCAGGCAGTGGAAACCGCACGCGGCAGTTTTGGCATCAGAATCGTCAGTGATGGTGATAAAAATGCCTACAGGCTGAAACTGCGCTCACCTACATATTCAAATATGCACCTCTTTGATGAAGCATGTGAAGGGATGTTGATAATGGATGCCCTTGCATTTATGGGAAGTCTGGACCTCGTAATACCAGAAATTGACAGGTAATTTCATTTCTTAATCAGAAAAATGAACGTAAAAACTAGCCATTTGATTGAGAAGTGGAATAAGGGAGAAGCTCAATGAGTTTAACATTATTAAATGTCATAGTCGCTGTGGTGATAGCCATCGCCTTTGCCGCTGCCAATGCCGCCTATCTGGTCTGGGCTGAGCGCAGAGGAGCAGCCCGAATTCAGCGCCGCCCAGGTCCAAATATCAATGGTCCCTTCGGACTTCTGCAGCCACCTCTTGACGGCATCAAACTGATGACCAAACAGTTGATGATCCCAGGCGGTGCTGACAAAATTCTGTTTATGGTTGCACCTGTACTGGCCATGGCCCCGGCCATCATGAGTTTTGTCACCATTCCCTTCAGCGAAGGAATCGCCGCCCATAATATGGAGCTTGGTGTCCTTGTAATCTTCGCCTTTGCCTCCATGGGAGCCATGGCCATTCTCTTTGCCGGCTGGGGATCACGCAACAAATATTCGGTCATGGCATCGGTCAGGGCAGTATCACAGAATGTCTCCTACGAAATTCCCATGCTGATCACAGCCATCACCGTGGTCATGACAACTGGATCAATGGATCTTAAAGCAATCAGCATGGCCCAGTCCGGTGGCTTCTGGCACTGGAACATCTTTCCCTCCCTGCACAGTCCTTTAATGCCCATTTCTTTTATCATATTTTTCATCTGTTCACTGGCAGAAACAAATCGTGCCCCTTTTGATCTTGGAGAGGCTGAGAGTGAGCTTGTAGCCGGCTTCCACACCGAGTACGGCAGTATGGGTTTTGGACTCTTCTTCATGGGGGAATATGCAAATATTGTCATCGGTGCCAGCCTGACAACTATCCTTTTTCTGGGAGGATGGGATTGTCCTTTTGGTATGTTTCCAGGCGTATGGTGGTTCCTGCTTAAAATCTACCTGCTGATTGCCACATTTATCTGGATTCGCTGGACTTTTCCACGAACAACCATTTATGGACTGCTTAATCTGTCCTGGAAAATACTTATTCCTATATCTCTGTTCAACCTGCTTCTCACAGCAGGATTACTGAAGGTGTTCTAACATGGGCGGTTATTTCAGCGATATATTTTATGGTAGTAAAAGTCTGCTCATTGGAATGGGTATAACCTTTCGGGAATTTTTCAAACCAACTGTAACTGTCCAATATCCTTATCAGACTATCAAGATGTCTGCACGATTTCGTGGACATATCGAGCTCATTGCCGATGAAGAGGGGAAACCAAAATGTGTCGCCTGTGGGATGTGCCAGCGCGCCTGTCCATCAGGGTGTATCAGCTTGGACTCTGTCTCTGTGGATATCGAAGTTGACGGAAAAGTAAAAAAGAAAAAGGTTTTAAGCAAATACGATCTTGATTTTACAAAATGCTCCCTGTGTGGTCAATGTGTTGAAAATTGCAACTTTGGCGCCATTGATTTTTCAAAAGAATATAATCTTGCGTCTACTCGCAAGGAAGATTTCCACTTTAATCTTCTTAAACGGTTGGAGGAGAGAAACGCATGAACCCTTCCATGGCCATAACAGAAGCGCCAGGGCTGTTCACCGCTGACGGCCTGACTGGTCTGATCTTTCTTATAATGATGGCAGTAACCCTGATTGGTGGGATAATTGCCTGTTCTGCAGAAAGACTCGTACGCTCGGTAGCAGGACTTATTGTCTGTTTTATCGGAGTAGCCGCCTTGTATTACTTCCTGAACTCACCCTTTGTAGCTTTGATGCAAATGCTCATCTATGTGGGAGCTGTCTGTATCACCATTGCTTTTGCTATCATGCTCGCCGCACCTGAGGAAAATAGAAAAAATGGGCCAGCGGGACCACTTTCAGGGCCACTCGCATTTATTACCGCCGGTATTGTTACCATTGGCTTGATCGTTATGGCGATGCGAGCAAAGTTCACCTCGCTTCCTAAGGTCAATGGCGGAACAGTGAAAGAAATGGGGATTCAATTTCTAACCAGCTATTCCATGGTCTTTGAGCTCATATCCATTGTTCTGCTGATTGCAATCATTGGAGCACTGGTTATCGCCCGGGCTGGGAGGAGCAAATAATGTCATTTCTTACTCTATACAACAATCTGAATACCTTTCTGTATCTGGCAGCCATGTTATTCGGCATGGGAGTCTATGGGATTGTGAGCCATCGTACACTCATTGGTATGCTTATCTCGTCTGAACTTATACTTGCCGCTGCTTCCATTAATTTTATGGCCTTTAACAGATTTACCGCACCCGACCCCACAGTGGGACAAGTTTTCACCCTGTTTATTATGGCCATAGCCGCAGCCGAAGCAGCCATCGGTCTCAGTATTATTATCGCAGTATATCGAAACTATAAATCAGTCGACACTGAAGATCTGGTCGAACTTAACGGTTAGGAAAAGGAACATCTGTCATGGATATAACAACGGTCAGTTCCGCTAAACTTCTGGTAACTCTCCTCGTGCCGCTCGTTGGTACTCTGGGAGTCATGTTTATGGGGAAAAATGAAGACATCAGGGAAGGTGTTTCATCTGTTGCCTCAATCATCCTGTTTTTACTTGTCGCCTCAATGATCCCGACAGTACTTTCAGGGAAGATGCTTATCTTCCACATGTTCAGCATCCTTCCCGGAGTTACTGTCGCCCTGCGGGCCGACGCCATGTCCATGATCTTCGCCTTAGTGGCATCTTCACTTTGGACTATCGCTGTCTTCTACTCCATGGGATATATGAGGGCCCACAACGAGCATGCGCAGACCAGATTCAATGCCTGTTTTGCTTTGGCTATCTTTGGGGCAATCGGGGTTGCCTTCTCTGACAACCTTTTTACCCTTTATCTCTTTTATGAGATTGTATCGATCTGCACCTATCCCTTGGTTGCCCATCATCAGGACACAGAAGGGTACAATGGCGCCCGTAAATACATTGTCTATCTGACAACCACCGCCAAGGCATTTCTGTTGCCCGCCCTGATACTGATCTATGTCCTGACCGGCACCCTTGATTTTGCCCCCAATATCTCAACAGGCATATTTCCACCGGACGTCAACCATGGTCTGGTGATCATGCTCTACGTTTTCTGTCTCTTCGGTTTTGCCAAAAATGGGATCATGCCTTTTCATCACTGGCTGCCAGGTGCCATGGTCGCCCCCACTCCCGTTTCCGCCCTGCTCCATGCCGTGGCCGTTGTCAAGGTTGGTGTTTTTTGCACCACGCGAGTCATGCTCTACGTCTTCGGCGTAGATACCATGCATGCCTTGAATCTTGGAATTCCCACTGCCTACTTTGTCGGATTTACCGTGATCATGGCTTCAGTCCTTGCCCTGTCCAAAAACAACCTCAAAGAGCGACTGGCCTATTCAACCATCAGCCAGCTCTCCTATATCATCATGGGTGTGGCACTCCTCACCCCGGCAGGCATTGATGGCGGTCTGATCCATATTGTCAATCATGCCTTTGCTAAGATCACTCTCTTCTTTTGCGCAGGCGCTATTTACATTGCCGCGCATAAAAAAGATATCTCGGATATGGGAGGACTTGGCAAGACTATGCCTTTTACCTTCGGGGCCTTTGCCATCGCCTCACTCTCCATGATTGGCGCCCCACCAGTCGGCGGATTTGTCACCAAATGGAATCTGCTGGTGGGATCAATTCAGGCTCACCAGATGGGGATACTGCTCATTCTTATCGCCAGCACCATGCTCAATGTCGGATATTTCGCACCCATTACCATTAAGGCCTTTTTCGGCAAACGCCCTGAAGGTGAAACGTTCCAAGGTATCAAAGAGGCGCCATTGTCCATGCTGATCCCCATTCTTATTGCATGTACAGTCTCCGTCCTTCTTGGTATCTTTCCAAACTTTATGATGCAATTTGTTAAGGTGGTGACAGGATGATTGTCAATTTTATCGATTATCTACGAGACCGGTTAGAAACGGTTAAATATTGCTGCTATGGTGGAATTGCCCTCATAGTAATCTGGAGCCTTACAGTTGATACCAGCCATGCGCACACATGGGCTGAAAAGATGATACCAGGATTCTGGTCTCTCTTTGGACTGGGATCCTGTGCAGTCGTCATTATGGTGGCAAGGGTACTCGGCAGAAGCGGGATCATGACCCGGGAGGATTATTATGACAACTAATTTTTTCCATCCGGCCCTTATCATGATCATAGGGGCGCTTCTCTTGCCCTTGGTCAGAGGACCATTCAGAAAGCCCTATCTCTTTCTGATTCCATTATTGACCTTTCTGGATGTGCTCTATCTGAGTCAGCATCCCGGCACCTATGGTGTGCTCCAATTTCTGGACTGGGAGATCACATTTGGCCGGGTTGACCGTCTTTCCATGATTTTTGGTTTTATCATGTCACTGATGGCCATTATCGGCACCATCTACGGCATGCATGTGGAAGACGAATGGCAGCACATTGCTGCCTGGTTTTATGTAGCAGGCTCGCTGGGTGTCATCTACTGTGGAGATTTCTTGGTGTTGTTCCTTTTTTGGGAGATGATGGCCTTTGCCTCCACCTTTCTTATCTGGTTCAAAAAGGATCCTGAATCTCTGGCGGCAGGGTATCGATATATTCTCGTCCATACGTTTGGCGGGGTTATTCTCCTGCTGGGTTTTGTCCTCAGATATCAGGCCACCGGCGACCTTTCCTTCGTCCAGTTGAATGTTCAGAATCCTGAATTGTACACTTGGCTTATCATGATTGGACTGATGCTGAATGCCGCAGTTCCACCACTTCACTCCTGGTTACCGGATGCCTATAGCAAGGCTACCGTTACCGGTTCTGTCTTCATGTGTGCTTTCACAACCAAGACAGCTATCTACACTCTGGCCAGAAGTTGCGCCGGATTTGATGTGCTTATTGTGCTTGGGGTTGTCATGGCCATATACGGTATCATTTACGCGATCATGGAAAATGATGTCCGAAAACTTCTGGGCTGGGAGATTATCTCACAGGTTGGCTATATGGTAACAGGCGTCGGCATTGGTACGGCTCTTGCCATTAATGGCACCTGTGCTCATGCCTTTGCTCATATTCTCTATAAAGGACTGCTCTTTATGGCAGCAGGTGCAGTCATTCATTCCACTGGTAAATCGAAATTTACCGAGCTTGGCGGACTCTATAAAAAGATGCCTGTCACTTTTATCTTTCTAGTCATTGGGGGAATATCCGTTTCCGCCTTCCCCTTCCTGTCCGGATTTGTCTCCAAATCAATGATCATCAGTGCCAGCTTTGAATCACACATCCTCTGGGCCGGTTTTCTTCTTACCGTAGTTTCTGCCGGCACCTTTCTGGTGGCTGGGCTCAGACTTCCCTATCTCCTCTTTTTTAGTGAGAACAAATGCAGTACTGAGACGTGGGATAAGGCTGAGGATCCACCATGGAATATGCAACTTGCCATGGCTGTCGCTGGATTTTTATGTATCTTCATCGGTTCTTATCTTCCCTTTCTCTATGGAATGCTTCCCAACACTGAAGTTGTGTATCATCCATATGGAGCCTATCACCTAAGCGAAACTTTACAGATTCTTGCACTTACCGCTCTGGGATTTTTTCTGTTGCGCAAACACATTAGAGCCAGAGAAACCATCAGCCTTGATCTGGACTGGTTCTACCGGAAAGGAGGGCAGTGTTTTCTCTGGACGGTTACCAATCCCATACAGTGGTTTGATACCGCATTCAGTAAGGCATATAGAGTTGTCGGTTTGAATAGCCTGATGACTACTTCACAATTCTGGTCATGGTTTGACTGGAATGGAATTGACGGCGTGGTTGATGGAACGGCCCGTTGTGTACGCGCCATTGGCCGGCGTGTCAGTCTGGTTCTCCAGCGCGGTCAGATTCAGCAGACAATATATTATACGGTAACATTTGCCGCCGTTATTCTTGTAGCTTACGTCTGGCTATAAACCACTGATTTTGAGGACCACCAGGAATGGATCAACTACTTATTAATCCAAATTATCCACATATTCTGAGCACCCTTGTTTTTTTGCCCCTGGCAGGAGCCTTATTACTGCTTTTTGTAAAAAATGAGTTTTTTGCCCGCTATTGGGCGCTTGGCATAACAGCTCTTACAGCCATACTTTCTATTCCGCTTGTCAGCGCTTTTGACACCACTTCATCAAAGTTTCAATTCGTAGAACAGTACAAGTGGGTTGATTCACTCAATATTCAGTATGTTATAGGGGTAGATGGTATATCTATCCTGCTGGTGATGTTGACGACCTTCATCATGCCCCTCTGTGTCCTGGCTTCATGGAGCTATATCAAGACTCGCGTTCAAACCTTCATGATCTGTTTGATGATCATGGAAACAGCTATGCTCGGTGTCTTCATGGCTTTAGATTTTGTTTTGTTCTACATTCTCTGGGAGGCTATGCTGATTCCCATGTATCTGCTCATCGGGATCTGGGGTGGTCCTCGAAAAATTTACGCATCGATCAAGTTTTTCCTCTACACCCTGGCGGGTTCCATCATGCTGCTTGTTGGAATCATCTGGCTTTACAAGACGAATAACTACTCTTTTTTTATCCCGGACATGATGTGGAAAAATTATTCATTGACCGCCCAGATATATCTTTTTTTCGCCTTCTTTCTTGCCTTTGCCATCAAGGTTCCCATGTTTCCCTTTCATACATGGTTACCAGCTGCGCATGTTGAGGCGCCAACAGCCGGTTCTGTTATCCTGGCCTCAGTTCTCTTGAAGATGGGCACTTATGGTTTTCTCCGCTTTGCCTTGCCCATAACACCAGAGGCTACCACCCTGCTCATGCCTTATGTGCTCTGGCTGTCGATTGCAGGCATCATCTATGGAGGGTTCACCGCCCTGGCCCAGCAAGACATGAAAAAACTGATTGCCTATTCCTCTGTTGGCCATATGGGATTTGTCACCCTGGGAATATTTGTCATGAACATTGAAGGAATGGAAGGTTCAATCCTGCAGATGATTAACCATGGCATTACCACTGGTGCCCTGTTCCTTTGCGTGGGAATGATCTATGAAAGGACTCACAGTCGGGAACTGCGTTCAGCCACCGGTGTTGGCAAGTACATGCCAATCTATGTCACCTTTCTGGCCTTTTTCTCCCTCTCATCTTTTGGTTTCCCAGGAACCAACAGTTTTGTCGGTGAGTTTATGATTCTGGCCGGCACATTCAAGCACAATATATCCCTTGCCCTGGCTGCCATCCCTGGTGCTGTTCTTGCCGCAGCCTACATGTTGCGCATGCTGCAGAAGATTGTCTGGGGGGGAACAGATAATCCAGATCAATCGTGGCTTAATGATTTAAATCTACGTGAGATTATAACCTTATGTCCATTCCTCTTTTTTGTTTTCTGGATAGGACTCGGACCTCAGCCATTCATTGATCTTATACACATCAGTGTTGTAAATCTCCTTGATCAGTTTCATGCGCATCAAGGTCAGGCAGTTGCTGCCGCAGAATTAATTCTTCATTAATTGAATTTAATAAATAACGACCTAGGGTATACACATGCAATTTCTACCTGAATTAACACTGTTGGGAGCGGGTCTTGTCATCTTTTTGGTCAGTCTTGGAAAGACTAATGCCGACAAAATAAAAACTGTTGCTATTTGCCTGGGAGCTGCAGTATTTGTGGCAACGCTTGTGAGCTTTAGAGCACAAGGGCACCTCTTTTATGACTCTTACAAGATAGACCTTTACTCGCAGGTTTTTAAGTGCTTGATTGCCGGTGCCATGTTCGTGGTTCTTATTCTGGGACGGAAGCTGAAAGATATAAAAAATTCTGTCCATCCAGAATACTATCTTTTTCTCTTTATAAGTGTCCTCGGGCTCATGATGCTGGTTTCCAGCGTTGAGCTGCTGGCTATTTTTGTGGCCCTTGAGCTCTCATCCTTTGCCGTCTATATCATGGTTCCCATGCGTGATGATTCTGGTAACTACCGGTTTCAGATGGAAGCCGGCATCAAATATCTGCTTTTTGGGGTCACCGCAACCGGCTTCATGCTCTTTGGTATGAGTTATATGTTTGGCCTGACTGGATCAACTCAGCTTCCAGTAGTAATGGAAAAACTTTCATATATGTATGATCAACCAGCAGCTATTATAGCAATAATGATGGTACTGGCTGGATTTTTCTACAAACTGGCCCTATTTCCTTTTCATTTTTGGGTACCGGATGTCTATGAAGGCGCATCCAACGAGACGACTGCCTTTATCGCCTCTGTCCCCAAACTGGCGGCAGTTGCCTTGCTTATCCGAATTGTAAGCATGGTTAACGGTGAAGGGCAGATTATTGTCAATATCCTGATGGTATGCGCTGTTCTTTCTATGTTTTATGGTAATCTTTCAGCCCTAGTTCAGACCGATGTCAAACGGATGCTTGGATTTTCAGGCATCGCCCATGCAGGTTTTGTTCTCTTAGGTATATTAACCTTTCAACTCAGTGGCTATGCCAATGCACTTTACTATATTATTGGCTATGTCGTCATGAACCTGGCCTGTTTCCTGGTTATTTGTTCAATTTCGAATAATGGCGAGAATGTCCAGATTTGTGATTTAAATGGGCTACATAAACGTTCACCATTACTGGCGATCACCCTCGCTGTAGCTCTTTTTGCCCTCGCCGGCATCCCTCCTTTTGTCGGTTTCATGGGTAAATTCATGCTCCTTACTGGTGCCCTGAAACAAGGTTATCTCTTTTTGGTTATCTTGGCGGCCATCAATACGGCAATTGCAATATTTTATTATCTATCTGTGGTACGTGTTACCTTCTGCAGTGATCCTGACAATAATAATCCCGTTATTAGTGGTATTTTTACCAATACAACATCAATTGTTCTACTCCTCATTATTGTAATCATGGGCGTAGCGCCACAAGGTTTTATTAATTTTGCCACATCAGCGGTTCAATCAATTATGTAATAATGCCAGCAAAAAATGTAACATCTGAGCATGTTGAAAACATACGAATAAAGTTACATTTTTTGCTACAAGAGACACAGTTCATCTCCTAAAAATTAAAAAAAAAGCTCTTGTTCAAAGATGAACAAAAGCTTTTTTTTTTGGGGGGGTATAAAAAAATAATTACTTTTTTCCTTTTGCAGATGCCCTCTTGGCAGCCTTCAAAGGATTAACACGAATAGTAACTAAATTAATTTCTGGCTTAGCATGTGTTGCAAAGTTACAAATTCCAATACGCCACTTCGCTTCAGGCTGCATATAAGTCTTACAAAACTGTACCCCTGCTTCTTCCACAATCCTGCCACAACCAATACATTTATCAATTACAGACTTAAAATTTCTTTCACTATAACTTTTCACAGCTTGATTCTGCATCCTACCCTCCTGAATTCTCGAACAACTTTACAATCATATCAGATTTAATAAAAATAAAAATTATAAGCAAAGACATGATTAATATCAAAAAATTTCATACTAACAAAACACCTTACTTTTCTCAAGCAAAAAATACCAGGTACCATTTCAACTACTCTTCATAATGAAAACATTAAAAAAAAAAAACAACCTCTCATCGCTACTTCCTTGTATTCAGCAACTTCTTGAGATAGAATGCATCATATATTTGCTTAGGTATAATTCAATTATCTTAATTTACACGGAATATAATCAATATAGTACGTCAAGAGGGAAGAGACTATGCCAGCTTATGTGTGGAAAGGAGTTAATTCACAAGGTGTCAAACGTAAAGGCGAAGTAGAATCTCCCGACCAAGCCGCTGCATTAGCCCATGTCAAACGTCTTCGTATCCAAGATATTGTTATAAAAGAAAAACCTAAAGATCTATTCGAAAACATTGCATTTTTCAAACCAAAAGTAACTGGTAAGGATATTGTAGTCTTCACCCGCCAGCTATCCACTATGATTGATGCCGGATTACCTCTCATTCAAAGTCTTGAAATCTTAGCAAAACAACAGGAAAACTCAACATTTAAAAACGTTCTTATTGCTATCAAAAGAGATGTGGAAACCGGAACTACCATCGCCGATGCCATGAGAAAACATCCTACAGTGTTTGACAATCTTTTTGCCAACATGGTGGAAGCTGGAGAGACAGGCGGCATCCTTGACACAATTCTTGGACGACTTGCCGGATTCAAAGAAAAATCAATGGCCCTGCAAAAAAAAATTAAAGGGGCAATGACTTACCCCACCATATGTCTCGCCATCTCCTTTCTTATTCTTGGAATAATTCTCATATTTGTTATTCCTGTCTTCCAGGAAATGTTTTCGAGTATGGATGCAGCCCTCCCACTCCCCACTCAAATAGTTGTACAAATGAGTAATTATTTAAAATCAAATTTTCTTTTTATTTTCATGGGAATCTTTGCTATTATTTATGCTGTAAAAAAAATATACAAAACTGAAAAAGGTCAACTCAAAATTGATGGTATGCTTTTACGTGCACCAGTTGTTGGTCCGTTAATTAGAAAAGTAGCCGTTGCCAAATTTACACGAACCTTGAGCACTATGCTCCAGAGCGGTGTACCCATACTCGACGCACTTCAAGTAGTTGCCAGGACCTCTGGGAATAAAGTTATCGAAGGGGCTGTTTTCAGAGTCGCAGAAAGTATCAGCGAAGGTCGGCCTATTGCCGAACCCTTAGAAGAAAGCGGCGTTTTCCCAAACATGGTGGTTCAGATGATTAATGTTGGTGAATCAGTTGGTGCCTTAGATTCCATGCTTGCCAAGATTGCCGATTTTTATGACGAAGAAGTTGATCAGGCCGTCAATAATCTCACATCCATGATTGAACCCTTTATGATGGTTTTTTTAGGAGGGATGATAGGTGGCATAGTCGTTGCCATGTACTTGCCTATTTTTAAAATTGCTGGAGCAGTTGGTTAACATTCAGCAATTGATCCAAAAATCAATACCCCATTTTTATATTTTATTTTTAAGGCTTATTATAAAAAATTTTAACA
Organism: Pseudomonadota bacterium; assembly: GCA_018821985.1. Classification (GTDB taxonomy): domain Bacteria; phylum Desulfobacterota; class Desulfobulbia; order Desulfobulbales; family Desulfocapsaceae; genus UBA2270. The sequence continues at coordinate 78,151 of JAHJKP010000026.1, forward strand.
AGTATTTTTATTAATGGAGATCAACATGACCCTTACAAAAGCAGAATTAGTGCAACAAGTTTACAAAACCCATACTACACTCAGTAAAACCCAAGCAACGGAATCCGTAGAGGCCTTTCTTCGTATCTCCAAAAATACACTAATCAATGGAGCAGATTTACTCCTGAGTGGTTTTGGGAAATTTAATGTCAAAGACAAAAACTCTAGAAGAGGTCGTAACCCTCAAACTGGTGATGAGCTTACCCTTGATGCTCGCAGAGTTATTACCTTTAAGCCCTCCGGAATCCTTCGTGATAAGATAAATAATAGTTAAAGATCTTTCGGTCTTTGACACCTTTCACACTCTCTCGCTCAGCGACTTAACTCACCTTGACTTAATATAGATATCGGTATGTTGAGTCGCTGATTTCACACACTCATTCATTTTTTTAACCTCTCAAATCTTTCTTCCACAGCCTGACACTTATCCATGGCCTCCTATCCTTCATTTAAAGATATTTCCCTGAATTCCATTCGCATCACACCACTCTACAACATTCACCCTTTTCTCGATGACTCAGCGCCTCCTGAACTCAAACAATCATTTGAGGAGTCTGGTATTCTGCACCCTCCCATTGTTCAACAGGTTCAAGATGGAACTTTTGATCTAATCTGTGGCCGTAAACGTCTCCATGCACTCAAACATCATTTCAAGAAAAAAAGCGCTCCCTGTCTGATTATTCCACCTGTTTCAGATCCTTATACCTTTTTTCTCTATATCCTGACCGATCAACAAGTCAATGGGCCACTCTCTCCTATAGAAACAGCCTTTTTCCTCAAATATTGTCTGGAGAAGATAGACGAGAAAGTAATCATAAATTTTTTCCTCCCTCGCTTAGGATATAAACAGCAGGCTACTATTCTCCACCAGCTTATCAGCCTCTCAATACTTGACGAAAGCATACAACTGCAGATTCATCACGGCTTCATCAGTGACAAAATTGCTTTTGAATTTCTGGAACTGCCCCTTGAGGATAGATCATCTCTCTCATCCCTGTTTGAACTGTTACATCCAGGTACAGGAAAGCAAAAAAGAATACTACTGCTGAGTCGTGAAATAGCCCAACGTTCCCAACAATCAATTACAACTCTTTTTGCAGAACAGGAATTTCAGTTCATTATTGAGCATAATGAAATGAATGCACCACAAAAAACCCATAATATTCTTGAACTGCTGCAAAAGAAATTTTATCCTCAAAGCAGTGACGCAGAACAAATTTTTAAAGACAGGGTAAGAAGTCTCAACCTTCCTCAAGGTTATGAGCTCATACATACCCTTAATTTTGAGAAAGATGCGGTATATCTTACTGTGAGTTTCCCAAATCTGGGAAGTTTTGAAAAAGCCTGGAGAAAAAAACTATTCGTGGAATAAGATTTAGAATTGAAAATAAAAAAACATTGTAATCAAATTGATAAAGGACTCAGGAGGAACGATGGTGGATATCCCCTTCAATCATTATATCCTCACCGAGTCGCATATAACGAACATTCTGTAAGCGAAGGGCATCATCACAACCGGATATATCTACACCCTCAACAACCGGAGAGCCAGAACTTCCGGCAAAGATGGGGGCAATAAAAAGATTCACATGATCTATCAGTTGCTGACTCAAAAAAGAACCATGAACAGTCGCCCCTCCTTCGACAAGCAGCGATGTAATCCCTGCTCGGGCAAGAAGCGTTAGCATCTCACGAAGATCAACCCTACCATCAGTGCCACATTTAATTTGGTGAATAACAACCTTCCCTGTGTTACTGAACCTTTTTATTTTATCAGGATTCACCTCCGATCCGCAAAATATCCAGGTTGGGGCCGTTGAATCGAGATGAAGCAGTCGAGCAGCCTCTGAGATAGTCAAATGAGTATCCAGAATGACACGGAGGGGATCCTTCCCCTTGCCATGTGGCAAACGAGTGGTAAGGGAGGGGTCATCCACCATGACCGTTTGCCTCCCCACCAAGATCGCATCCACACGATCACGCAGAGAATGAGCTTTACGCAATGAGTCTGGCCCTGTTATCCAACCACTCTGATTCGGCTGATAACTGATGCGTCCATCAAGACTTATCCCTGCCTTCATCACGACCCAGGGCAAACCTTGGGTGATATATTTAATAAAAGGACGATTAAGCAGACGACATTCTGCTGCCAGGATACCACTGAGCACCTCTACACCCTGACTTTGCAGAAAACTAATACCACCACCATCAACCAGTGGATTGGGATCTTCCATTCCAACCACCACCCTCCTGATACCACTGGCTACTATCGTCTTGGTGCAGGGTGGCGTGCGTCCAGTATGATTACAGGGCTCCAGAGTTACATAAAGGGTGGCACCACTGGCCAATGCCCCAGCCTTGCGCAAGGCATGTATTTCCGCATGAGGAGTTCCTGCCTTTTTATGATAGCCCTTGGCAATTACCGTCTGATCACGGACAACAACTGCTCCCACACAGGGGTTAGGAGAGGTACGGCCCACCCCTTTACGCGCCTCTTTGAGAGCCAGACCCATATAATAATAATCTTGCTCAGATGCCAGCACTTACGCCTCTTTGGTATCTCTGGCATCAACCAGGGTTTTTAACTCATCGACAAACTCACTGACATCTTTAAACTGTCGATAGACTGAGGCAAAACGGACATAGGCAACCTCATCAAGATCTGGAAGATCCTCCATCACCCACTCACCAATGACCTCAGATGAAACCTCCTTTGACCCCAGGTCCTGGAGTTTTTTTTCGATTTCATCAACAAAGGCATCGATATCATCACAACTTACAGGTCTTTTTTCACAGGCCTTTTCAAGACCGACAACCATTTTCTGACGATCCCAGGATTCACGCCGCCCATCTTTCTTTACCAATACCGGCATCATCACTTCCAACCGCTCATAAGTGGTAAAACGCTGGTTACAGGCCAGACAAGAGCGGCGCCGCCTGGTAATGGTACTCTCTTTATTCAAACGAGAATCAATAACCTTGTTATCAAGGTGACCACAATAAGGACACTTCATAGTTTCACCGGATTATACGGGGTCAACAATGTCGGACAAAGGGAATTTGGCGCACAGCTCACGTACTTCCTGACGCACCTGAGCGATTGTCTGCTGGTCACGTTGAGTGATAACGCGTTCAATCCAGTCGGCAACGAGCAACATCTCCGGGACTTTTAACCCTCGGGTGGTTACCGTTGGTGTTCCTATACGCACACCGCTGGTCACAAACCTGGGCTTGGTGTCGAAGGGAATCGCGTTCTTATTCACGGTAAGCCCCCCCTGCTCAAGAAGCTCCTCCGCCTCTTTGCCGGTGATATCCTTATTTGTCAAATCGACAAGGAAAAGATGGTTATCGGTACCGCCAGAGACCAGTCTGAATTTTTTGGCAATCAGGGCTGCGGCAAGAGCCTTGGCATTTTCCACAACCTGAACTTGATCTGCCTTAAATGCCTCCCCCATGGCCTCCTTGAAGCCAACAGCCTTGGCAGCAATCACATGCATCAATGGCCCGCCCTGTATTCCAGGAAAGATATGACTGTTAAGTACCTTGCCCCATTTTTCCTGGGCCAGGATCAACCCGCCCCGGGGACCACGCAAGGTCTTATGAGTCGTTGTTGTCACAAAATCCGCATAGGGAACAGGAGAAGGGTGTACCCCAGCTGCAACAAGACCCGCGATATGAGCCATATCCACCATAAACAAGGCACCGATCTCATCGGCTATTCTCCTGAATCCGGCAAAATCGATAAATCGGGAATAAGCACTGGCACCGGCCACGATCATCTTCGGCTTGTTTTCAAAGGCAAATTGTTCAACTTTTTCCATGTTAATTTGTTCCGTATCACGGTCAACACCATAGGAAATAAAGTTAAACAGCTGCCCGGAAAAGTTAACACCGCTGCCATGGGTCAGGTGACCACCATGGGCAAGGTCCATTCCTAGTACCTTATCCCCTGGTTTCAGGGTGGCAAAATAAACGGCCATATTGGCCTGAGACCCGGAATGAGGCTGGACATTAGCATATTCAGCGCCAAATATTTCTTTGGCCCGGGAGATGGCCAATGTTTCCACCTGATCGGCGTAATCACAACCTCCGTAATATCGCTTCTGCGGATAACCCTCGGCATATTTATTGGTAAATATCGAGCCTTGGGCCTCAAGAACTGCCTGTGATGCTATATTCTCAGAGGCAATCAACTCCAACTGATTGTTTTGTCGCTCATATTCAAGCTTAATACTATTATAAATTTCAGGATCTGTTTTTTGCAATGCTTTCATAGCAGAATTACCTTTTGCTTTTCCAGTTGACAAGCAACCGGATTTCTTTTCATGGACAGACGAAACCGTCGTTCAAAAACTGACCTTACAACAATCATTATAACAAAATAATATTGTTATGGATGGTAAAAACGGCATAAGAAACCGTTACAACTAACCAGGAGTGTAAAAACTAATTTGTAACAAATCATAAAACAAAAAAACCGGCATTTAATATTCACAATGCCGGCCAGTACTCCTTTTATTCAAAAACCGTCTGCGTCAACATTTACTGTATAGTTCAATACGACCCAGATGGCGCCCACCACTGAACTCCTCCGCCAACCAGATCCGCACAATATCCTCAGCTACGCCATGACCAATAACCCTTTCCCCCATACAAAGCACATTGGCATTATTATGTTCACGACTCATACGGGCAGTATAGTGATCATGACAAAGGGCAGCACGCACATGCGCATACCGATTGGCAGCCATGGACATGCCAAGACCCGTTCCACAGATCAGGATACCACGATCGACAATACCGGCATCAACCTTTTCACAGACCAGTCTGGCCAGATCAGGATAATCAACAGAGGCAGTAGAATAACAACCCAGATCTTGAACTTCATGCCCCAATTCATCCACCAGTATGCGAACCATCTCTTTCAGGTGAAAGCCTCCATGATCTGCGCCAATTGCTATCTTCACATCCAACTCCAGTAACAGGTCTTTTCCTTGCCTATTTATCAATCATTATAGCGCTGCATTACAATGACACCGTTGGTGCCGCCAAATCCAAAGGAATTGGAAACAGCCGCCCGGATCTCCATCTTTCTGGCCTGATTCGGCACATAATCAAGATCACATTCAGGACTTGCTTCCTTTAAATTCATAGTCGGCGGTGCGATCTGTCCCCGAATACTGAGAGCCGTAAAGGCCGCTTCAATCCCGCCGGCCGCTCCCAGCATATGGCCGGTCATCGATTTTGTAGAACTGATGGCAAGCTTTCTGGCATGTTCGCCAAATACCGTTTTAATGGCCTGGGTTTCACAACGATCATTTAACGGGGTGGAAGTCCCATGGGCATTAATGTAATCGATATCTTCAGGAGACAGACCCGCATCCTGAAGGGCCATGCGCATACAGCGCGCCGCACCTTCACCGTTTTCAGGTGGAGCGGCGATATGATAAGCGTCACTGCTGGCTCCATAGCCGGTTATTTCCGCATAGATCGTAGCACCTCGTTTCAGGGCATGCTCCAATTCTTCAATAATGAGCATCCCTGAACCCTCGGACATGACAAAGCCATCCCGATCTTTATCAAAAGGCCGGGATGCCTGTTCTGGTGCATCATTACGCGTGGAAAGCGCTTTCATGGCACTGAACCCGCCAACGCCAAGGGGACAGATTACAGACTCAGTACCACCAGTGATCACCATATCGCAGCTGCCATACATTATAGAGCGATATGCCTCACCCACCGCATGAGTCCCTGCTGCACAGGCAGTTGAAAGGGCAAGGTTAGGACCTTTCGCTCCCAGTTGCATGGAGATATGGCCAGAAGGCATATTAGGAATAGCCATGGGAATAAAAAAAGGGGAAATCCTCTTTGAACCACGCTCAAGACAGTTTAAATGATTCTGCTCAATGGTCGGCAGCCCCCCCATGCCACAGCCGGTAATAACCCCTACCCGCTGACAATTGGCCTCATCGATAATTGCGCCACTGTCTTCAAACGCCATCCGGGCAGCAGCAATAGCATACTGCACAAATAGGTCAAGATGCTTGGCAAGTTTTTTCTCAATAAAATCTTCTACCTGAAAGTCCTTTACCTCTGCTGCAATCTTTACCGCATAATCACTGGTATCAAAGCGGGTGATAAGGCCGACACCACTGGTTCCGGCACAGATATTCCCCCAGGTTTTTTGTGTCCCAGTGCCAAGCGGTGTTACCAGTCCAACTCCTGTAACCACAACTCTACGCTTTGCCATGTAAACTCCCCTCAGGCCATCAGATTCGTTTCTCAAAAACACAAGAGGCTCTCGCATTCAACGAAAACCCCATTTTTCAAATTATTTGAGCTTATTGATATAATCAATGGCATTTTGAACTGTATTGATTTTCTCGGCATCTTCATCGGGAATCTCAACATCAAAAGCCTCTTCCATGGCCATAATCAACTCCACAAGATCCAGAGAATCAGCGCCAAGATCATCCACAAATGAGGCGTTGGGAACTACTTTATCTTTTTCTACACTCAACTGCTCAACAATAATATCGACCATCTGTTGATCTATCGCCATTTTTTTCTCCCATTTTTTTATACGTTAATAAAAACAAAAAATACAATCCAGAAAATCAATTCACAACTTCAGGGGAACCTTCCCCCCTACTCTTTCTACATATACATACCACCATTAACATGCAATACCTGTCCTGTAACATAACGACCATCATTGCCAAGCAAATAAGCAACTGCTCCGGCAACGTCTTCAGGTGTGCCCAATGCAGCCAAGGGAATCTCCATTTTGATCTTTTCCTGAATTTCCTCAGACAAAGAACTGGTCATGTCTGTCACAATATAACCAGGAGCAACCCCATTCACTGTAATATTCCTCGAGGCAAACTCCCTGGCCATTGACTTGGTCAGCCCCACAAGTCCTGCCTTAGCTGCAGCATAATTTATCTGGCCGGCATTTCCAGAAAAGCCAATAACTGAAGTAATATTGATAATCCGACCCCATTTATTCTTCATCATTGACCGAGATGCGGCCTTGGCACAGAGGAAGGCACCTTTCAAGTTAGTATCAAGCACCAGATCCCAATCAGACTCTTTCATTCTGGCCATCAATCCATCCCTGGTGATCCCCGCGTTATTAACAAGGACATCAAGAGATCCAGCCTCTGTAACTATCTGCTTGAGGGCGTCTTGTACCTGTTCACTCTCTGCTACATTAAAACATATTATATCCGCGCGTCCACCTGCGTCCTGAATCATCTGTTTGGTTTCTTCGGCCGCTGTGGGGTTCGACACATAATTAATGTACACATGGGCGCCCAGAGCACTGACACGTTGGCATATGGCACGCCCTATACCACGACTTCCACCAGTCACTAGTGCTGTTTTTCCTGTAAGGCTCATGACTTACGACGCTCCTCAATTTGCGTAAGAAGTTTGGGTACGATCTCAAAGAGATCTCCTACCAGACCAAAATCAGCCACATCAAAGATCGGGGCATCCTTGTCCCTATTAATGGCAACAATGGTCTCTGCCGACTGCATGCCAGCCACGTGCTGCACTGCCCCGGATATGCCACAAGCAATGTACAGCTTCGGCGCCACAGTCTTCCCGGTCTGCCCAACCTGATGAGGATAACCGATCCAGCCGGCATCTACAACTGCCCGGGTTGCGGCAATCGCGCCACCTAGTGACTCAGCAAGCTCTCGCATCAGAGTAAAGCCCTTGGCACTGTCAAGTCCACGTCCCCCTGCAACCAGGATATCAGATTCCTGGATATTCACATTATCCTCTTCCGAAACCACGGATTCAATGACCCGTACCCGGGTTGCAAGTTGCTCAGGCATTGGTTTCACTTCAACGATGTTTCCCTGTCGTTCACCATCAAAGGTAAGCGCCTGCATAACCTTAGGGCGCACTGTGGACATCTGAGGCCTTGAGTTCGGACAGACAATAGTCGCCATGATATTGCCGCCAAAGGCAGGTCGTGTCTGCAGCAGGGCGCCATCCTCCTCGCGGATGGCAAGCTGGGTACAATCAGCAGTAAGGCCAGCACCGAGTGTTGTGGCAACACCCGGAATAAAGGAACGGCCAATAGCAGTCGCCCCGGCCAGAACAATCTCCGGTTTATTTTGCTGGATAAGAGCGGTCATGATCGCGCCATATGCCTCATCGGTAAAATGGGCAAGCGCCGGATCATCAATCCGGTACACCGTATCGGCTCCATGAGCTATAAGTTGCCGTGCCGTTTCCCCGGTTTCAGAGCCAATCAGGACGGCGGACAAAGGTACATTACGGGTATCGGCCAATCTGCGGCCTATGCCCAACAGTTCCAGGGATACTGGAGCCAAGGCCCCTCGTCTGAATTCACAATAGACCCAGACCCCTGACCAGCTGGCAAGGTCCAGGGGGGCGCTTTTTTCCGCCCCTTCAATCTTCAAGGCACCAGGATCACATGTTTCAACGCACGTTCCGCAGAGAGTACACCCGTCACCCACCACGGCACAGCCATCAACAATGGTAATGGCACCAAAGGGACAGGCGCTCTCACAATTACCGCAACCGATACACACGTCCTTATCTATAATCAACATTTCGTTTTCTCCAGACTGAATTATAGATAAGGTTGCAAACTATCAACAAGCTGTCCGATCTGCTCATCAAGGCTTCCAGTAAAAACGGCCCGCTGACACCTTGCCTCCGGAGGAAAGACCTTTACAACCTGAGTTGGAGAACCAGGAAGACCAATACAGGCAGGATCAGCACCAATATCGGCCGCCGTCAACTTTCTGATCTCCAGCTTTTTGGCACGCATTTTCCCTTTTAGAGACGGAACCCGGGGCTCGTTAATATCCTTAACCATCGTCAGTAAGGCCGGGTAATCAAGCGCCAGGACATCATAACCATCATCCATCATCCGTTCCAGAACCAGCCCGCTATCCGTTGCTTGGCGCACCTTCTGCACACAGGTCACATACGGGATCTGCAGACGCATGGCAAGTCCTGGACCGACCTGAGCCGTATCACCATCAATTGCCTGTTTTCCACATAAAAGAAGATCAAAGGCGCCAATAACATTGACCGCCTTGGCCAGGGTATAGGAAGTGGCCCAGGTATCGGCACCGGCAAAGGCCCGATCCGAGACCAGCACTGCATGATCAGCTCCACAGGAGATAGCCTGCCTGAGGACTTCTTCCGCCTGAGGCGGCCCCATACTCAGAACCGTAACCTCACCACCCAAAAGCTCTTTTAACCTCACAGCCTCTTCCACCGCATGCTGATCATAAGGATTCATGATCGACTGCACACCTTCGCGGGCCAGGGTATTCGTTTTGGGATCCAGACGAACGTCCTTGGCATCAGGCACCTGTTTAATACAGACAATGATCTTCATACCATCCACTTACCCAGCCGTTCAGGCACGGGTATACTCCTTGTTCAGTTCCTGTCCAACCACATTACGCTGAATCTGATTGGTACCTTCATATATCTGCAGGATTTTGGCATCCCGCATCATCTTCTCCACAGGATATTCACGCATATAGCCATAGCCACCCATCACCTGCACGGCGTCAGTGGCGACCTTCATGGCCATATCAGTGGCAAAGACCTTGCACATGGATGAGACCTTGGACATATTATTGGGATGAGCATCGATATGTCTGGCCGCACCATAGACCAGGGCCCGCGCCGCCTCAAGTTGAATAGCCATATCGGCAAGCATATGCTGAACAGCCTGGAAGGCCATGATGGGCTTGCCGAACTGGACACGCTGTTTGGCATAACTGGCAGCCTCATCGAGGGCCCCCTGCGCCAACCCCAAACCCAACGCGGCAATCCCTGGCCTGGAAGAATCAAGGGTCTTCATGACGGTTATAAAGCCGGTTCCTTTGCGACCGATCAATCGATCTTTGGGGATTCGACAATCTTTAAAAATAAGTTCGGTAGTGGATGATGCCCTGATCCCCATCTTCTTCTCTTTCGGGCCACAACTAAAACCTGGATCACCCTCTTCAACCACCAACATGGATGCGCCACGCGCTCCCTTGCTCCGGTCGGTGATGGCCACCACCGTATAAATTTGAGCCTCACCGCCATTGGTGATCCATTGTTTGGTGCCGTTTAAGACCCACTCATCACCATCCAGTACCGCAGTTGTCTGAATGCCTGAGGCATCAGAGCCGGCATTGGCCTCAGTCAAACCAAAGGCAGCAAATTTCTTTCCGCTAGCCACATCCGGAAGATACTTTTCACGCATCTCTTGAGATCCGGCAATAAGAATAGGATAGATGCCAAGCGAACTTGCAGCAAAGGCGGTACCCACACCAATACAGCCACGCCCCAACTGTTCCAGGGCCAGAACAATATCAAGACAACCTCCGCCGAAGCCCCCGTATTCTTCAGGGATAGGGACCCCAAAGAGGTCTGCCCGAGCCATCTCACCAAGTATTGCCCGCGGGAATTCATCCTTCTCATCAAGCTCAGCCCGCTGCGGAATAATTCGCTCATCCGTAATCTGACGAGCTATCTCCACAATCATCTCTTGTTCTTCAGATAAAAAATAATCCAATCTTGTCTCCTCCTGAGAAGCCGTTCATAAAAGGTTGCTCAGATCAATCTCTTACGAAAACTTAGGCCATTCCCGTTAGTTCAAGATCAATATAATTTTCGAACAATTGCTTACCACCTGACCAGAGTTGCTCCCCAGGTAAAACCACCACCAAAAGAACAAAACAAAATGATATCACCGGCTTGCACCATAGACGCCCGATTTGCTTCATCAAGGGCGATGGGGATGGAAGCTGCTGACGTATTACCATATTTTTGCACATTTATGAAAACTTTTTCTACACCGATTCCTAGACGTTCAACCAACTTATTCAAGATACGGATATTAGCCTGATGCGGAATGACCAAGCTGATGGCATCAAGGGCTATCTGTTCTTGGTCTAAAAGCGCCAACACAGCCTCTTCCATGGCCTTGACCGCATACTTAAAGACTTCACGGCCCTCCATAACGATATGAGCACCGGAACTTGCGGACTGCAACAGTTCCGGATTACAACTGGCAGCAGTGTGCATATGGAGCAAGCTCCAAAGCTTTCCATCCGAAAACAACTTGGCCCCGATCACCCCGCGACTCCCCTCGACATGCCCAAGGACAACGGCTCCAGCACCATCACCAAAAAGGATACAGGTATTTCGATCCTCCCAGTTCGTACGACTGGAAAGGGTTTCTGCTCCGATCACTAAAATTTTCTTACTCGGATCGGCCTGGATATATTTATCAGCCAGATCTAGAGCATAAACAAATCCTGAACAGGCAGCGTTGATATCGAAAGCAAAAGCCCTGCCAGCGCCAATCTCTTTCTGCACGAAACAGGCACAAGAAGGCATAAGCATGTGAGAAGAAATGGTCGCAACAATGACAAGATCAATCTCAGTGGCAGAAAGCTCAGCCATCTGCAAGGCCTTTACCGCAGCTCTGGCAGCCAATAGATAGGTTTCATCACCCTTACCACCAATACAACGCGTACTGATCCCGGTTCTGGTCCTTATCCACTCATCACTGGTATCAACAATCTTCTCCAAGTCCTGATTGCTGACAACCCGCTCAGGCAGATATGACCCTGTCCCAAGAATCGCCGTGCCCATCAGACCACAGCCTCTTCATCCTGAGCGATTTCAGCAAGACCTGCTGCGATTCTCTGATTGACTTGCTTTTCTACCATCTTGGCAGCTTCCAGGATTGCATTCTTAATAGCCTCAGCGCTGGATTTACCATGACAGATAATGCCAATACCATTGATACCCAAAAGGGGCGCGCCACCATATTCTGCATAATCGACACGCTTGGCAAAGGAACGAAAGGCGGGACGGGCAAGAAAATATCCGATTTTAGCAGCAGTTGACTTCATGATTTCGTCTTTCAACATCTGCATAGCCGCCCCAGCCAGACCTTCGCTGAGCTTCAGGCAGATATTGCCGACAAAACCATCACAGACAATAACATCAACATTGCCTTGAAACACATCTCGCCCCTCGACATTTCCCACAAAATTCAGGGAACTGGCAGCAAGCCGGGCGTAGGTCTCTTTAACAAGGGTATTCCCCTTCCCAACTTCTTCGCCAATGCTGAGGATACCAATACGGGGACGATCTATATCGAATATATGGGAAAAGGCAGAGGCCATGACCGCAAATTGAAAAAGATGCTGGGGGCGACAATCAACATTGGCCCCAACATCCATCATGACGACCGGCTTTTTCAAGGTGGGAAAGATGCTGGCTATTCCTGGCCGGGACACATGCTCCATCCGGCCAAGCTTTCGTACAGCGGCAGCCATTGTTGCCCCGGAATTACCCGCACTGACAGCTGCATCAGCCTGCCCTTGACGCACAAGATCGAAGGCAACCAGAACCGAGGCGTCTTTTTTCTTGCGGATAGCGTCGACAGGCGACTCACTCATCTCAACCACCTCAGCGGCATGGACAATCTGGATACGTTGCAACAATCCAGTATCGCCAGACCTCAATCGGTCAAGATGAGCCTGCAGAACCTGCCGGTTACCAACCAGGGTTACTTGCAGATCGGTCTGTTTTACGGCAAGCAATGCCCCGTCAATCAGTTCCTCGGGGCCATGGTCTCCGCCCATGGCATCCAGGGCAATCCGCACAATTGGGCCTATTCTATATCAATATCAAGACTAACAACCGTACGACCCTTGTATTTTCCACAACTTGGGCACAGACGATGTGGCTGTTTTGGCGCACCGCACTCGGCACAGGTAGACATACCTGGCGCACTCAGTGCATCATGCGACCTTCTTTTACGGGTACGAGAGTGAGAATGTCGTCTCTTGGGTAATGCCATAATATCCTCCAGTAAAAAACAAAATATGTTTTTCAGGGTAAATTGAGATAAAGTTACACATATTGTAACAAAGATAAGCTGCTGAATTACTACATAAAACCACAACGCTCCAAGATTGAAAGTGAATATTACAGCTAATAACTTTTATTCACATCAGCTTTTTTAATCCAAGAAATTTCAACGAAGAACGCAGATAAAGGACATAAAAATAAACAATTTTTTCAAGAATGGCCAGAAAAAAAAGCAGGCCCAAGCACTTTGTCAGAGAAGAGCTATCAACGCCATGACAAATCTACAGTTCCCAACAGGCAAGAAGTTAAACAAAATCTGCCTTGCAAAAAAACCTCTCTACAGCACATGCGCCAGGCGTTCAGCTGTTTTCTCCAGCCGCAAACTGCTGATCAACAACAAGTGCTTCAAAAGCTTGATAACCAGTTGCGAGTCAGTGCGTTCCAGAGCCTCCAGCTCATGACACCCTAAACGAAAAAGATGCGATTGTTCAATGGCTCTGACGCTTACACCATGGATATGACCTGACAGGAGCCCGGCCTCGCCCACGATGGCCCCTGGTTCCAAGATAGCTACAACCTGCATCTTGCGATGAAACCCTGTTTTTTTTTGGACCGACAACCGCCCCTGAGCCAGAAAAAAGACCTCATCGGCAGGGTCGCCAACCTCAAAGAGAAACGTATCCTGCTCAAAAGTCCTTTCGGTTACCACAGACGCAAACCGCTTCTGCTCTGCTGCACCAAGAAAAGCAAAAACATCCGCACAACTTTTCTGTTCTGACCCTGCAAGATGCCCTGAGAGAAGTGGATTATTCAAAAGTGCTGTTTTTTTCCTCCAGAAGCTTTACCAGCCCGTCAAACTTGTCGCGACGAAGGATTGACTTGAACTGTTCCATATAGTTGCGAACCAGGCTCACCCCTTCGATATTGATATCGTAGACCACCCACCGATCTTCTTTTTTAATCATGACATAATCGACAGGGATCAACTGGCCATTATTTTCAATTTGAGTCGAGACAATCGCCCTGTCTTCCTTCTGCCGTTCTCCAATATACTGAATCTCCTGGCCTGAATAACTCTCAAATTTACCGATATAGGCATTTTCAAGCAGTTTAGTAAACAGCTCCTGGAAATGGTCCTGTTTTTCTGGCGGCAAACCCTTCCATTCCCTCCCAAGTACCCGCTTGGACATCTCACGAAAATCAAAGCCCTGGGTCACATGGCCCATAATCTTGGCACGTCGCTCTATCTTATGCTCTTCCCCCTTCAATCCAGAGTCAAGCAGGATGTCTATCAACGCTTTTAATGTGGGTTTTAACTGCTCTGTGGGCCCAGAGATCGCCAGGGCAGAGGAGCCAGACCAGAGAGAGCAACAAAACAGTATCAACAACGCGTAAATGAATTTCATAATTTTTATCTTCTTTAGATTTCCAGGTACCATTTTTCCTCACAACTCCTGATCAGAACTCATTGATTATATCATTTTGCACTTCCTTATCCAACACCTTGTTCCGCCTATACTCAAGATACACCTGCCGCATGGAGATATAAGGATCCAGAGAGTATCTTTTCATATCTTCATACAGATCCGGATTCAGAGACAACATATTCACCTTGTCAGCAGAATAATAGGCAGCCCCATCCAGATAAGTAGTGCCGACATAAGTGGCCGGATGGACGACAACGTTGCCGGCAAAACCAAGCGTATCCCGTACAGTCATAGGCCCAATAAGCGGCAGACAGAGATACAGCCCCTCACCCAGCCCCCAGACCCCCAAAGTCTGACCAAAATCTTCAGGCTTGGGTTCAAGTCCAAATGAACGCAAGGCCGGATCACCTAGGCCCAAAACCCCCACAGTAGAGTTAATCAAAAACCGTGAAAGATCAATAGACGCATCTGCTAACTTGCCCTGTAACAGATTATTCACCACATGCACCGGAGCCGCAACGTTATCAAAAAAATTACCGAAACACTGTCGAAAATCGATGGGCACCACTGCCATATAAACATTATTGACCGGTTTCAAGATCCAAAAATAGAGTTTGTCATTCACCTGAAAGAAAATCCTATTCATGGACTCCAAAGGGTCAGAGGACTCCTCCTCTTCAAAGAATGCGTCAATTTCTTCATTCTCATTATCAATCGATAGACCAACACCTTCTGCGTCCTCGGCCAGAGCACCCCGCACAGGGGCAACCATAAGTACCAGAAACAAGAATATAATGAACATTTTTTTTTGCTTCATAGTGTGATCCATCCTTGCTGACAAAATTAATTCATACCTATCTGTTCAAGACATTGGGCCAGACTGTCAGGGCTATCAAGCTGCAGAGCCTGATAGACATAGCCTTTAGGGGCAATTTTGCGCATCATCCCTTTCAACACGGTCTTGGGACCCACCTCGATAAAGGTATCGACTCCCTGTTCGATCATGGCCTGGATGAGCTCGAGCCAGCGAACTCTGGAGGCAATCTGTCTGGCCATTATTTCTCGAATCATAGTGGGTTCCTCTTCCGTTGCCGCCAGGATATTAAAATAAACAGGAATCTGCGGACGATTAAATTCCACCTCTGCCATAAATGTGGCAAAATCAGGAACGGCATCCGCCACCAGTGGACTATGATTGGCCACACTGACTGCCAAAGGAATAATTCTTGCGCCCCGCTCCGCGGCAATGGCCCCAACAGCATCCAGTGCCGCCACCTCCCCTGAGATCACGATCTGCTGCTCGGTGTTGTGATTGGCGACGGTGGCCACCCCAGCGCCCACACACTGGGCAATAATCCCCTCAATCTCCACGACATTCAAGCCAAGAACGGCCCACATGGCACCTGGATGTTTCTGCCCCTCTCGCTCCATCAGCATGCCACGCCTGGCCACAAGACGCATTGTATCCTCGACACTAAGCACACCGGCAGCACAGAGGGCTGAATACTCCCCCAGACTGTGCCCGGCAAAACAACTGGCAACAACCTTCTCTCCCCAGGCATTTTTCAGCGCCTGCCAGCAGATAAGATTGGTCACGGTGATGGCTGGCTGCAGATGTACGGCCCTGGTCAATTCCTCCATGGGCCCTTCGATGCAGAGCTGGCGCAAAGGAAAATCACACACGCCCTCGGCCTGTTCCATGATGGCCGCACAATCGGGCTCTGCCTCAATAAACTCACGTCCCATACCCAGATACTGGGACCCCTGGCCAGGAAAAAGAACTGCTATTTTCATCTCAACACCTTTACTCTAGACACCTTGATACTACCTGATTCCTCAACCTGCACTTTTCAATCTTCCTTTTTCTTCCAATATATTGGCGATAAAAAAAAGCACCACCCCAATAGTGATCGCTGAATCGGCGACATTAAAGGCCGGCCAGTGATGCGCCCCGATATAGACGTCAAGAAAATCAACCACGGAACCATGCCTGACACGATCTATCAGATTGCCGAGAGCACCACCGCCAATCAGTGGCAGGCTTATTGAATAGAGCCTGTGAGCATACCGCATTCGAGACCAGGCAATGACAATAACCACCAGGGCCACAGCCCCAAGCATCAAAAATAGATAATGTCGCCATGCCCCAGTCTGTCCGGCCAGGAAACCAAAGGCAGCACCCTTGTTCGTCAAATAAGTGAAACTGAAAAAGCCGGGGATAATCTCCAGGGATTCATACAATGAAAACGATCTCAGAATCCACAGCTTGGTCAACTGATCTCCGACCACCACGGCAAACACTATTGCCAGAAAACGTGTCATTTATACTGACTCCCCCAGCTCCATCTCCACCACCACCGTTGCACAGCGGCCGCAGAGCTGTGGGTGCAGCTGATTCTGCCCCACGCTGCTTGAACGAATCCAGCAGCGCTCGCATTTCTCTCCTGTGGCCTGCCGCACGGCCACAGACAGACCTGCCAGCTCTTTGCTCACATAAGGAGTGAGACCAAGGAAGACAAAGTCATCACAGGGAGTCAGCTCAGAGACAATGCAAACATTCTTGATGGTCTGCCACTCCTGATGGATAAAATCAGCCCATTCACCGCCGATCTGGAGCAGCACCTCTGCCTCAAGGGGATGACCGATCACCTTTTCCCGACGTGCTCCTTCCAGGGCCTTGGTGATCTCTGAACGGACCATGACCAGTTTTTCCCACCTGCCCTCCAACTCGCCATCGCGCCTTTCCGGATGCAGTGATGGAAACTCCACAAAAAAGACACTCTGATCTAGAGGCGCATCCGGAGCAAGATTATAGAGAGACTCCCAGGATTCGGCCGCGGTAAAGCTGAGCACCGGGGTCATGAGACGAAGCAGACCATCCAGAATCTCGTGAAGCACCGTTTGGGCCGCACGGCGCGCAAGCGACTTCGTAGCGGAACAATAAAGCCGGTCCTTGAGAATATCCAGATAAAAGGCACTCATGGTCAGGCCGCAGAAATAATTGAGACCCTGATGGATCGAATGGAATTCAAAGCGTTCGTAAGCCGCTGTCACCCGCCCTTTGAGATCCTCAAAACGGGCCAGGGCCCAGCGATCGATCTCCGGCAGGTCAGCATAGGCGACACAGTCCTCCTCAGGATCAAAATCAAAGAGATTTCCCAGCATATAGCGGATGGTATTGCGGATCTTCCGATAGGCATCGGCCACCTGTTTCAGGATCTCATCCGAGACCTTGACATCATCACGGTAATCCTCGCTGGAAACCCAGAGACGCAGGATCTCGGCGCCGAATTTATCAATCACCTCCTGGGGAGCCACCACGTTGCCAATGGACTTGGACATCTTCTTGCCCTTGCCGTCGACCACATAACCATGGGTCAGAACCCCCTTGAACGGGGCCCGTCCCCGGGTTCCAACCGAGGTGAGCAGAGAGGACTGAAACCAGCCGCGGTGCTGATCGCTGCCTTCAAGATAGAGATCGGCAGGAGAGCGCAGCTCTTCCCGCTTTTCACAGACCGCCGCATGGCTGGTACCGGAATCAAACCAGACGTCCAGGATATCCTCTTCCTTGGTAAAATGGGTGGAACCGCATTTAGCGCAACCAGTACCGGGTTCGAGAAAATCCTCCACCCCGTGGCGAAACCAGGCATCAGCCCCTTCCTTCTTGAAAAGGAGATCAATCCGTTCAACCAGCGCCTCACTCTTGACGACCTCTCCGCACTCCTTGCAGCTGAGCACGGTGATCGGTACGCCCCAGGTGCGCTGACGGGAGAGACACCAGTCCGGTCTGTTTGCAACCATGGACTGAATCCGCTGCATCCCCCAGGCCGGAGTCCACTCCACCTTTTTAATCTCGGCTAGGGCCTTGGCGCGCAGGTCATTCTGCTCCAGGGAGATAAACCACTGGGGCGTGGCCCGGTACATCACCGGTTTCTTGCAACGCCAGCAGTGGGGATAACTATGGGTAATGGCGGACTCATGGAGCAAAACACCTGACTCCTGCATATCCCCAGTGATCACCTTGTTGACTGCCGGCACCTGCTGGCCCTGATATTTTCCGGCTTCTGCGGTATAACAGCCCTCACTGTCAACCGGCGACAGGACCTCCAGGCCATAGCGCAACCCGGTCAGGTAATCGTCGGCACCATGACCTGGGGCCGTATGGACACAACCGGTACCGGCCTCGGCAGTCACGTAGTCGGCAAGGACCATCAGGGAATTACGATCCAGGAATGGATGACGACAATTCCTGCGCTCCAGCCCGCGCGCCGAAAAGATCGCAACAATGGCATAATCAGTTATGCCAAGATCGGCCATCACCTTGTCCACCAGATCCTGGGCCAGAATCAGTATTTCACCCTCAACTTTCACGGCGGCATAGACAAAATCCGGATGAAAGGCCACTGCCAGATTGGCCGGCAGGGTCCAGGGAGTCGTGGTCCAGATAACCACCGAGACCTTGGAAGCAGCCAGTGCCGGATCAATATCCGAGAGATCGTCCACTACAGGGAATTTTACATAGATGGAAGGCGAGGTGTGATCATAATATTCAACCTCGGCCTCTGCCAAGGCGGTGGTGCAGGTTGAGCACCAGAATACCGGCTTCTTGTTGCGGATCACCGCGCCCGAAAGCAGAAAACGGTTAAACTCCCTGGCAATCACCGCCTCATATTCATAGTTCATGGTCAGATAGGGTCTGTCCCAGTCACCGAGTACACCCAGGCGTTTAAACTCGGCCTTCTGGGTCTTGACCCATTTTTCCGCATATTTGCGGCAGGCACCCCGCTTGGAGAGCTTGGGGATCTCTTTTTTCTTGTCACCCAACTCCTTGTCCACATTGTGCTCAATGGGCAGGCCATGACAGTCCCAACCTGGGATATAAGGAGCCCTAAAACCAGCCATACGACGGGATTTCAGGATAATATCCTTTAATATTTTATTAAAAGCAGTTCCCAGATGAATATGACCGTTGGCATAGGGAGGACCGTCATGCAGCACATAAAGGGGCTTATCCCGTCCCAGCTCCTGTAACTGTCCGTACAGGTCTTCCTTTTCCCAGCGCTTCAACAAGAGGGGCTCCTTCTGGGACAGATTGGCCTTCATATTGAATTTGGTCTGGGGAAGATTCAGGGTATCCCTGTAATCCATGGTATTCTCCTTTTTTCAGCAAGGCACGGCTCGTGAACAAATTAAAGTTACGGTACAATAAACAAGGAACAGACTAACTTTTGGCAATGTACTCCCCCTGTTCCTTCTTTTCATATAAAACTTACAAAAATACCAACTGCGTATCAAGTTGCAAGGGGAAAGTAGGCCATGGTCAAAATCAGGTCATTTAACTGCAGAGCAAAAAAGTCTAAAAACCGTAACGAAATAGTCAGAAATATAATTGGTGTCCTGCTACAACTCCTAAGAATCAACAGCCACAAGCACCTTTAATTTGACATAAAGTGTGGTCTTCATTATATGAAAGAGAGATTTAAGGTATTATTCAAAAACAACATTGACATTAAAATGGCGGGAACGGCTTAAGGAGTGGTAGAGGAATAACCAGAAGTTCATATCCTTTTACAGTTCACCAGTCTTTCCAACTCTTTTTCCTGAGCACAGACACAATCGAGACAGAAGATGACAAAAGTAATAGCCATGGCTGGTAAAGGTGGAACCGGCAAAACAACTACATCCGCCCTGCTGACCAGATACCTCCTGCAGAAAAAGATGACCCCTCTCCTTCTAGTCGACGCAGACGCCAACGCCAACCTGAACGAGCTGCTCGGCATGGAGGTGGGCCTCACCCTGGGCAAGATCAGAAAAGAGCTGAAAGGGGAGCTACCGCCTAACATGAGCCGCGACCAGTTCATGGAACTGAAAATCCACCAGGCCCTGATCGAAGAAATCGGTTTTGATCTCCTGGTCATGGGCCAACCGGACGGTCCTGGCTGCTACTGCGCCGCCAACCAGTATCTGGCCATGACCATGGACAAACTGGCGGAGAACTATCGCTATATCATCGTCGATAATGAGGCCGGCATGGAACATCTGAGCCGGATGAATCTACGCACCATCGACTACCTCTTTATCACCTCCGATCCCTCAGCACGAGGTATTCTGACCGCCAAGCGCATCTCAGATATCACCACCCCCTTGGGACTGGATGTTAAACATCAATACCTGTTGATCAATCGCGCGCCCCAACCTGTGCCAAGCCTACTCCAGGAAAAGATTAATGCAGCAATTATGGAAACAGGCATGACCTTGGGCGGCATCATCCCAACCAGTAACGACCTGATTCATCAGGAATTGAGTGGTGAATCATACCTCAAACTGAGCGATGACACCGAGATCATTCAAACCACAACCGCTCTTTTTGATACAATCTTTGCAATGGAAAACAGGCAATGATCTGCTTTCAATTGCTCATCGCTCCCCACAAATAAACGCCATGACCGAAGCCACTGTTTCCTCCCGCACCGCCATGATCGAAGTGATCAAGGTCTCCAAGAGCTATCCGCCAAATGTGACGGCACTGACCGATATCTCTGTCTCCATTGCCGGTGGAGAGATGTTCTTCCTCATCGGCAGGAGCGGCGCGGGCAAGACCACCCTGCTCAAATTACTCTCCAACATGGACAAACCCAGCACGGGACTGATTGAGGTCGCGGGCATGAACATCCACCAGGTCACCGGCAACAAACTGGCAAAGCTGCGGCAGAAAGTGGGAATGGCCTACCAGGATTTCCGGCTGCTCACCGACCGGACAGTGGCGGAAAATATCGCTATCTCCATGGAGGTCTCCTACAAAAAACCACAGATCATCCGCAGCCGGGTCAGGAACCTGCTCGCCCAACTGCAGCTCGAAGATAAATACGATATCCTGACCGGCGACCTCTCCCGTGGGGAACAACAGCGCGTGGCCCTGGCCAGAGCGGTTGCCAATTCCCCCACTCTGATCCTGGTCGATGAACCAACCGGTAACCTGGATGCTACCAGCACTGCCCAGGTCATGGAACTGCTGACCAGATGCAGCAATTCCGGCGCCACCATCGTCATCGCCACTCATGACGAAACCCTCTACCGCCACTCCACCCATCGTGTCATGAAACTCCATTACGGGAAACTAGCATCACTGACCAGAGGTGACGAGATATGAATTTCTGGTTTTCCGTCTTCCGGCAGACAGGACGTAACCTGCGACAGACATGGACAACCCAGTTCATGACCTGCCTGACGGTCAGCCTCTCTGTGCTTATTTTTTCTTTTTTTTATCTGATCTACCTCAACATGCTGAACGCCGGAGACAAGGTAAGCGATGACCTGCGCCTTGTCGTCTATTTAGAAGAAGAGCCCGGTCCTGAGATGCAGGAACAACTTCGCCTCAAGATCACCCAGTTCGACCAGGTGCAGGAAATAAAATTTATCTCCAAGGCAGAAGCCTACACACGTTTTGCCAGTGAGCTTGGCGACGACAACCGTGATGTCCTCACCGACATGCCCACCGACTTCCTGCCCGCCTCAATAGAGGTGACTCCCTTGAGGAGTCTGCGCAGTCTCAGCCAGATCAAGCTCTTTTCTGAATACCTGGCCACAATACCTGGCAGCCAGAAGGTGCAATACGGCCAGAAATGGGTGGAGCGTTTTTACTATTTCACCCAACTGCTCTCCATTGTCGTGCTCCTCAGCGGCTTCCTGCTCATTCTGACCGCCACCTTCATGGTTGCATCCACCATCCGCCTGACCATCTTCGGCCGACAGGAAGAGCTGGAGCTCCTGAAACTGGTTGGTGCGACTAACAACTACATCCGCACCCCCTTTCTCCTGGAAGGAATACTCCTGGGCCTCATAGGCTCCCTTCTGGGTCTGGCCTCACTTTACACACTTTTTCAATGGACATTACGCCATTTCTCGGGAGCAGGTTTTCTTGATCTCTTCACCTTCACCTTTTTTCCGCCGGGAATCATCTGTACCATTGTTATTTTATCCATTGTTCTCTGCACCGCAGGCAGCTACACATCCATGCAAAAGTTCTTGCGTATCTGACGCCTTCCTAGAATCCAGGATGAAGACAACCCAAACTGCCAATAACTGCTGTTCCTCCAGCCAGGTATTACGCCAAGGAATAAAATCATTTTATTGTTCTGTCATCCTCAGCCTTGCGCTCCTGAGTTTTCTCACTGCAGGGGGAGCCAAGGCCACAGACTTGAAGGCTGAGAAAGAGGCCATTGAACACAAGATCGAAAGCCAGAGCATCTCAATCAGTCAATTACAACAAGGACTGAAACGCCAACAGGAACAAATTCTTGAAGCCATAAATCAGGAAAGGAATCTGCTGACCGAGCTTGAAGCCATTGACATGAACCTTCTGGAAAAGATTGCCAGACTGCATACCCTGGAAGACTCCATGACCACTCAGCAGGAACTGATCACTGCCAAGGAAAGAGAGATAAATACCATCCAGGTTGAAAAACAAAAGGCCCAGACTCACCTACAGAAACGAATCACGGCCTACTACAAAACAGGAAAGATCGGAGTGATCAATGTGGCCTTTTCGGCTGACACCTTGCCGAAGCTGCTCAGTATCCACGACTCTTTCAGTTCTTTGATCCAGTATGACCAGGACATCATGCAGCAATATCGAAAAACCATTGAAGAGCTGGAACAGACAAAGAAGGCCCTGACCCTGGAAAAAAATCTGCTCACCAACTTTATCAACCAGGCCAGCCAGGAGAAAGAAGCTATCCAGCAGACCCGCCAGGAAAAAAATGAGCTGCTGGCCCAGATTCGCACCCAGACAAAACTACATGAGCAGGCATCACAAGAGATTGAGAAGGCAGCCGGAGACTTATCGGCCCAGCTTGCAGTCATGAAAGAGAAAAAAGCGATCCTCAGCCAGGGATTTCTCATGAACAAGGGCAAGCTACCGGCTCCGGTGAGCGGAAGAGTGCTTACCCTTTATGGACAATCCACGAAAAACAAGATGGGAGTTGAAGGTGTATCTGCCGGTATTGCCATTGAGGCCCCTGATGGCACAAAGGTCAAAGCGATATTTGAGGGCACCATCCTCTACGCCGGCTATCTTCGCGGATACGGCAATACAATCATCATCGACCATGGATTCCAATATTATACCGTTGTCTCCAGAATAGAAAAACTCTTGAAAGAAGAAGGCGATATGGTTAAGGCAGGAGAGGACATTGGGGTTATGGGTGAGACAGCCACCCTGGTGGATGAAGGGTTGTACTTTGAAATCCGCCATGCCGCTGAGACAGAGGACCCACTGTTCTGGCTGGACAAAAATAAACTTTCCCTCCCCTGACACAGCACATTTAAATGATTATTATTCATATAATTAAAACGGACCCTACTACCCTGAATTATGACAATAAATTTTAAATCAGTGCCAGACGTACAACTAAACCTTAAAACATATTTTTAAAAAAAACGATATGCACCGACCAATCAGCTCTCTGCTCCGTTATGGAATCCTGACCCTTCTCACCTTCTGCCTGCCCCTTCAGATCCATGCCGAGATCTCAGAGGGAGAACGGCAGTCCACCTACCAGCAGCTTGAGACTTTTGCCAATGTCTTGAGCATCCTGCAAGAAAATTATGTGGATGAGATTGATGCCAGGAAGGTTATGGAAGGAGCCATCAGCGGCATGCTGCTCTCCCTGGACCCTCATTCATCCTATCTCAAGCCTGAAGATTTTAAGGAATTGCAGGAAGAGACAGAAGGAAGCTTCAGCGGCATCGGCATAGAGGTTTCCATTGAGGAGGGGATTCTCACCGTGGTTTCTCCTATTGAAGAGACTCCGGCAGACCGGGCCGGCCTGAAGGCAAAAGACCTGATCATCAAGATCGATGGCGAACCTACCCAAAGTATGAGCCCCATGGATGCCATCAAAAAATTACGGGGGCCGGAAGGGACAAAAGTCATCCTTGCCATTCATCGTGAAGGCTGGGAAGAGCTGAAGGATTTTACCCTGACCCGTGCCACCATTCCCTTACACAGCGTCAAAGACAACTTCCTGGAGCCGGGACTGGCCTATATCCGCATCACCAATTTCCAGAGCCAGACCACAAAAGAGGTCAAAGAGGCTTTGCAGAAACTTCAGAAAGAACACCCTATAAACGGACTGATTCTTGACCTGCGCAACAATCCCGGTGGCCTGCTCGATCAGGCTGTCTCAGTCACGGATATCTTCCTGGATGAAGGGCTGGTGGTCTATACTAAAGGACGGGTCAGAGAACAGAACATGACTTTCCAGGCCCACAGCAATGGCGGTAAAAACCTTTTTCCCCTGGTCGTTCTCGTCAATGAAGGCTCAGCCAGCGCCTCCGAGATCGTGACCGGCGCCATTCAGGATCACAAACGAGGCATTATTGTCGGAGTCAAAACCTTTGGCAAAGGCTCTGTGCAGACCATCCTGCCCCTGCCGGAAGGAGCAGGCCTGCGGATGACCACTGCCCGTTACTATACCCCCAACGGCCGCTCCATTCAGGCCACCGGAATCACTCCGGATGTTGTGGTTCCCTTTGTCTCAAGCGATGACACAGGCAAGAAAAGCAAAGCGCCTGTTGCCTTAAAAGAGGCTGACCTGAAAAACCATATTCCCAATCCGAATCAGGCTCAGGAACCAGATCAGACTTCTGCGCCCCAAACAGAACAAGAGCTGCCCCCCATCCTCCTGAATGAGCCGGATAACACTGAGAAACCAGCCAGCGATTCCGAGATCCGGTTGGGAAATGATAACCAGCTTCGCTCAGCCCTGAACATCTTGAAAAGTCTGAAAATTTATTCCACGGCTAACAATAAAAAGGTACCTGCACAGGAGGGCCCCGTCCCGATAAAGGAATAATGCCATCCAGGGCCCCTCAGCCATCAGAAGCCCAATTCCTTCAAAAAGTTCTCGTCATGGGACCAGTTTTTCCGCACCTTGACCCAGAGCTTTAACAGCACCTTCTGATCCAGCAGTTTTTCGATATCCTTACGGGCGGCAATGCCGATGCTCTTCAGCTTCAGGCCGCCCTTGCCGATAACAATCCCCTTCTGTGATGTCCGCTCCAGCACGATGGTGGCATGGATCGTGATCAGCCCTTTCACTGGGTCTTCCTTGAACGATTCAATGAGCACGGCCGAGGAGTAAGGCACCTCCTCGCCCGTGAGCAGAAACACCTTCTCCCTGATAATCTCCGCCACCAGAAAACGCTCCGTGGCATCAGTGGGGATATCCTCAGGATAATAGCGCGGCCCGATGGGCAAAACCTGCAGCAGTTCGGCCAGCAAGCGATCCGTCCCGTCACCATGGAGTGCGGAGATGGGAATGACCGCATGAAAAGGAAAAATCTCGGAATAGGCCTGGATCAGGGCCAGCAGCTTTTCCTTGTTCAGCAGATCGACCTTGTTCAAGACCAGGATCACCGGACAGCTGACCTGCTCCATATATCCGGCCAGCTCCTGCCCCTTCTCCTTCTTCAAGCGATCCGGCAGAGGCAGGGAGACATCAATCATGTAGATCACCGCATCCACCCCATGAAGACTGTCCAGAGCAATGCGCACCATCTCCTGATTCAATGGCTCACGGGCCTTATGCAGACCGGGGGTATCAAGGAGGACGATCTGATAGCCCTCAGCATTGACAATCCCCAGGATCCGGTTGCGGGTGGTCTGCGGCTTGGGGGTGACGATGGATATCTTCTGCTCCAGCAGAGCATTCATCAAGGTTGACTTGCCGGCATTGGGAGGGCCGACAATGGCCACCATCCCGGAACGTATTGGTTTATCATCCAAGTTCATCATAACGAACTAATTCTCCCATCAACAATAAAGTTAGCGCCCAGAGCGAATAAAAGTGTTCAAAACAACAAACAATACTATAAAGTATCTGGTTCACTTCGTCATTCGCTTATCACTTTTGGCAAACAATTAAGCAGTTGTAAAAAATAACATGGCCAATGGAATGGCCGGAGCGGCATAAGGGGCAGTCAATAAATTTGTATCAAAGATCAAGTCAGCTCTTAACGGCCCCGAAACTCTGGACATTCACCATTCAACTTTCACTATTCAACGTTCTCATGACAACAACAGGAAAAATCATCGAATATCTGGACGGCGGCAAGTTTATCTGCGCCTTTGTCACCGAGGCCCAGGAGAAACGGCTGCGGCTGATTAATCAAACTGGGCGTGAAATCAACCTGCCCCTCTCTCGAGTACTGCATATCTCTAAACGTACCCATTCCATGACTGGTGACCGGGAAGAAATGCTCAGACAACTGCAGGAGGCCGCAGACAAACGCAAGTCTTTAGTGGAGACGATCAATCTTGAGGAGATCTGGGAACTGACAGCGGACGAGGAAACAGCAGCCTTTGAGCCGCTCTTTCTGGCGGAACTGGCCTTTGGCTCTGAGGCGGACGACAACATGGTGGCAGCATTTATCCGCAGCGTCTTCTCCGACCGATTATACTTCAAGTTCCGGGAAGCAGAGATCCACGCCCACACCAGGGAACAGGTCGAACAGCTCCGCCTCCAGCACGAAAAGGAGCAGAGTAAACAGGACCTGCTGAGCAATGGCGCCTTAGCCATATCCAGGCTGATGCAGGATGAAGAAATCGACGCCGGCCTCAAACCCGTCCTTGATCAGTGCCTGTC
Source organism: Pseudomonadota bacterium (assembly GCA_018821985.1). Taxonomy (GTDB): domain Bacteria; phylum Desulfobacterota; class Desulfobulbia; order Desulfobulbales; family Desulfocapsaceae; genus UBA2270. Next base: position 105,146 of record JAHJKP010000026.1, read on the forward strand.
GGTACTTCAGGACTTCTATCTCTTTGCAGGAGATGCCCCCCAGGCCGCCATGGCCCGGGAGCTGCTCAAGATGGCAAACCTTCATGATCCCCATGCCCCCTTTCATCTCCTGGTAAAGGCCGGCATCTGGGAGCCCAACGAAAACATCCCCCTGCTCCGCCAGGAGATTCCCACCACCTTTTCGCTAGCCGCCAGACAGCAGGCCGAGATGCTCCTGCAACAGGGAACATCTGATCTGTTCAGCGATCTGGGCCGGATTGATCTCACCGCCTTGCAGCCCATGACCATTGATGGCCCTACCACTCTCGACTATGATGACGCCCTGTCCATTACGGAAGAGGATGGCAATTATCTGGTGGGCGTCCATATCTCCGATGTCGCCCATTATGTCAAACCGGAAGATCCGCTCTTTCAGGAGGCCATGCACCGTGGCACCTCCCTCTATTTTCCGGAAGGACAGATCCCCATGCTGCCCCGCCATCTCTCCCAGGGGATCTGCAGTCTGATCCAGGATGAGATCCGGGCCACCATCAGCCTGATGATCCTGCTGTCACCGGAGGCAGAGGTGCTGCGGGTGCGGATCAAGCCTTCCATCATCAAAGTGGCCAGACGTCTCACCTACGAAGAGGCCGACCAGTTGATCGAAAGAAACGATTGGGAGCTGCAGACCTTGAACATGCTGCGCATCAAACTGCGCGAGAAACGAGTGGCGGCAGGCGCCCTCCTCCTCCCCTTTCCCGATGTGAATATTTCGGTCAATGGCAACAACACGGTCCAGGTCACCCTGAGCGACACCGACACCCCGGCCCGCACCCTGGTCTCCGAGATGATGATCCTGGCCAATACCGAGGCGGCCCGATTTGTTGCCGATCGGATGGCACCAGGACTTTTCCGCGCCCAGGGCCCGCCCCGGAAACGATTGGTGCATGGCCAGGACAACGACCTCTTTCTCAACAGCCTGCAACGCAAGCAGCTCTCCCGCGGCGAGCTGCTGACCGAGGCCAAGGCCCACAGCGGACTCGGGGTTGGACAGTACACCACCATCACCTCACCGATCAGAAGGCTCCTTGATCTGCTGATGCAGCACCAGCTCCACTCCCTGATCAGACGTGAGGATCTGCGCTTCAATGAAAAGATGTGCAAGGACTTCACCGCCGTCATCAGCCGGACGCTGTCTTCCGCCAATGCGGTCAAGCAGCAGCGTCATCGCTACTGGCTTCTCAAATACCTTGAGGCCAGAAAAGGGACCAGCATGAATGCCCTGGTCCTTGATGCCACCCCCAGACGGATCTTCCTCCTGCTCACCGACATCCTGCTGGATATTGACATCCCGGCCCCCGCCGGCCAGATCCCGGAACCGGGTGCCATGGTGCAGGTAAAAATAGCCAAGGTGGACGCCCTCGATAACAACGTCCGCTTTGAATGGTAGGAGATTGGAATAGTTGCCATCTTCCATTAACACTGAGAGAGTTTTACAATAATAAAATCAAATAGAATTCCATAACTATGCGCCATCAAGGGAAAATAACAAATTGGAAAGACGACCGAGGTTTTGGATTCATTTCCCCTAACAATGGTGACAGCCATCAAGTATTCGTTCACATCAAGTCTTTTGCCAACCAACAAAAAAGGCCTATCGGGAACGAAATCGTAACCTACACGCTCAAGACCGATGCCAAAGGTCGATCACAGGCCGTTAATGTCTTATTTGACGGAGATCATGTCTTGTTGCCTATTGTATCATGGAGTAGCAACGTTCTCCCCATATTGACAGATACCTTTTCCCTCCTACTATCAGTTGCCTTTCTCGTCTTTGTGGCATGGACAGCTTTTACCGGTAAGTTACCGGCTGCTATCTTTGGACTTTATTTCATTGCCAGTGCCATCACATTTTTCATCTATGCACTCGACAAATCAGCCGCAAAAAACGATCAATGGCGAACTCAAGAGAGCACCTTACACTTTTTCGCATTGGCCGGTGGATGGCCGGGTGCTTTGGCCGCACAAAAGCTACTTCGTCACAAGTCCAAAAAACGGTCTTTTCAAATAGTGTTTTGGACTACCATGGGTCTTAATTGCGTTACGCTCGAATGCTGGATATTGACGTCCTCAAGTACAGGAGAGCTTCGTTCCCTTCTTGGTACGACATGGTGGGTGATAAAAGGAATAGTGTTAAATCTTCACCTTTAAGGGAAAAGAAAGGGGGAGAAGTATTATTCGAATAGATACAAATGGCAGCTCCTTACTCTTGACAAGAGTAGCAGTTTCTCCCCCATTAGCACATAATTAGACCGTTACATATTCAAATTCCTGGTGTAGTTTATTATTAACAAAAGATACAAAAAACACTTAACTCCTTATCTTCTTACAGTTTTTCGCTATATCCGCATGAAAACCCCGACACCAACCTTAACAAAAACAAACATCTCATCCTCTCTGCTCTGCTCTGGCATAGGAATCTTGCTCCTGCTCACCACCCCAGCCTCTGGTGCCGAACCTATGAAAACAGCAATTGGTGACTTTGCGGCTGAGGGCCTGAAAGGGTGGGAGGAAAAGAGCTTTTCCGGTAAGACCGATTATCAGATTGTCACGGTGGGAACGGAGACAGTCATCAAGGCCACCAGCCAGGCGGCAGCATCCGGCCTGTTCAAAAAGCAGCGCATCGATCTGCAACAAACCCCCTATCTGAACTGGCGCTGGCGCGTTGACAAACCCCTGCAGGCACTCAATGAACAGACAAAATCAGGCGATGACTATGGGGCGCGGATCTATGTGGTCGTTGACGGAGGACTGTTCTTCTGGAAGACCAAGGCCATCAATTATGTCTGGGCCTCCGCCTCGCCTAAAGGAAAGAGCTGGCCCAATGCCTTTGCCGGCAAAAGTGCCATGATGTTGGCCCTCCGTTCATCCACCGACACGCCGGCAAACTGGTATCAGGAAAAACGCAATGTCGCTGCCGACCTCAGGGAGTTCTTTGGCACAGAGATCAGATACATCGATGCCATAGCCATCATGACCGACACCGACAACAGCGGCCAGCAGACAAGCGCCTATTATGGCGACATCTTTTTCTCCAGCGACTGATGTAAGGCTTTTTTATACAAAAAACAGTTACTATCGATCAAGATACTATGATGAAAGAACAGGGGCAAACTTTTTCCCCCTGCAAAGAATACTGCCGAGGATCACGATATGTCAAAAAACAACGTATCTTCCCGCTTCCTTTCTTCTATGTTTGAAGATATATTATTATCTGTTTTTATCAAGGAAGGAGACAATATCCTGCTTTTTTACATCACGATCTGAGATCTTGCATTTCCCGGAGAAAACCACATGAAAATTCAGCAGCTACTTCCTGTTTTTTTGGTCTTGGTTGGGGCGTCCTTTCTTCTGGCCGCAATCAACTTAGGGCTCAAAATGTTTGTCAACCTGCCGATGGTTTTTATCAAACGTTGGAAGGTGCTCATAGGCTTCATGTTTTTCTTTTTTCTTGGCTATCTCAGTTTTATCGCCATCCTCGTAATCCGGCTGCCTTTACCCGTGGAACTGGTGACAGGGGTGGTTTTTCTTGGTGGAGCGATCTTTGTCTTTCTCATACTGAACCTGACAAAACAAACCATCGCCAACCTCAGCAAGAGCGAACAACAACTACAGGAGGCCAATGAAACTCTGGAAACTCGGGTAATAGAGCGGACCCGGGAACTGGAAAAAACCATGGCCAGCCTGAAGACAGAAACAGTCCGGCGCCAGCAGGACGCAGAGCTCTTGGCCATCCTCAATACGGAACTGAATCAGATCCTGGATACTACAGCCACCGCCATTCTGGTCATTAACCCTGATTTTACCGTTCGCCGTGCCAACTCCACCTTCTATGAGATGTTTCAATACAATCAGGAAGAGGTAATCAATAATAAATGTTACCAGTGTTTTCGAGAACCTCCCCCCCTGGAAGAACAGGAGGCCGTTCATATTGCCTTGAACCAAGGCATCCCCTATCAGAAAGAAACCATTCGGAAAAGCAAGAATGGCAAAGAAATCCATTGCCTACTCACCGTGGCGCCCTTTTTTGATATCAACTCTAAGATTATCGGCGTCATAGAAGACCTGCGGGATATCTCCGACCGAATCGCATCTGAAAAAGAAAAACAAAAACTACAAATCCAATTATTAAAAATCTCCAAATTGGAATCGGTGGGGCAACTTTCCGCCGGTATTTCCCATGAGATCAATACCCCTGCTCAATTTATCTCAAACAATATCGCGTTCCTTCACGATGCCTTTTCCGATATTCAGCAAATCATGAAAGAGACATGCACCCTATTGGCCTCCATACCCGATGCCACTGCTGCGGGAAGCGCGTACGAGCCCCTGATAAAGGCCATGGAAAAGGCGGATTGGGATTATCTGACAACCGAAATTCCAGCCTCTTTGGAACAAACAAAGGTTGGACTGGAACGGATCATCTCTATAGTTCAAGCGATGAAGGAGTTCTCACATCCTCGGTCCAATGAACTGGTGCCGTATAACCTGAACACTATTATCAAGAATACCTTGATAATCTCCCAGAATGAATGGAAGCATGTAGCCGAAATCGAGACCAATCTGGACGAGAGCCTGACGAATGTTCCCTGTCACACTGAGGAGCTTGGACAGGCCTTTCTCAACATCCTGATCAATGCTGCCCAGGCTATAAAGGCGTCAAACAAACAAGAAGAGAAAGGACACATCACCATCAGTTCTTCCCGGGAGGCAAGATCCGCCGTAGTCCGCATCCATGATAGCGGTGGAGGCATGAGCGAGAAAGTTAAAGACCGGGCCTTTGATCCTTTTTTCACCACAAAGGAAGTGGGACAGGGCTCTGGCCAGGGTCTGGCTATTGCCCATGATGTGATAGTTAACAAGCATAAGGGAATAATCGATATTGAAAGCAGCCCCGGCAACGGTACCACTATTATTATGTCCCTGCCCCTGACATGAGCCTCACCCACAATCTGGACATGCCAATCTTAGAAATTTCGGGTTTCCGATGTGCTGTTCCCGGAACTGCTCCGGGGTCAAATTGCCCAACGATGAGTGTGGGCGAAATCCATTGTAATCTCGTCGCCAAGCTTCAACTTTTTTCTTGGCGTCGTCAAGCGATAAAAACCAGTTAGATTTGAGACCTTCATCACGGAAGCTTCCGTTGAACGACTCTATAAGTGCATTGTCTGTTGGTTTTCCTGGCCTGGAGAAGTCCAAGGTCACTCCGTTTTCATAAGCCCAGTTGTCCAGATCTTTGGAAATAAACTCTGGTCCGTTATCTACCTGAATCCTTTCAGGGTAACGGTTATTGAAGAGGCGTAGCCGCTCCATAACCTGAACCACCCCCTGTCCCTCCATCACCGCGCAGGCCCTGCGGGTGCCAACACGGTACGCAATTTCAAGGCTATCAACCAAACGCCTTTTTTTAGCTGGGGTCAGAACTTTTTTGCAAGGACATCCTGAAGCATATGTTTGTCGAGGCTTAGGTCGGCTACCAACTTTTTGAGCTGTCGATTCTCCTCTTCCCGTTGCTTCAAACGTCGCAACTCGCTGACCCCAAGCCCACCATACTTTTTCTTCCAGATGTAAAAGGTGGCATCAGAAATACCCATCTTCCGACAGACCTCTGCCACCTTTGTACCCGTTTCTGCCTGCCTAAGCGCAAATGCAATCTGCTCATCTGTAAATTTTGATGTTTTCATGGCAAAACGTCTCCTCCTTTAGGGAATCATTTTGCCCGAATTCTCTAGTTTTGGCTTGTCCAATTTATCGGGAGGAGGTCACAATCCTCGGAAAAACGGATCAACGAAATAAACATACTTTTCAAAACCCAGGCCCGACTTTTTCTCCAAACTGACAACAATAGAGTCTTCTTGCCCGTAAACAGAAAAGGTCAATGCATCAACTTGTATTGCAATATATACGTCGCTATACCGCACATATACCCGACTAGGGCCAGTGGTCCAATACGATAGGCATACCAGAAGAACTCGATTTTTTCGAGGCCCATTGCTGCCACTCCCGCTGCCGAACCAATAATCAGAATCGACCCGCCAGTCCCAGCACAATAGGCCATGAACGACCAGACAAAAGAATCCGGCGGGAACTGGGCCAAAGGATACATCCCCATGGACGCGGCCACCAGCGGAATATTATCAACAATAGAGGAGACAAGACCGATAATGATAACAATAATAGACTGATTGCCCACTTTGAAATCCAGCCACTGGGCCAGAGATGGCAGCATACCATTGGCGGAAAGGGTTGCCACGGCAAGCAGAATACCAATAAAAAAAACCACCGATGCCATATCAATACGCCTGAGAGCCTTCGCCAAGGTGAAGTTTTCCTTCACCTCCGCCGATTTGTTACGATGCAGAAGATCACCCACCAGCCAGAGCACGCCCAGTGCCAGCAAAATACCAAGATAGGGAGGGAGATGGGTAACAGACTTGAAAATCGGTACAAAAAGCAGCGAGCCCATCCCCATAAAGAACATGACTGATTTTTCAAACCGGGTAGTCTTGGCACTTCCCTGTTCAACCCTGTCGGGAGCCACTACACTGCCTCGCAGAAGGGAAGAAGCCATGATAAGGGGAACAATCATACTGACCATGGAGGCCAGAAAGGTCGTCTTCATGATATTGACCGTGGTGATTTGACCACCAATCCAGAGCATGGTAGTGGTCACATCACCGATCGGACTCCAGGCACCGCCGGCATTAGCAGCAATAACGATCATACCGGCAAAGAAGAGGCGTTGGCTATGATTCTTGAGCAGACGCTTCATCAGGGCAATCATCACGATGGTGGTTGTCATATTGTCCAGAATGGAAGAGAGAAAAAAAGCGATAAAGGCGATAACCCAAAGCAAAGTCGACAACCTGGTGGCCTTGATACGCGAGGTAATCACCTCGAAGCCGCCATGGGAGTCGGTTACTTCAACAATAGTCATAGCGCTGATCAGAAAAAAGACAATCCCCGCAGTTTCAGCAAGTTTTTCCGTGAGCTGATTCACGACCTCATGCACTCCCAGTGGACTGGCAAATGAATAGAGGGTCCACATCAGACCGGCAGCAATGAGTGCTATGGCGGATTTGCTGATTTTAATGGGATGCTCAAGGGCTATTATCGCATAGCAGCAGATAAAGACAACGGCAATCATGGTCATCATGGATTCATATCTCCTTGTTAATATGGGCTGTGAAATAAAAGAAACATTGCCTCAACACTCAGTGCCCATCTTAACAGTAAAGCCAACAAATATTTTACTTGCAAATGGTTGCGCCAATGTTTGAAGAAAGAGAGAACTCTCTAGTCTCGATAATAGTGTGGAAAATAAAAAAAAACAAAAGAATCTATTCGTGGGTCGAAAAAAGATCTAATATCAAAACCAAGCGCCCTGTCATTCAGGCAAGCAACCCACCACGTAAAGCACAAGATGGCGAAGGATCTCTTCTTTTCCCATTGCTTTCCTGGCAAAAAGGCCTATTGTATTTTTTCTTCTTTTCTAAAATTATACCTTGCACCAACTCCAGGACAGCAGACAACAACACCTATTAAAATATCATGAGTAAACAACTTGAGCAGGAAGTAGCCAAACGACGAACCTTCGGCATCATCAGCCATCCAGACGCCGGAAAGACAACCTTGACCGAAAAGCTCCTCCTCTTTGGCGGTGCTATCAATCTGGCTGGGGCCGTCAAATCACGCAAGGTGGCACGGCATGCGACCAGTGACTGGATGGCCATCGAACAGGAGCGCGGCATCTCGGTCACCACCTCCGTGATGAAATTCACCTACCGCGATTACGAGGTCAATCTGCTCGATACTCCCGGCCATCAGGATTTCTCCGAGGATACCTACCGGGTGCTCACCGCCGTTGATTCGGCGATCATGGTCATCGACAACGCCAAAGGGGTTGAGGCCCAGACCGAGAAACTGATGGAGGTGTGCCGCATGCGCAACACGCCGCTGATCACCTTCATCAACAAACTGGATCGGGAGGGGATGGAGCCGCTGGACATCCTGGCCGAGATCGAAGAAAAACTGCAGATCGAATGTGCCCCCATGTCCTGGCCCATAGGCATGGGCAAGACCTTCAAGGGTGTCTATAACCTCTATCGCAAGCAGCTCCACCTGTTCACCCCAGGTCAGGAATCCCGTGGTCAGAAGGGAATAACCATCGACTCCCTGGATGACCCACGCCTTGACCAACTGGTGGGGGGACATCAGGCCGATGAACTGCGCACCGACCTTGAGCTCCTGGCCGGGGCGGCTAACCCCTTTGAGTATGACCAGTTCATGAAGGCCAATCAGACTCCGGTCTTCTTTGGCAGCGCCGTCAACAACTTCGGCGTGCAGGAACTGCTTGACGCCTTTGTGGAAATGGCCCCTGCTCCCGGACCACGGGCTGCTATAACCCGCGATGTGGAACCCACGGAGGAAGATTTTTCCGGTTTCGTGTTCAAGATCCAGGCCAACATGAACCCGGCCCATCGCGACCGCATCGCCTTTTTTCGGATCTGTTCCGGGAAATTCACCCGCGGCATGAAGGTGCGCCATCACCGCCTGAACAAAGAGATCACCCTGGCCAATGCCACCATCTTCATGGCCCAGGACCGGGCCAATGTGGAAGAGGCCTGGCCTGGGGACATCATCGGCCTGCACAACCATGGCACCATCAAGATCGGCGACACCTTTACCCCCAAGGAGCCGCTCAAATTCACCGGCATTCCCAACTTCGCCCCTGAACACTTCCGCCGGGTATTACTAAAAAATCCCCTGAAGATGAAGCAGCTCCAGAAAGGATTAATTCAGCTGGCAGAAGAAGGGGCAGTCCAGGTATTCCGTCCGCTCATCGGCGCTGACTATATCATGGGCGCGGTAGGCGTTCTTCAGTTTGAAGTCACCATGGCCCGGTTGAAAAATGAGTATGGTGTGGATGCTGTTTATGAACCGGTCAGCTATCAGGCCGCACGCTGGGTGAGCTGCGCAGACCCTAAAAAATTGGCGGAGTTTGAAAGAAAAAATCAGGCGGCACTAGCCCGGGATGCGGAAGGATTTCTGACCTATCTGGCCCAGAATGAGTGGATGCTGAACTTTTTTATGGAAAAATGGCCAGCCATTGAGTTCCATAAGACGAGGGAGAATATTTAGGAGCAGTTACCGAACAGCCGGTGCTGTTCCGGCTGTTCGGTTTACTGCTCCTTATGCCGTTTATCAGCGAATAATCGTCTTTTCGATGATTCGCTGATAAACGGCCAGTGCTTGCAACGACCAACTACCTTTATACAAATCCTAGCAAATAATCGTCTTTTCGATTATTCGGCAACAACGGCATAAGATCGCTGAGAACCAACCAGTTCCTTATGTCGTCGCCGCTTCCTCTTCTTCATCATCAACAAAAACAAGGGCCTGTCCTTCAGAGAGGGCCGTTGCCACCTTCTTTCTGGCTGTGGTGATAATCCGCTGAATAGTTCCGCGCGATACCCCCATGAACTGCCCAGCCTCTTCCTGAGTTAATCCGTCACGATCACAAAGCCTCAGCGCTTCCAGCTCATCACGATACAGTTCTACCCGATCAAGTTTACTTAAAGGGGTGCCGGTTGGTTTAAAGGCCCGGCCGCAGAAATTCCCCTGACAATGTCGTATTTTTTTGGGACGTGGAGACATGTTTTTTTATCTTACTGTTAAAAGAAGCGGTTATAGTCAAATAATATCATCACCTGGATGAACGAAAAAGAACACTCATTCACAAACGTCTCCTAAACAAATATGGCAGCATGCATGCGTTTCAACACACAGACTGCCATCACTAATTCATTCTTTTTATACTGCAGATGAGAAAAAAAATCAAATATTCAATCAATGATGGCAATTACTGCCACCCCCGCAGACCTGATCCGCATGCATCATTGGCAATTTACCCGCCACAAAATGTTCAATAACTGCCGCCGCATCGGGGATACTGTTCCGGTCAGCCCAGTAAACATCAATACCCACCTTATTAAACCCCCGCAAGGGGTTAGCACCCATACCGCCAACAACAATGACATTCACATTGGCGGTATTGAGGGCATTCACCGGGACCATGCACCCACCTGCCCCATGCTCAGGTGTCGGAATCATTTCCACCATCTTGATATTTTTATCGTCATCCAATTCAACAACAGTAAAGACATCACAATGGCCAAAATGTTCTGAGCGACTGGCCTGCATGCCTCCTGGATTATTTGTCGGAATAGCTATACGCATTTTTTATTTCTCCTTAATTAACCGGGACTCCCGGACTTTTAAAAATTATAACTAATTAACCGCCCCCTTCCCTACTCTCCAGATGGGCGAACATTAAAACAGAAAATTTATACACTGAGCCTAACGGTCAAAACAGGCATGGGGCTTTTCTTCACAACCCCTCGAGCAACACTACCAAGAAGCATGTCATCAATCATACTATGACCATGTGTCCCAAGAACGACCAAATCAAATCCACCCTCTTTTGCCGTCCGCACAATCTGTTCCACAGGATGCCCAATCTTTATTATTATATTGGGCTGCACTGAACAGCCCTCAAATTCACTCCCGGCCTCCCTGCAGAGATCAAAAATACGTTCAGTCACTGCCTTTCTGCTTTCCGCAAGCCCTTCGTCGTAAAAGCTGTTCAACTTCTCTTGACTGAAATGACTGACCAGATCATACCCCATTCCGGCGGACATCTCCTCCACCAAGTCAGGGATCACATTGACAACAGTCAATTCAGCCCCATACTCATGGGCCAGACTGAGCGCATAGCGCGCCGCCTTCTTAGCAGTTTTAGAGAGGTCTGTTGCATACAATATTTTTTCAAACAAGGATTGTTTCATATCGCCTCCACTGGCTATTTTCACACGCCGACATCTTTCTTCCTATCAGGGAAAATCCGACAGATGAGATAAACACATAAAACACCACAAACTTCAGCTCACTGTTCAACAGGGACCGGACCGAAAAAATAATCTGTAAACTTGACATACCATGCAGCTGCCTGCACCTGAATGATGTAAGCGACAGCAATAACCAGGGCGGCATCCGCTCCTTGAGCCCCAAAGGCATTAATGGACAGAGCAAGGGCAATGGAGAGATTCCGCATCACCGTCCCATAAACCAGGGCTATGGCATCTCCACGTGAAAAAAACATCCTGCCGGCAATGGTACCAATAATGAAATTTGCCGCATACAACAGCAGCAAGGGTTGCAGTATCCGCAAGAGCACTGCCGGATCCTGCGATAATTGCTGGGCCTTCAAGGCAATGGCAACAAAGACAATGCCAAGCACCCCAAGCGTTGACAGGGAAGGAAAACGTGGCGCCCAGGTCTTCTTGAATTCCAGCTGGCCATATTTCTTCAGAAAATAAGAGCGGGTCATATAGCCAAGTACCATGGGAATAAAAACAATGTAGCCAATCTGTTTGACTACCAGAATCATATCCATATCCACCTTGGCCCCCATAAGCATCTTGACATACAACGGTGTTGCCAGAGAACCCAGAGTCAAACCAATGACCGTCATATTGATGGCCGCCCCCATATTACCCTTGGCAAAACCGGTCCAGGAGATGGTCATACCGCTGGTAGGCAGCAATGACGCCAGCAACAATCCCAGAGCCATATAATGATTATCAGGAAAAAAGTAGAGCCCAAGCCCATAGGCCAGAAAAGGGACAAGACAAAAATTTATGGCCTGGGTCAGGGCTTGCAATTTAACATTCTTGATTCCGTCCTTGAGATGCTTGACATTAAGGGTCACCATCATCGGATAGACCATTAAAAAAGTCAGCGGCAGAATCAGCGCCTTGAGCGATTTCACTGTTTCCTGATTAACAGCTTTGCCAAAAAGAAAACCCAGGCCCATCATTACCGGAATGGCCCAGATAAGTTTTTTATTGATTGAAAGAAGAAATTTCCACATGAAAGCCCTCACTGCAAGAATTCAACGGACAACTACATAAGTCATCCCCGGATGAAAATCCGTCATGTTGCCTCATCAATCATCGACCTGATCTTAGCAAAGGTCTCCGCCAGGGATTCCGGAAACTTGGCATCACCAGGAACCATTTCAGCAATATCGGCTGCACTGTAACTCATATAGCGAATCTGCGTCTTTCCCTCTTTGGAAAAAACCATAACAAATTTGGGCATGAGGATCGCCCGCTCAGGGTTAGCAGTAAGACTTTTATCCGCCTTGGTGGGCTTACAGACCTGCATCATGTGCAGGTCAAAATCATCGGAAACGACTCCACCGTGCGCCCTGAATGTTTTTTTCATATCCATACTGTCGTGGTTGTTCACGACAAAGGCATACTTTCCACAAACTGCTGCAAAATCACTGGCAAACTGGGCGACACCTTTAGTGGTCTCAGCCTGATACAAGTTCTCATTTCTGTTCATGTTTTTCCTCTTTACTCTTAACGTTCCATATTTTTCCGACACAAGGAATACCCTTCCGCCAGCTCCTCTCATCGCAAAAACGCAAAAATACTAATGAACATATGCACAAAGTAATAAAACTCTCTCTCTCTGTCAAGACAAATTACTACCATCTACTCTTATACAGCCGAGGAATCTTTATATCCGGCACAAAGAAATCATGCCTGTCAAAAAACATTTTCAGAACAAACCGTGACATATAGGACAATATCAGGTAAGTTTTTCATTTAAAAAAATTCCGTATCATCCATATGATTTCAGAAGAAATTCAACCTTGCAATGTATTGTAAATCCACCTTATCATTTTTTTCTCATCCCTATGCACCGTAAACTATTCTTCTTTCTTCTCCCCCTGGCTCTGCTATTTCTGTTCCAGACTGCTCACGCCCAGGCCAGCGAAGACGGAGATGTCCATTTCTCTGACCTTATCATTACCACCTCAAAGACCCATCTTCTTCTTTTTGGCATCATCAACAATGGCGTCACCGATGAAATGTTACAAGGCTTGCATAATGGTATCCCTATCCAGTTCACCTTTCTGGTCGAGCTTAACAAGACAGAAAAAAACTGGCCTGACCTGCAACTTGTCTCCATGCAATTTCGACACATCCTCACCTACGACACCCTGCAGGAAAATTACAGGGTTGAGACAAATGAAAAAAATCAAAAAATCGAATCATTCTCAAAACTCAGCGACGCCCTGAAGGCCATGAATGAGATCAACGGGTTATTGGTTATTGAACTGTCCCAGCTCATCCCAGACAGCTCATATCAACTACGACTCAAGGCAACGCTTTACGAAAAGACTCTCCCCATGAAACTTCATTACATTGTCCCCTTTGTCTCATGGTGGAATGTGGAAACTGATTGGCACACCATTGAATTCACCTATTAAACAGGCAACAACCTTGTGCGCATGGACAGATTAGCACAAAACAGCCCGCAACCGGACCCAACTTCTGAAAAACCTGCCCTGAACCCGGCCCAGCGTCTCCAGAAAAGAAGACTTATCCGCTTGGTCATCTTGTCCTGCCTCTGCCTTATTCCTCTTTTGACCTGGCTGGAAAAAAATCTTTTCACCAACGACATTACGCTACCCATCAACAGCAACATTCTGCTCTTTGGCATCATCAATCTCAATGTGCTGCTGGCCCTGCTCATGTTTTTTCTGGTCTTGCGCAATCTGGCAGAACTCCTCTTTGAAAGCCGTCAGAAATTTCTCGGCTTCAAGCTGAAAACAAAGCTGGTAACATCTTTCATCTGTCTCTCGCTGGTCCCCTCCGCCTTGCTTTTTTTCGTAGCCCTGCAATTTATCTCCACCAGCATGGACTACTGGTTTAACACCAATATCGAAAATTCCTTACAGGAATCATTGGAACTTGCAAAATCAGTACTTCAGGAACGAAAAGAACAGGTAACAAAAGAAAGTGATTTCATTGAAAAACTTCTTTCCAGGGAGGCAATAACCCCCGACGATGCCGAAGCCATCCAGAAAATGCTGGAAAACATAATCACTTCTCATTTCACTGATGGCCCAGACAGTCTTACCTTGATTACTGATGATCTGCATTTGGAAATCACTGCTTCCATGCCGGTATTGACAGGCCAGACACTACCGACAATCCCGCTTAGCACTCTTCACGAAGCACAGAGTAAAAAAGAGAAGATTGTCCTCGTCCAGGAATTCGCACAAGGAGACCTGATACGTTGCGTTGCCGAGATCCCCATAGTTCATCTCCCATCCCAAAAATCAATTCTGGTCACCACACGATTCATCAAAAGTGAACAAAAAGAGCGAATGACCCTTATCACTCAGGGCATTGAGGACTACCGTCAGCTCAAATACATGAAGAAACCCTTCAAGTTCTGGCTCCTTGCACTTCTGCTCATCGTAACCCTGCTCATCGTTTTTGCCGCAATCTGGTTTGGTTTTTATATTGCAAAAGGAATTACCGGTCCCATTGATAAACTGGCCGCCGCCACAAGAAGGGTTGCCGGAGGAGATCTGGGTTTTGTTTTGGAGAAAAAAGCCGATGACGAAATGGGGCTTTTGGTGGATTCATTCAACACAATGACCACCAACCTAAATATCAGCAATAGCAGACTGGAAGAGGTACACAAAGCCCTCCGGACAAGTTCTCAGGAGTCAGAACAGCGTCGGCGTTACACTGAAATCATCCTTCAGAATGTTGCAGCCGGTGTCGTTTCACTGGATAATTCCGGCCGGATCACCACCATTAATCGCTTTGCTGAAAAGCTTCTGCATATAAACAAGGCCCTCTTTCTCAACCGTCACTACCAAGAGGCCCTGCTCAAAGGACATGCAGAGATTATCAGCGGCTTTATCAACGAATTGAACATCACCGGCAAGACATCCATTGAACAGCACCTGAAGCTCAGCATCCTCAAAGAAAAATTTTCATTACTGGTAAATTTTACCCGGTTGGCTGATGAGGAAGGCAACTCACTGGGTTTTGTAATGGTCTTTGACAACCTGACCAAGCTGGAGAAAATGCAACGCATGGCTGCATGGCGCGAGGTTGCCAGACGCATCGCCCACGAAATAAAAAATCCACTCACTCCCATTCAGCTCTCGGCCCAACGGTTGCGAAGACGTTACCCTGACATTCTGAAAGAAGAAGACGGCATCTTTGATCAATGCACCCACACCATTATCAACCAAGTGGATGAACTGAAACGGCTGGTCAGTGAATTTTCCCAATTTGCCAGGATGCCCAAAATCCAGCAAGCAGCAGCCGACCTCTGTAAGGTCACCAAAGAAACCCTTTTCCTCTACCAGGAGGCCCATAAAGAAATCGTCTTCACCTGCCGTGAAACAGAACCCATCCCCATCTTCAGTTTTGACGCCGAACAGATCAAACGCTGCCTGATCAACCTTCTGGACAATGCTGTTGCAGTTTTATCTGATGGCGGTACAATAGATATTGTCCTTTCCTTAAACGACGAGAAGGAAAGCGTCTTTATAAAGATATCCGACAGTGGCCCGGGCATTCCAGAGGAAGACAAAACAAAACTTTTTGAACCCTATTTCTCCACCAAAAAAACAGGGACAGGACTGGGATTGGCTATTGTCTCCACCATTGTTGCTGACCACAATGGCTACATCCGGGTACAGAATAACCTCCCCCATGGCTCAATCTTTATTATTGAACTGCCCCTCTTTCAAAAAGAATGCAGCTAAGCAGTTGTCAAAAAATAACTGTAACATTGCAGCACAGTAACGACATAATTTGCTGTAATAACTAGATAAAAGTGTAATCATTATTTCTTAACGACCCCTAAGCAACAGATCATTTATTTTTTTCAAGAAACGAAAACAGGAAGAGATGTCAAAACGAATTCTGATCATAGACGATGAAGTCAGTATCCAGGAATCTCTTGCCGGTATCCTTCAGGACGAAGGTTTCACCCCTCTCTGTGCCTCTTCCGCCGAGGAAGGAATAGAACTGCTGGAAGAAGAACAGGTCGATCTTGTCCTCCTTGACATCTGGATGGGGAAAAACATGGACGGAATGACCGCCCTTGGAAAAATCAAGGAACGTTTCCCGTTGCCGGTGATCATGATTTCCGGACACGGGACCATTGAAACTGCAGTCCAGGCAACCCGTAAAGGAGCCTTCGATTTCATCGAGAAACCACTTTCTTACGACAAGATCATCCTCGCCATCAACAATGGCCTGCGCTTTGCTCAACTTGAGCAGGAAAATCTCCTGCTCAGGGAAAACAGCAGAAAACCGACTACACTTACAGGCAACACCGCAGTGATCAAAGCACTGCGTGCTCAGATCGAACGGGTTGCCCCGTCAGATGCCTGGGTACTGATCCGCGGCGCCCATGGCACTGGTAAAGAGATCGTAGCCCAGTCTATTCACCGGCTGTCCCAATCGCACAACAAACCCATGGTCGAGGTCAACTGTGCGGCAATCCCAGAAGAACTCATTGAATCCGAGCTCTTTGGCCATGAGAAAGGCTCCTTTACCGGGGCTCATATCAGTAAACGGGGGAAATTTGATCAAGCCGACGGCGGCATCCTTTTCCTGGACGAAATCGGCGACATGAGTCTCAAGACCCAGGCCAAGATCCTCCGTATCCTTCAGGAACAGAAGTTCGAGCGAGTCGGCGGTCACAAAACCATCAGCGTCAATGTGAGGGTGCTGGCAGCAACCAATAAAAACCTGGAAGAAGAGATAGAAAAGGGAAACTTCCGGGCCGACCTGTTCTGGCGTCTCAACGTGGTGCCCATCCAGGTTCCTCTCCTCCGCGACCGACTGGAGGACATTCCTCTGCTGGTACAGGAACTGGCTCAAGGACTGGCCGCCAAGGGTATGGGACAGAAAGAATTTACAGATGGTGCCTACCAAACTTTGATGACCCACTCCTGGCCGGGAAACGTCAGGGAACTACGAAATTTTGTCGAACGGTTAATCATCATGTGCCCAGATCCCGTTATCAGCGAAAAGGAAATTCATCTTTTCTTGACTCCCGGCACAGCTGGTGAGACTACGCATGACCAGTCAGGTCTGCTCCCCTATCTTGCTGCTGATTTCAGAGAGGCTAAAAAGAGCTTTGAACGACATTATCTTCAGTTAAAGCTCAATGAAAACGACGGAAATATCTCCCAGACGGCTGAACAGATCGGTCTGGAACGGAGCCATCTCCACAAAAAGCTTAAAAGCCTGTACATCATAGCTGAAGGTTAAAAGACCTTTCAATAAACTACCTTTGACCAAGGATGAAACTTTCAGCTTCAATCTTATACTTAAAACCTTCCATTAAGGAGTTCACATCATGGTTTTCCCTGAATATCGACCACGCCGACTGCGCAGAAACGAAACCTTCCGCTCGCTTATCCGTGAGACCCAGCTCTCTTCCTCCCAACTCATCTACCCTCTTTTTGTTATGCCCGGAAAAAATAAGCGGGAAGAGATCCCTTCCATGCCCGGTGTCTTCCGCCTCTCGGTAGATCAGCTGAAAAAAGAAGCAGAAGAGTGCCTGCAACTGGGAGTGCAGTCAGTAATTCTCTTTGGACTCCCGGAGAGAAAGGATGCTGTCGGTTCCGGCGCCCATGCCAAGGATGGCATTATCCAACGGGCCATCAAAGAACTGAAAAACAAGGCCCCAGAGATGATGGTGACAACCGATGTCTGTCTCTGCGAATATACCGATCATGGCCACTGCGGCTGCCTGATCGGCAACACAGTGGACAATGACGCCACCCTTGAGATCCTGGCCAAGACAGCCCTCTCCCATGCCCAGGCCGGGGCTGACATGGTAGCTCCATCCGACATGATGGACGGCAGGGTAGCTGAGATTCGTGCGGCCCTCGATGAAAACAACTTCGACATGATTCCCATCATGTCCTATGCCGTAAAATACGCCTCAGCCTTTTATGGCCCCTTTCGGGATGCCGCCAACTGTGCCCCGCAATTCGGCGATCGCCGCAGTTATCAAATGGACCCTGCCAATAGTCGTGAGGCCATGCGCGAGGCAACCCTCGATGTGGATGAGGGGGCGGATATCCTCATGGTCAAACCGGCCGTTGCCTATCTTGATATCATTTCCAAACTCAGAGATGAATTTGACCTGCCCATAGCGGCCTACCACGTGAGCGGTGAATATGCGATGATCAAGGCTGCCGCAGAAAAAGGCTGGATAGACGGCGATAAAGTCATGGCCGAGACCCTGCTTTCCATTAAACGGGCCGGTGCCGATATCATTCTTACCTATTTTGCAAAAGATATGGCAAGGCTTCTACGCGACAAAAGATAAATGCAACAAACACAAAAAAAGGGGATCACTCTTACGAGTAATCCCCTTTTTTTATCGAAAAAAATAATTTAATCACACAGATTACACCCTGATATTTATCCGTTTTTCCAAACTATTTTCCGCAACATTCTCACTCTCATTTGGCCCTGCTTTCCCCTGTTCAGCACTCTCACCTGCAGGAGGCACATTTTTGGCTATAGCCAGAGCCGCCGGCGAAAAAGATGTGCTATCTACAGCTCCTTGCTTATTGCTCGAGACATTATTTTCTTGAGCGGAAGTCCCTTCGCCAACAGAAGGACGCTGTATCCTTTCCGCCCCTGTAAGCGGCGTCATACCTGTCATTTGACCAACCATCAACACACCTCCTGTTTAATGCCAAGAAGAATCATTCTTAAATTTATTATGAATATAATATCTTTCCAGCTTCCTGGCAAGGGTCATATACCAGTATTCTAAATAAACACGAAACTTCCTGCTATTTATCCAGATCGCGCAGACCATTATCGCCCCGGCCAGATCAGCCAACAGATCCAGCCCGCTGACCGAGCGCTGCGGGATAAATGACTGATGGAACTCATCACTCATTCCATAGAGCAGACAGAAAAAAACCGTTTTCAGGGCCACTTTAACAAGAGAAAGCTGTTTCGCCGAGCTGAAATACCACAAAACAGCCATGGCAAGCAGACCATAAATTCCCATGTGGCATATCTTATCCGCCCCGGGAAGGGGCGGCAAGTAAAGGGTATTACCAGCTTGATGGGAGAAAAAAAAGATAATCCCCATCACAAGAAACATGGGGATTATGCGCAGAAAAAGAAGCAAGGGGATTCCGTCAGACTGATGGCCCAACCGGGTTTGATTTATCCTGCTTCAGATGGACCATACCGAGCTGTTCTGCAGAGAATTTCTTTTTGATACGTTTCATTGCGGCATGAATCTCTTTGGTCGGATAACCAGTCAGCATCTGCACAGAACGATCCGCATAGGCCTTGATCTCAAATTCCCGATTGTGAATGGCAAAAACATGACTCCAATTAATTTCAATGGTCTCAGGACTCTGATCAACAGGAACATCGAGTGCCACCCCACCCTTGGCCAACTGTACGCCATCGGAATCAGTGATTTCAAGCAGCCAGGCATCACCCGCAACCGTCGAGAAGAGAATAAAAACCCCAAGTTCCTTGATCTTCTGTTGTCCTTCAAACGCTGCCTTCTGAATCTGTTCAATCTCATGAACCAGGGAGACCTTAAAGGCCTGCTCCGGACTCCTGGGGACAAGCCCAGCCTGCTGTTTCAACAAACAACAGTGTTTGAATTTTCTTCCGCTTCCGCAGAGACATTGTTCATTACGTCCTATTTTCCCCATTGCCACACCTTCCTGTCTGCCGACCTTAAAATACTTCTTTTTAAATTATTACGAACACTTACTATAACCACACTGATGACAGGTCTCACAACCTTCTTCAAAAATCAGCTGACCGGAACATTCCGGACAGACACTGGCAAAACCATGATGAGTTCCTGCCATAAATGATTTAAAAAGTTTACTCAATTGCGCTGGCAGATCTAGCATATGTCCACTGGAACGGTCAAGCTGTTTAATGATCTCGCTGGCAGGGATATTGAAGCGCAGAGCCAGGGAGACCAGACGGCAGGTGGTGGTCCACATGGTTGACTTATCTTTCAGATCAACACGATTATCAAAGGGAAACTTGGCAAAGACCTCCATGGGTTTCTCATTCTCATCAAAACAGACAATGATATAGACTGATTTCTGATCCTGATCCTTCAAACGGTAGCGCTTGGCATTCAAGGTGTCCGGCAGATTCCTTTTCACCATACCGTCACAGGATACCACTGCCAGCTGCTCGCTTTCAGCCGATCCCCCGGCATTCAAGACCTGCGAATCCCGGGAGCCATCGCGATAGACAGTCAGCCCCTTGCACCCCAGCTGAAAGCCAAGAAGATAGCACAATTTCACCTCTTCACGGGTGGCGCTGTTGGGCAGATTAATGGTCTTGGAGATGGAGGAATCAACCCCGCTCTGCTGCAAGACACCCTGCATGCGGATATGATCCTCAGGCCTGACATCCTGGGCTGTACGAAATACCTCTTGCCAATGTTCCGGGATCTCCTCATGGCCAATCACCGTGCCACTATCCGCCACCTTGCTCATCAGCTCTTCCGAGAAAAAACCTTCCTCCCTGGCAATCTGCTCAAAATATTTATTGACCAGGATCAGTCGATCCCCGTCCATTACATGCTTGACCATGACAATGGAGAAATAGGGTTCACAACCCGAGGCACAGTCGGCAATCATGGAGACAGTGCCTGTGGGCTGGATTGAGGTCAGGGCGGCATTCCGGCGGGCACCATATTTATTGACAGCAGGATCATAGGCCGGGAAAGCCCCTTTTTCCTCCGCCAGCTGCATGGAGCGTTCTTCGGCCGCATCACGGATAAACTGCATCACCTCGGAGGCCACGTTCCGTCCTTCTTCACTGCCATAGGGGATACCCATCTGAATCAGCATATCATGCAGCCCCATGATACCAAGACCGATCTTCCGAGTTTTTAAGGTCA
The DNA here is from genome assembly GCA_018821985.1 of Pseudomonadota bacterium. GTDB lineage: Bacteria > Desulfobacterota > Desulfobulbia > Desulfobulbales > Desulfocapsaceae > UBA2270. The sequence continues at coordinate 126,008 of JAHJKP010000026.1, forward strand.
TCTCCTCGATCTCCGGGATGGGAAAGCGGTTGCAGTCAATCACATTATCAAGAAAAATCGTGGCCGTCTGGGTAACCTTTTTCAGCCGTTCATAATCAACCTGGCCATGGGCGACAAAATTGGCCAGGTTGATAGAACCGAGATTACAGCTCTCATAGGGAAGAAGCCATTGCTCTCCGCAGGGATTGGTGGCCTCAAAGTCACCCAGCTGCGGGGTCATGTTGGCCCGGTTGGCCGCGTCAATAAAGAGTACCCCCGGTTCACCATTATGCCAGGCAAGATCAATGATCTTTTCAAAGACACTACGTGCATCAAGAGAGGTAACCACAACTCCTGTGGCAGGCTCAATCAGGTCATACTCATGCCCCTCTTCCACTGCCTCCATAAAGGCATCCGTAATCGCCACACTGAAATTAAAATTATTAAACTTGTTCTGGTCCTCTTTGGCACAGATAAAATCCATAATATCAGGATGATCAATGCGGAGGACTCCCATATTGGCCCCCCGCCGCTTCCCGCCCTGCTTGATGGTTTCCGTGGCCACATCAAAGACTGCGGCAAAGGAAAGGGGACCGGAGGCAACCCCCTGGGTTGATCTAACGGCTGCGTTCTTGGAACGAAGGCGGGAAAATGAATATCCGGTTCCTCCGCCAGTCTTGTGAACCAGTGCACCATTGCGGATGGCGGTGAAGATACCATCCATGGAGTCCTCTATGGGAAGGACAAAACAGGCAGACAATTGACCAAGATCCGTCCCGGCATTCATCAGGCAGGGCGAATTAGGCAGAAAATCCAGATGATATATCAGACGGAAGAATTCTTCACCAAGTTCGGCCCCCTGCGTTCCCTTTCCATTCCCCAAGGCTACGGCATCGGCCACGCGATGACAAAGGGTTTCCCATGTTTCCACCGGCTGTCCGGCATCATCCTTCAGATAGTAGCGCCTGGCCAGGACGGTCTCGGCCGTAGCGGTCATTTCTTGCTTGGTGTGATCAGGGGTCATATCGTGCCTCTTATTGTCGTCTGATAAATCAATAAATCTGAAAAATTTCTCCTGAAATCTCCTGAGCACCCCGCTTGCAAGGCCGGAAAATCTCTCCAAAAAAAATACCCCAATTAATGGGACGCACAAGATATATACACCACCCTTGTGGCATTACTCAAGGAGATTCTACAACATATTGTGCCAGAGACTCAAAGCGAGTTTAACAACTCCTTAATATTCAGGAAAAAATTTACAAACAAATAAGATGTTTTTTCTCTCCTCATGCCCTCTCGCCTCAATGAGATTTTGCAATGAAAAAAATACGCAAAAAAATATTCCCGTCGCCCTGGCATCCATAATTTCCTGATAGATTTTATGGTACGCCTGATGTATTTTAAAAAAATGAGTAACCATTTCATCATCGAAGGAACCATTGCAGATGTAGTAAACGGGCAGTTCTTCAAGGGAGGGTTTGAAGTAAACCACGGTAGAATTACCCGAATCTACAATAAAGATGACGTTCCCGACCAATTCATCCTCCCCGGCTTGATTGACGCCCACATCCATATTGAAAGTTCGATGCTGGTTCCTTCGGAATTTGCACGACTGGCCGTAATACACGGTACGGTCGCAACAGTGTCGGACCCCCATGAAATTGCCAACGTCCTGGGACTTGATGGAATTGATTTCATGATCAGAAACAGCCAGGAGGTTCCGTTCAAATTCTTTTTCGGCGCACCAAGCTGCGTACCGGCTACATCATTTGAATCATCAGGCACTCACCTGGGACCCGAAGAAATTGCCGCTCTGCTGGGAAGAAAGGAGATCAAATACCTCTCCGAAATGATGAATTTCCCCGGAGTGATTAATAACGACAAAGAGGTAATGGCAAAAATCGATATCGCCCAAGAACAGAAGAAGCCCATAGACGGTCATGCCCCGGGCCTTAGCGGCGAGCAGCTCAGGAAATACATTGCAAGCGGCATCACTACCGATCACGAATGTTTTACCCTGGAAGAAGCACGCGAAAAAATCGCTTATGGCATGAAGGTGCAGATCAGAGAGGGAAGCGCTGCCAAAAATTTCAACACACTTATTCCCTTAATTCAAGAGAACAGCAAAAATATCATGTTCTGTTCGGATGATAAACATCCCGACGAACTGCTGGAGGGACATATCAACCTGATGATCAGAAGAGCGATTCAGTTGGGATATGATCCTCTCCAAATCTTAAAGGTATGTACACTGAACCCGGTACGTCACTATCAGCTTGACGTTGGACTTTTGCAACAAGGAGATCCTGCCGATTTCATTATCGTGGACAATTTCAACGATTTTAACATTGCAGCAACCTATATCAACGGGGTAGCAGTGTCCCGTAATGCTCATTGTCTTTTCTCCACCGAAAAAGGAGACACACCAAATATATTCAACGCCTCCCCCCTATCCATGGGGGATATAATAGTTCCAGCCCTGGCAGGCACGATCAAGATCATCAGAGCACTTGACGGTCAACTGATCACCAAACAGGAATTTGGAGAAGCGAAGATTAAAGACAATCTGGTGGTAAGCGACACCGAAAGAGATATTTTAAAAATAGTGGTCATGAACAGGTATGAGGACAGCCGACCGGCAGTAGCCTTTATCCGGGGATTTGGGCTGAGAAAAGGGGCGCTGGCTTCAACCGTTGCCCACGACAGCCATAATGTCATAGCAGTAGGAACATCAGACAGAGAGATCGTCAATGCCGTCAATATGCTGATTGAGTCCAAGGGTGGGATCGTCGTGGTTGACGGAGAGGAACAATTACATCTGCCACTGCCCGTTGCCGGCATCATGACCAATCAGAACGGGCAGGAAGTAGCGACCATTTACCGGCAGCTTAACGCAGCTGCCAAAAAACTGGGGACACCTTTACATGCCCCTTTCATGACACTTTCATTCATGGCGCTGCTGGTTATTCCAGAACTCAAATTAAGTGACCAGGGGTTATTTGACGGATCCCAGTTTGACTTTACTTCTTTATTCAAGTCTCACACTCCACTCACACCCTGAAAACGATCATCAGGTCTTAAAGGGTTTTCACTGGATTACACAGGACAACAAAAAAACCCGCAAGCCTGATCAGGGTGCGGGTTAATGTTCTTCTTGAGACTGACGGGGGTTTTGAAATGGTGGGCGAGATGGGATTCGAACCCATGACCTTCGGCTTCGGAGGCCGACACTCTATCCAGCTGAGCTACCCGCCCACATTACATAACTTTCCCAGAAAACAGTACATTAGCTTTAAACTATTTTCCAGACTCATGCATTATCTTTTTCTACAAAAAACAAACCTTCTCACTGGGAGGAGGCAACAACGAAGTAAAATACTTTGTTCTTCCCCTCGTCTTGATTAGGATCACTCTTTAAGAAGAATTTTCCGTCTAATTCACCCAACCGTCAACATTTCAGGAGGGCACACTATTATGGATGCAGCATACATTCCGGCTCAATATCTGCAGCTGGCAAAAGATTGGCTTCTCAACAACGGCATTGGGCTTCTCATGGCTATTGCCATCTTCATCCTTGGCCGCTGGCTGGCCAGATGGTTTGCAACACTGGGACAAAAGGCCCTTCTCAAGGGAGGAGTGGAATATACCCTGGCCCAGTTTTTAAACAAACTCATCTACTATGCCCTGCTTACGACCGTTATTGTCGCTGCCGCCGATCAACTGGGCATCAAAACGACCTCTTTTATCGCCATCCTTGGTGCGGCCGGCCTGGCAATTGCCTTGGCGCTCAAAGACTCACTTGCCAATTTTGCCTCTGGCCTGATGCTGATCATGTTCAGACCGTTTAAGGTGGGAGACGTTATCACCGCCAGCGGGGTCACCGGCACGGTACGTGATATTGATATCTTCAGCACCATCATTCTGACAGGGGATAATCAAAAGATCATCGTTCCCAACAGCGGTATTACCTCCGGCATCATCACCAACATTAATGCCGAATCAACACGCCGAATAGACCTGACGATCGGCATTGGCTATCAAGATGACAGTAACCAGGCCAAAGAGGTCCTCTTTGAACTCCTGCAGGCAGATAAACGCATCCTGACTGATCCAGCTCCCCAAATTGCCATCGCGGAACTTGCGGAATCAAGTATCCAGATCGTTGTCCGGCCCTGGGTGCAAACCTCCGACTACTGGGATGTCCGCTTTGACCTGACCGAAAAGATCAAGATCAGCTTTGACGAAAAAGGTATTTCTTTTCCCTATCCCCAACGAGATGTCCATATATATCAAACAAATCGGCAGGACAGCACAGAGCACTGAACGTATTCACTCCAGAACAGAATTCACAAAAAGCGGCAGCCAATGACTGCGGGGTAGGACATCCTGTCACTTGTCAAAATTCAGCATTTCCAGATATTCCTCCCACTCCAGGGGAAGCATGTTCTTTTTCTGGTTATTGCAGCTTTTACAGGAAGGAACCAGATTGTCCCTGGTACTACGCCCGCCACGGGTCAGCGGAACCAGATGGTCCATGGTCAGCTCCTTGTAAGGGACTGTCTGCCCACAATAATAACACTTTCCAGAGGCAGTCTTCTGCTGCCACCAGCGACTCTTGCGCATCTCCCTGGCCTTGGCCCGTTCCGTACGGATCTGGGCCTCATCCATCCCATCAAATCCGAAAAAATCCTTCACCCTGTCACCAACTCACCCAAGAGGATCTTGCGCACCGCCCCGACCAGATATAAAGAGCCGGCTACCACAATCAGGTCTCCTGCCGCAGCCAAGGCCTCAGCCCGCATCAAGGCCTGATCGACCTCAGGGACACACTCACAACGTCCCTGCATCCCTGCATCAAGATGTTCCAGCAACTGCTCCGGCTCGGCGGCACGTTCCCCGTCCGGCCTGGTGAGTAGCAGAACCCCTGCCAGGTTACCAATCAGCGGCAGGGTCTTCCGCAGATCCTTATCCAGCATAGCGCCCCAGACCACTATCAGCCTTTTATATTCATACTCATGGCGCAGGGTAAGGACCAGACTCTCCACCCCGGCTGGATTGTGCGCCCCGTCCAGAAGATAACACACGGTTTTTTTATCCGTTCTCTGCCCCTGTTCACGTACGTCCCGACTTCTGCGGTCCAGACAGATACACTCAAGACGACCTGGCCAGCGCACCGCCTCAAGAGCTGCCCGAATTGTCTCCGGAGAAAGGAAGAAACCATGCGGTCGCAACAGGGCCAGCGTGGCCAGGGCAAGGGAAGCATTGACAATCTGATAGCTGCCGCGCATGAAACAGCGCAATGAGTTCAGAGGCAGAAGTGACAGATTTACGTTCTCCGGCAGCCACGACCAGGAGCGATCATGGCCCTGCTCGGCATGAAAATCCCGGCCATAAAGATAGAGAGGCGCCTTGCGCTCACGACAGGTCCGACTCACAACCTCCAGCCCCTCATCCGCCGCCACTCCAGAGACTACGGGCACAGAATCTTTGATTATTCCGGCCTTTTCCGCTGCCACCGCCGCCACAGTAGTGCCAAGATAGGCCTCATGGTCCATGGTCACGTTGGTAATCACCGAGACCAGGGGCACAACCACATTGGTAGCATCCAGCCTACCACCAAGCCCGGTCTCGAGAATCACCAGGTCAAGCCCTGATTCTGCAAACCAGAGCAGGGCAAGAGCAGTAGTAAACTCAAAATAGGTTATTTTTTCTGCACCAAGCACACCCTTGATCCGGGTTGCCAGTTCAGCGAATTTCTCCCTGCTGATAAATTCCTCATTAATCCGGAAGCGCTCCCTGACCGAACTGAGATGGGGAGAGGTATAAAGGCCAACGCGATACCCAGCCGCGGCCAGAAGAGTCAAAAGAGTGACACTTACCGATCCCTTGCCATTGGTACCGGCCACATGGACATATCGCAACTGCTGCTCCGGATGGCCAACCCTGGCCAGAAACGAGCACATGGAGTCAAGACCAAGCTTTATCTTATGAAACTGCAAGTCTTCAAGATAGATTTGTGCTTCCTGGTAGTTCATCACAATAAAAAGAATAAATAGTTTTTCTCATGACATTCTCCCCACAAGACAGAAAGGCGCCGAGGAAAAAACAAATTTTGTTCTTTCTCAGCGCCTCTGAGTCTCTGCGGAGATCTGCCTGCCCTTAATCGGTCACAATCGTTAGTTTCGCATAATCAAGATGCAGGGTTTTCAAGCCATGCCGCTCAAAGAGGACATCAACCGATCGGCCACTACCTACGGTCACAACCGCTCCTTGCCCAAAAAAAGGATGGGTGACCCGGGTGCCTTTCGCCAGATCTTTTACGGAGACCTTGCTCCGGCTTTTTCTCAAAGGGGCAAGAACTCCATCCCTTGGGAATCCGCCGCTGGAAGAATTCTGGGGATAAGGATTTGCAAGAAGAGAGCTCTGCCGCTCCTCCTGGACTCGCTCAAAGACCCCTCCCTTGAGCTCAGAAAGAAATGGCGATATTCCCACCCGCCGGAACTGCCGGTCCGGGGTCATCAACTCCTTGGGGTAACTCAGATAGAGATGTTTCTTGGCCCGGGTGGCAGCCACATAGAGCAGACGCCTTTCCTCTTCCCATTGTTCACCAGGTTCCGCTTTGGCATGGGGAAAGCGGCCATCGGCCAGACCAATGACAAAGACCGCCTCCCACTCCAGTCCCTTGGCAGAATGGATAGTAGACAGGACCATCCGCTCGGCATCCTCTGCCCGATGCGAACCAGCTGATTCCGGAGGATCAAGGGTCGTATCATCAACAAAGGCCTGCAGGTCAGCGTATTCACTGATAATCCCCTGCAACTGTTCAAGGTCCTTCTGCCGTTTGGGATAGTCATCATGATACAAACGCTCAAAGACCGACTGATAATAAACCATGATCAATTCATACATGACGGCAGGCGACTCTTCCTGGAGCAGATCATCAAAAAGATTGGCCAGACGACGTAAGCCCTCTTCCCAGGCCTTGCCCGCCGGAAACTCAGCAAGGAGCTGAAAAGGCTCGGATGACTGGCCAATCTGAGCGGCAATCTTCTGGGCGGTTTTAGGACCCACCTTATCGAGATGGAGCAGGACCCGGTTCCAGGAAAGATTATCCCGAGGGTTTGACAGGATGCGTAAAAAAGAAAGCACATCCTTCATATGCGCCGATTCGGTCAGCTTCAAACCACCCCGTTTCTCAAAATCGACCCCACCGCTGGCCAGCTCAATCTCCAGCTTATAAGAATGAAAGCCTGAACGGAATAGCACGGCAATATCCTGGAAACGAACACCTTCGGCCACCAGTTCGCTGATCTTGCCGGCCACAAATCTGGCCTCTTCCCGTTCATCAGTCGCCGCAAAAAGCAGGGGTTTAGCCGTTCCTTCCAGACGGGTAAAAAGGGTCTTGGTATATTTTTCCGTGGCGTGACAGATAATATCATTGGTCAGGGAAAGGATCGGCTGGGTGGAGCGATAATTTTCCTCCAGCTTGATGATGTGGGTATCAGGAAATAACTTGGGAAAGCGCATGATATTATAAAAATCCGCGCCGCGAAACGAATAGATAGACTGGGAATCATCGCCCACCACCATTACATTATCATGTCCGTGAGCAATAAGACGGACAATTTCCGCCTGCACCAGATTGGTATCCTGATACTCATCCACCATGACATGGGTGTAACGGGACGCAATGGCCTGGCGCGCCTCAGGAACCTCTGACATCAGTCGTTTCCAGTTGATAAGCAGATCATCATAGTCCATCAGGCCATGGGTAAATTTGAAATCCTGATAGTGTTTCTGCAACCTGAGCAGATCTTCTGTATGTTCACTGAGATGGACGTACTGTTCAAAGACCAAATCCTCAAGGGCTCTGGATTTATTGACTGCCCCGCTGATCATATTGATGATGACCCGCTTGGAGGGAAACTGCAGATCGCGTCCGGTGAGGCCAAGGGAGGACTTCAGGAGGTTGATGATCCCTTCAGCATCAGAACGATCAATGATGGTAAAGTTCGAGCCGAAACCAAGATACGAGCCATAGCGCCTGAGCAGCATATTGGCGGTCCCATGGAAGGTACCGCCTACTACCCGGTTACAAGAATCATTAAGAAGTCTTCCGGCCCGCCACAGCATCTCCTGAGCAGATTTCCTGGTAAAGGTCAGCAGAAGGATATTTTCCGGGGCCACCCCCTTTTCCAAGAGATGGGCCACCCGATAGACAAGAGTCCTGGTCTTGCCGCTGCCGGCACCGGCTATAACCAGAACCGGTCCTTCAGTCCTGATCACCGCCTCATACTGGGCAGGATTCAGATCATTAAGATCAATGACTGAAATTCCATGACTATTTGAAATATTGGGAATAGGAGCTTGCATGGGGGCAGACTTTACCACAGCGGTGCTTTCACCGCAACGTCGGTTGACAAAGACGTAACTCTGTTTATAATAACGGTCCCTTTGACACACTGTACCCAAGGCATCAGAGGCAAGATCTCTGGTAACTTTTCTTCAACTCTTACCAACAAAAAAACATTATGGATACCAAAACCATTGACGCCCTCTTTACCCCTGAGACTCTGCAACAGCTTTTCCCCAGAGAACGCTCCAATGATTTTTTTGACGCCCTGTTCGGTGATGCCAGCGAAGGGGCCTATGATATTGAACTTGCCTATAATGGCTGTGATGGCAAAAGTATGAGCCTGGAGTTGCGTCTGCACGAAAGACCTGGCTGCTGCCTGGTTTGTAACCTGACGCAAGGACTGCCCCAGGTCTTTACCAGGCATCCGGTAATCAATGTAGCAGGCTTGGTTGAGGCCATCAATACCATGCTGGCCGGACAGGCCAGTTGCCGGGAATGGTCACTGGGACGCACCGAACAACGACGCAAAGAAATGCATATCATCCCCCTGATTATTCAACTGGCCAAATAATCAATTCATCTTCATCAATATCCAGCCAGTAGTCAACAATTTGACAAACGAATATTTGCGGCTGACAAAACCTATTCTGCAGTTGTTAAAATAGAAAAAGCCGACTCATAATAAGCCGGCTTTTTCTATTTTAAATCTTTTCTGAACCTATGAAATCTAGACTAGACTCACCCTTGATCGACCATTGGCCTTCGCATGATAGAGGATATCATCCACCCGTTCCATCCATACCTCCAGACTCTCATCTTTTTCCCACTGGGCAAGGCCGATGGAGACCCCAAGCTTTGTTTCGCTGTCAGCCCATACATCCAACTCGTCAATGGCCAGACATAATCTCTCAGCCAGAATCCGGGAATTTTTCTGATCAGTATCATCCATCACCAGCAGAAATTCATCTCCGCCCATCCTGACCAGGAGGTCCGTGGAGCGTACCGCCTCAGCCATTACTGCTGCTACCTGCCGCAGCACCTGATCCCCTCGTTGATGGCCAAGGTTGTCATTAATTTGTTTAAAACGATCCAGATCCATGGAGGCCATAGTCAGCGGGCGGCCGGATCGTCTGGCACTGTCCATTTTAGATTTTATCTGCTCATCAAAGACCCGACGATTGGCAAGACCGGTTAAGGCATCACGCCGCGCACTCTCAAAAAGCTCCTCATACTCAAGGGCCCGACGCAGAGACTCACTCAGCACGAGCAGAGACTCATTTATCAAGTCAATCTCTTCGGTTCTCAAAGCCCGGCCGCCCTTTAACACCAAAAGCAATCCCGCGTTGTCAACTGCTTCCATCAACCATTTATGAGCATAATGACCATCTTCACTGACACAACATGTGACATTGTGAGCCTTATCCTCCATTAACTGCTCAGCAAAAGCGATCACGCTACGCCTGAGCGGCCCATGTCCAGAGCAAAATAAGTGTTTTTTACTGCGAATTGTATTGTTGTAACCTATAAGTTCATGCTCAACATGGGGCATCAACCAAACGGAGAATGCCTCGATCATTCCGGCAAGATCAAGAACAGCAGCTAATCGGATATGAAGTTTATTTATCAAATCCAGCCGTTCAGTCTGCCGCCTGAAATGATCCAGTTCTATCATCACTCTATCAATTTCAACCACTGGCTTGCTGCTGAAAGTATCTGTAGCTGTCAACATTGGAGAGTTCATTATTATTTCCTTATATAAATTATCAAAACAAGTTTGGACTTGAAAGTATATCGACCAACCGACAAAATATCTTTATCCATCTTTTGATAATTTTATTAAAGCAAGAACAATGCCAGACTCACAGTAACCATTCCACCTATCTCCTGTTGCAATTAAACGACAAGAAGAGTAAAGGCAGTTTCAAGGGGGTAAAAAGCTCCCCTATTAACGTGAGGTACCTGTTAAATGCCGGATACAACGACTACTCAGAATTGACCAAAAAGCATCACTCATTCCTTAAGGATCTTGGCCAAGCCCCCATGAACATAGAACAAAAAATAGGACAGCTCTTTCTCCTTGGATTCGAGGGAGACCGTATCGATGCGTCCCATCCCGTGGTAGCAGATATCAGCCGGAGAAACCTGGGTGGCATTATTCTCTTTGACCGTTCCCTGGCAAAAAAACAGGACCATAATAACATCAGATCGGCAGGGCAGGTCAAGGAACTCACCGCCACTTTGCAGGGATTTGCCCATACTCCCCTCCTCATCGGAGTCGACCAGGAAGGCGGAAAAGTCCGCAGACTCAAGCCGGAAAAGGGTTTTCCGGCAACGGCAAGCGCCGCCGAGCTTGGTCAAAAAAATGACAGGACCCTGACAAGCATCCATGCCATGACCACTGCCGACACCCTGCAGGCCATGGGTATTAATTTTAATCTTGCCCCGGTCGTTGATGTCAACACCTTTCCAGAAAATCCGGTGATCGGCAGACTTGAACGCAGCTTTTCACCGTCTCCCGCTGCTGTCAGTGTCCACGCCAGTGAGTGGATCGAGGCGCACAACAGACGAGGCGTTCTCAGTTGCCTGAAACATTTCCCAGGCCATGGCAGCTCCCGATGCGACTCCCATCTGGGATTCACTGATATTACAGAGAGCTGGAAAGAAGAAGAGCTCCAGCCTTATAAAGATTTGATTGCTTGCGGTCTGGCCGATGCAATCATGACCGGACATCTTTTCCATAAAGGACTGGATCCCATCCATCCGGCCACCCTCTCGCCCCACATCATTGGCAATCTCCTGCGCCAGAAACTGCAATTTACCGGAGTTGTCATCTCTGATGACCTGCAGATGAAGGCCATCAGCGACCGATACGGCCTGGAAGAAGCCGCATGCCTTGCCCTTGCGGCTGGTGTTGACCTGCTTATAATAGGGAACAATCTTGACTATGCTCCGGATATCCTGACACGGATCATTCCTGCCATTCTGCAAGCGATACATAGCGGAGTGGTCCAGGAAAGGCAGATCCATGAGGCTTACACACGGGTTCAAGAGTTGAAAAAGAAGTTCTAAAGGTTCAAGATGACTAAGCCCTTAAAGACATCCGTACCATTTTGCATGGAAAGAACAACAGCATAAGGAGTCAGAAGCAATGCCCAAAACACAAACCCACACTCCGATCATGGGCTATCTGTTGTGGATCTTCGGTTTTATTGGCGCCCATCGTTTTTATTATGGCAAACCCATTTCCGGCACCATTTATTTTTTTACTCTGGGACTTTTTCTGATCGGTTGGCTGGTGGATCTTTTTCTCATTCCCTCAATGAACAGAGAGGCAGATATCCGCTTCCATGAAGGGGAAATTGACTATAATCTGGCTTGGATTTTCCTCACCTTTCTGGGGCTGTTCGGCATCCATCGGTTCTATATGGGAAAATGGATATCAGGAATCATATACCTGATAACTGGAGGAATTTTCGGACTGGGATATATCTATGATTTCTGGACGCTCAACAATCAGATAAGTCTCTTAAACGACAGCGACAACAACTGAGTCCCCTTATTTTTCCGATCAAGAGCACGACGCACAACCTGGGCCAAGGTCTGCATAGTTACCGGTTTCAGAAAGTATTCATCGACACACGCCCGCTTCAGTAACTCCTCCGTGATCTGCTCCGGATAGCCGGTATTAAGGATAAGCGGTAAATCCGGCCAGTTTTTTTTGATCTGCTCACAGAGATCAACTCCGGTCAACAGGGGCATAGTGAGATCCGTAATCAACAAATCAAAATCACAATTTGCCTCCATGAAAAGCAACAAGGCTTCCTGGGAGGATGTCGTACTGGTCACCCTGTAGCCCAATCCTTGCAAGATATTTGTTACAACATCAAGCACCTGCTCTTCATCGTCAACGACAAGAACATGTTCCTTTCCGCCAACGGGCGCTGGAACAGCCAGTACACTCTCCATGGGACCAGGTGCACAGACGTCGACTGGCAGATAAACATAAAAGGTAGTCCCCACCCCAACCTCACTTTGCACCTCCACCCTGCCGCCATATCTACTGACAATGCCGTGCACCATGGCCAGTCCCATCCCTGTACCTCGGCTCTTGTCCTTAGTGGTATAATAAGGTTCAAAGATTCTGGGCAATACTGACGCCTCAATTCCAGTTCCGGTATCCGTAACACTTAAGACAACCCAACTCTGCCCATCCTGATCTTCTTCTCCCTTGGCAAGACGCACGGTCAAAATCCCGACTCGCCCTTCCATGGCATGAAAACTATTGGTACACAGGTTCATCAAGACCTGATGCAACTGAACCGGATCAACAAGGACCAGCCCACAGTTGATATCAAGCTCCTGACGAATCTGGATGGTACTGGGCAAAGCCACTTTTATCAGACTCATTACCTCCTTGACTATGGGATGGACATACAAGGGAACACTCTTCTGCTCCTGACTCCTGGAAAAAGTCAGAATCTGATCGACCAAGCCCTTGGCTCTTTTGGCGGCCATCAGAATTTCTCCGATGGAACTTTCCAGTTCACGATCCTCCTGCCCACGTTGGCGCATACGAAATCGTATAATCTCCGCCTGCCCGATAATCGGAGTCAAGACGTTATTAAAATCATGGGCAATCCCCCCAGCCAGGGAACCGATTGCCTCCATTTTCTGCGAATGACGCACCTGCTTTTCCAACCTTATCTTTTCTGTGACATCCCGCGAGATAGCCACCACACTTTTTACCTTACCAGCCACGTCTTTAATAGGTGTAGACACAATTTCAAAAAATTTCCCCTCCCCAGTGTCTGGTTCAGATGCTACTTTTTGTATTCCTGATTCAATCTGCCCACTCAACAGACTCCGACGGACAGCACAATCCAAACAGGCCTCTTTTTTACCCAGCAAGAGTTGATGACAACACAAGCCAAGCGCATCCGCATCAATCCCACTCCCTTTACTCTTGACCTTATTGGACCAGATAACTTTTAAATCACAATCAAGCAGGGCCACTGTCCCTGGAAATCCGTCAAGAATGGCCTGCTTTTGCGACTCAATCTCTCCCAGATTTTCCTGGGCCTCTTTTAATTCCGAAAGATCTGACAGGGTGACGATAAGCCCCAGAATCCGGTCATCTCGACCATGAACTGCAGCCTTGGTAAAGATAACAGAGCGTTCCTGGCCATCCCGAGCTAAAACCCGCCCCTCAAAAGAGTCCCGCCCCCCAGTGGCCAACAACTCTACATCTTTCAGTCGATACTCTTCTGCCAGAGCAGGGACTAGAAAATGATACACCCCCTGATTCAGGATACTTTCACGTTCCACCCCCAGAAAATCAGCCAAGGCCCGATTAGCGCCAAGATAATTCCCCTCGGCATCATTAATGAAAACTGGTACGGGAATGGCGTCGAAAAGTTCTTGTTCAAAGACAAAACAATTCTCAGGCTTTACTGTTTTGTCCCCCAGCAGATCCTTAAAAAGAGAGTTGTATTCTGTGGACACCTTCTGGCCGACAAAAACTTTTTGACCAAATTGCGGTTTCGTTCCCATACTTCCTGCCTCCTGTTCCCCTTGACTCTTACAGATCTCCTCTGTAAAGTCGTAAAAAAAAACAACTCAGCAAAACTTAGTCACCAAGGAGCACAAACAGACGATGCTGACTGATAACAAAGACACAGACCACTGTGCTACAAAAAAGCCAAAGATAACTTATCCCTGCGTCTGGCTGTACAAGGTGATTGGTGAGGATGTTAGTTCTCTTACCAAGGCAATCACCACAGTATGTCCTGCTCAGCTCTCTATTGCCGCATCAAAAACCAGTTCCGGTGGCAAATATTGCAGCCTGAATGTGGAAATTGAAGTTGCCGACGAGGCCTCCCGACTTGCCATCTACCAGAATTTGAAAAATCATCTTGCTGTCAAGATGGTGCTCTAGAGGAGACAAATGGATACAAAAAAATCAAAAAATCCTGGGTCACGCTTGATTCCAGTCTTGCGGGAAGGAATTTGCGTGGTACAGATGGTCCTGTTTAAAGAACTGCGTTCCCTGTTGACGAGCAAGCACCCGGGCCGAGACCCTCTCTCGGTTTCCATGCTCACCGGAGCTATCACCAATGAGCTCTTCGGCACCGTGAACAGCGAAGAGAAATTCCAGGAGTTCCGCAGAACAAACCGGGCAGACATTGAACAAGAACTGCTCAGCCTGGCTCAAGAACTTCCATCCCTGACCGCAGCGCTCACCGATGCACTACGGATACAGACCCTCTGTGACAGCATGGAAGATAAAGACAGCGCAAAACTCCTCAACCATGCCGCTGAAATTGGCCTGCTGATACAAGCGCGAGAAGTACCCCTCCCTTCCACCTTTATGACCATGACACGTAGCCTTGGCGATGCCCATCAGCTGATTATTGCCCCGGCGGAGATAAGCCAAGAAGATGACCAGGGACTTGTCCAGTAACGAAAGATAAAGAGTGATCCCTGTTACGGAGGAGGAGGAGGGAGCATCTTCAAAGAAGAAAAACGAAAAAAGATTTTATAAACATCTCCATGCCTACGTGCGAAAAGATACGTATTCAAAATCTTTTTACACCGAACAGTACAATGCCCCATACGCTCCGAGAATAGACCGTATAGGGCATTACTTCCTGCCTTGTCGTTTATTTCACACCATGCCCACGCAGGAAAGAACTATATTTTTTATCTGTACCCTGTATATGATTAACCAGCCAGTTTTTGAGAAATGACATGAGCTCCATGGAAAGCATGGCATTTCCTGACTTGAATTTTTTCTGAATATCCACAACCTGGGCCACCAGTTTCCGATGGAGCTCCACATGGGCCTTCTCGTCAGGATATCCATACTGGGCAAACAGCTTTTCTTCGAGGGAAAAATGGGTGACCGTGTAGTCGATAAGCCTATCAAGGATCGCGCCCATCACACTATTGCTCTTTTTTAACTTCATGGCCTTATGCAGTTCATTGATCATCCCCACCAGCTTCTTGTGCTGGTCATCAATCAGCTTGATATCCACGCTCAGGCTGTTACTCCATGGCATGAGATCAGGGATACTGGCAGATGCGGCAGACACCGTGGAAGACGCCATCGGCCTTGACGTTGATGTTTCCACCTTCGTCCCCAGCCCACCACCTGCTGCCGCAACCATTTTAAAATGGGACACCAGGTTTTTAAGAGTCTCAGCAACATTAGCCAGCTCCTGGGCGCTTCCCTCTACGTCATGACCACTCTGGGAAAGGGAGCGGGAGACATTACTGACCTCGGTAATATCGCCGGCGATCTGACCCGCCACCATCGAACTCTGGGCCACATTTTCATTGACCTCACTGATCCCCTGAGCCGCCTGCAGGACACTTTCTGCAATCTCTGAAGTAGTGGCCGTCTGTTCTTCAACGGACTGGGCAATATCGGCCACAATCCCGTTCATCTGACTGATGACCTTGGTAATCTGCTCGATTTCACTGACAGTCTCGTTGGTTGAGCCCTGAATAGATTCAATCCTGTTTTTGATTTCTCCGGTTGCCGCCGCCGTCTGCTTGGCCAGTTCCTTAATCTCATTGGCCACCACAGCAAAGCCTTTGCCAGCCTCTCCGGCCCGGGCCGCCTCAATGGTGGCATTCAAGGCCAGCAGATTGGTCTGATCCGATATCTCGGTGATGGCCTCAGTAACCTTGCTGATCTCAAGGGCAGCCCTCCCTAAAGCATCCACCTTTTCAGTGGAACTTTGGGCCAGGAGCACCGCGCCACTGGTAATCTCTTTGGCCTGCTCTGTTTTGGCAGCAATCTGATGAATGGTCGAACTGATCTCCTCGGCCGCCGTGGCCACGATATTGACATTGGTGGCGGCCTCCTCACTGGCCGCGGCCACCGAGTTCATATTGGCGCTCATCTCCTCGGTGGCTGCGGCCACCGAAGCAGAAAGCTCAGCTGAGTTGCCGGCCCCGGCCGACAGACTACGGGAAGTTGAGGTCAACTCCTGAGAGGAAGCAGCAAGGGTCGTCACCTCTGCTCCGATACCACCAATAATCTGACGCCACTGATCAACCGTGGCAGTCAGGGTTTTGGCCAGGATCCCAATCTCATCTTTCTGACTTATCTCAAGCTGTCCCGTCAGATCGCCTTCGGCCAGTTTTTCAGTAAAGAGCACCATCTTTTTCAGACTGCCACTGATAATCCGAACGATGTTAAAACCGAAAACAATGCCAATCACCAGGGCCAAGGCCGTCAGAATCAGGATGATCTGGATGGCGCTACGGGCGCCTTGTTCAGCCTGTTCATTCACAACCGTTGTTTTCTTACTCAGCTCCTCACCCATTTTCTGAAATATCGCGGAGACCTCTACCAAGGCGCTTTGTGTTTTTTGACGAAAGACATCCTGCATGGCAGGCAAGGCCACCCCCTTGCTTTCCGCATTGGCCAGGAGCTGCTGCATCTCGGTCACAGAGTCATGCAGCAAGGCATGGGGGGCCTCAAGCTCTTTCAGCTGCGAGGCCAGCTCGGGATACTTTTGTTCCGCCTCCTTGCGACCTTCACCATAGAGCCATTTCCCAAATTTGCACTTATGGTCATCTGTTTGCAGATCGAGGGTTGTCATGGAGGCATCCTGAAAGAATGTCGTAATCTTGCCCAGAAAACGAAGATGATCAATCTCACGGTTGGCGAGTTCAGTATTCAACGCATTGACAGACAAGGCCTCATCCATGTGAGAACTCAGCTGGGACACCTTGAGCAAACCGACGCCACTAATTCCTACCATAAGCAGCAAGACAACACCCAAGGCCACACCAATCTTTATTCCAATCGACCAATTCTTCCAGTTCATCCTTTTCCCCATTTACCCCATTAAATTAATTTATATTTCAAAGTCCCTCTTTTCTGTCACCTGCACAACCCCCCGCACCGAATTACAGAGGAAAACGGCATCCGCATGTTGGAGATCATCAAGGGTCAGCACCTCTTCCCGCAGGGAACTTTTTGCATTTGCAAGCAGAGATTTTCTCATAATACCTGCCAGTACACCACAATGCAAGGACGGGGTTACGTATTCACCCTTGCGGAATAAAATAATATTGGTGATACACCCCTCGGTAAGTTCCCCCCGTTCATTCAAAAAACAACAATCCAACAGTCCATTCTCTCTGGCCCGTTGTAACTCACGGTCATACACCTCGCGCCTGGTTGTTTTATGAAAATACCAGGGTAAAGATGAGTCTGTCCGCACCTGGGATATCTCGATCAACGGCAAATCAGCAGCCCGTAAATCCGAATGGAGCGGGAGGCGGCGAGCAAGAGGAAGTGAACAGGGTTGAGAAGTGATCGCAACGACTCCATCCTTGGCCAAGGCCAGACGAACACGCATGGGAATGGTGGTAAACAAACGACTTTTTCTGTTCAATTGCTGTTCAATCGAAGACAGAGAAAAACTAAAAAGAAAATAGTCAGAGGAGGCACGAAGACGCTCCAGGTGGTCGGACAGAAGCCAATACCCAACCCCCGGTTCCCACAGCAGGGTCTCGATGAGCTTAAATTCGGGGGTAGAACTGGTCAGGAATTTACCCTTAAGCAGGCATTCCTGCCACTCCTGTTCAGGAACCGAGTCAGCAACAATCCCAGAACCAATGCCCATTTCACCTTGCGTACCACGCAGTGAGACGGTACGAATCGGCACATTAAAGAGCGCTTCCCCTGAGGGTGCCAGATAGCCGATGGCCCCGGTATAAACCCCGCGGCGCTCAGTCTCGAGCTCCGAAATAATCTCCATGGTCCGGATCTTGGGGGCACCAGTCACAGAGCCACAAGGGAAGAGGGCCTGAAAGAGTTGCACAAGGGTCAGGGAGGCAAGGCAATCCCGGCCGCCATCGGCGATAACCGTGGAGGTCATCTGGAGCAGCGTCTCATAGCGCTCCACATCAAAGAGCGAAGAGGTGCGCACCGGAACATCTCCCAGATCATGCATAAGTCGCCCCAGATCGTTGCGCAGGAGATCAACGATCATCACGTTTTCACTGCGATTCTTCACATCATTTCGTAAACGCTGTGCCTGTTCATTATCCTCATCGGGAAAGCGCCCCCTGTGCATGGTACCTTTCATCGGCCGCACCATTATCCTGTCCGCGTCTTTCCTGAAAAAGAGTTCCGGGGAGAAGGAGAGCAGCCGGGACTCTCCCAAACGAAGATAGGCCCCGTAGGCCACAGATTGATTCCGCCTGAGTATTTTATAGAGGGCCTCAGGAGTCCCCAAAAAATCAAAAAACAGCTTCAGGGTATAATTGACCTGATAAGTATCACCTGCCCGGATATATCGCTGAATAGCATGGATGGCCTGGAGATAGGTGTCCCGATCCTGACTGGGACGGATATTTTTGACATGACAGGGAACCAGAGGCTCACGCACATCCGTGGCCCGCCCATTTTTCACCTGGTTCACACCAGGAAATGTGGTATTGCCTGAGAGGTGATCGAAGAAGTATGGTTCAGCAAAAAACCCGATATCGGCCAGCAGGAGCGAGGCATCACCTGACCGGCAAAGCAAGCCTTGCAAATTTTCTTCCAGGAGATAGCCAAACTCATAGCTGAACCAGCCGGCCACATAATGACCAGCGGCCAGTGCCGACTCAATCCGGGCCAGAAACAAGCGGAAATCATCACCACTGCGGCATTGCAGACGGCTGACCGGATTCAGGAAAAGAAGTGAGGTCCTATTTTCAGCGTCAGGTTTGACCGTATCCAGAAAAACAAACTGCTCCTGGTCGGCCAAAAACATGAGCAATTCTTCCAGATTACAAACGGAAAAAATATTCATAATCGGCATATATCAATTTCATTCATATCTTGCATCAATATTTAAAATACTTTATAGTCGCAAATTGTGTTTATTAAGTTTAATTTCAGATATTATAGGGTACTTTGAAAAAGTATAATTTCGTTGAGCAGGATGGCTTGACGATTCAAAGAGTGTAAAAATTTTACCTTAGATAGTATATATTCCAAAGATAAAATTTTAAGAACAATACAGGCATTAGCGAAAAGAAAGATTAAAAAAAAAAAAAGAAGCATCCTATATTTTTCAGCCTTGACGCTTGTCTCCATCCCCCTTGCCGTCAGGCACGCTCATCCACAATGACATCCATTATTCCATTTTCTATGATTTGCGCAACCATTTACGCAGTTCAAAGGAGGCATTTATGTTAATAAAAGACTGGATGGCAACCACGATTCTTACTGTGGACGCCAACACCTCGGTGATGCGGGCCACCCGAACCATGAAAGAGAACAATATCAGACGACTGCCAGTCCTGTCCCATGGCAAACTCGCCGGCATCATCACCGACCGCGACCTGAAAGATGCATCACCATCCAGCAAGGCCGACATGGATATCCACGAGATGTACTACCTGCTCTCTGAGATGAAGGTCAAAGATGTCATGACCGGCAGCCCCATCTGCCTGAAAAAAGATGACACTCTAGAGAAGGCGGCCTTGGTCATGCTGCGCGAGAAAATCTCAGGCCTGCTGGTCGTTGACAATAACGACCAGCTGGTAGGTCTGCTCTCAGAGTCCGATGTTCTCCGAGGATTCATCCACGCCACTGGAATCCAGGACGGTGCCTATCAATTCGTCATTGATATGTCTGACACAGGAGGTTCCGTCTCAAAACTGATTGACATCCTGCGCCAGCACAACGCCCGCGTCCTCTCTATTCTCACCTCTTTTGACGATGCGCCATCCGGCTTTAAACGAGTTTCCGTGCGCATCCTTCCCGAACAGGGTATCGATGCCCTTGCCAGCGAGATCACGGCAATGAGCGGATATAAAATCGTGAGCCAGAGTATTGATGACCTGAGCGATCTGCCCAAAAAATAATTAACAAGTTTATAAATAAACAGAAAACATTTTCTAATCACAGCAATAAAGGAGAGTCGCTTCATGTCACGAAAAATGGTCACCATCGACGGTAATCAGGCCTGTACCCATGTTGCCTATGCCACCAGCGAAGTCATCACCATCTACCCCATCACCCCATCCACACCGATGGCGGCTGAGGCAGACACCAAATCAGCAGGTCTGCAGGAGAACATCTGGAATTCCATCCCTGTTGTCACCCAGATGCAGTCCGAGGCAGGTGTTGCCGGTTCCCTGCATGGCTCTCTGGCTACAGGCGCCCTCTGCACCACCTTTACCGCGTCCCAGGGACTGTTGTTAATGATCCCCAACATGTATAAGATAGCAGGCGAGCTCACTCCCACCGTCTTTCATGTGACCGCCCGTTCGATTGCCTGCCAGGGACTCTCTATCTTCGGTGACCATGGAGACATCAACGCTATTCGCCAGACCGGCTGGGGAATACTTGCTTCCCAGAACGTCCAGGAATGTATGGATATGGCCCTGATTGTCACTCAGACAGCGCTCGCCTCCCGGATCCCTTTTGTCCATTTCTTTGATGGTTTCCGTACCTCGCACGAGATCCAGAAGATTGAAGAGTTGACCCGTGAAGATATGGCCGCCATGATCGATGAAGATCTGATCGTTGCCCACCGTCAGCGCGCCCTGACTCCTGACCGCCCCACCATCCGCGGCACCGCCCAGAACCCAGACGTCTATTTTACCGGCCGCGAGACTGTCAATAAATATTACAATGCCCTGCCCGGTATCGTTCAAGACACCATGGACAAGTTCGCCACCATCACCGGCCGCCAGTATCACCTCTTTGATTATTATGGAGATCCTGATGCCGAAGATGTCATTGTGATGATGGCCTCCGGCTGTGAGACAGTATCCGCCACCATCGACCACCTGATAGCCCAGGACAAGAGAGTTGGTATGGTTATTGTCCGCTTGTATCGTCCTTTTGACTGCAAGGCCATGGTCAACGCCCTCCCTCCTACGGTTGAGCGCATCACGGTCATGGACCGTACCAAGGAACCCGGATCCGCTGGCGAGCCACTCTACCTTGATGTCCGCGCCGCAGTCGGTGAGGCCACCGAGAACAATATCGCCGCCTACCAGCCCTTGGTCCTCTCCGGTCGCTATGGTCTTGGTTCCGCCGAATTTACCCCGGCTATGGTCAAGGCGATTTTTGAAAATATGGCCTCCATGGCCCCCAAGAACCACTTCTGCGTTGGGCCCAACGATGACGTAACCGGCTCAAGTCTGAGCTACGACAAGAGCTTCAGCATTGAGGGCAAGGACGTTGTCCGCGCCCTGTTTTACGGTCTTGGTTCCGATGGAACCGTAGGCGCTAACAAGAACAGCATCAAGATCATCGGCACCGAAACCGATAACTCAGCCCAGGGTTATTTTGTCTACGATTCCAAGAAATCAGGGTCGATCACCACCTCCCATCTCCGTTTCGGCAAGAATCCGATTGTTGCGCCCTACCTCATCAACAAGGCCAATTTCATCGCCTGCCACAACGAAAACTTTCTCGACCAGTATGACATGCTTCGCAATCTGGAAGAAGGCGGCACCTTCCTCCTGACCACTCATTTCAACGCCAAAGAGATCTGGGGAAAACTGCCGAACAAGGTACAGAAGGCCCTGATCCAGAAAAAGGCCAAATTCTACATCATTGACGCCATCTCCCTCGGTCTGACCTTGGGCTTGGGCGCCCGCATCAACATGATCATGCAGACCGCCTTTTTCCTGATCTCCGGCATCATCCCCGAGCATGAGGCCGTCACCGCCATCAAGAACGCGATCAAAAAGACCTACGGCAAAAAAGGCGACAAGGTCGTGGAGATGAATTACAGCGCAGTCGATGCCGCCATGAAAAATATCGTGGAGGTGAAGCTGGGTAAATCCACCAGCGGCCATGAGGTACCGCCAACTGTTCCCGAGCACGCGCCTGACTTTGTCAAGGAAGTAACCGCCATCATGATTGAAGGCCGGGGCGACGAGGTAAAGGTTTCCCAGATGCCGGACGATGGTACCTGGCCCACCGGAACCACTCAGTACGAGAAACGGAATATCGGGGTTCATGTCCCTGAATGGATCCCTGAAAACTGTATCCAGTGTGGCCGATGCTCTCTCGTCTGCCCCCATGCCGCCATCCGGATGAAGGTCGCCTCTGACCTGAAAAAAGCACCTAAGGCGTTTAAATCTGCCGACGCCGTGGGCAAACAGTTCACTGGCAAGAAATTTGTTGTCCAGGTCTTCACCGAAGACTGCTGTGCCTGCACTCAGTGCGTTTCTGTCTGCCCGGCCAAGACCAAAGCCCTGCAGATGACTCCCAACACAGATGAGATCCGCAAGACCGAGGCCAAGAATGTAGAATACTTCCTCACTCTGCCCGAGGTCAATGCAGCGGAGATTGATCCCGCCACCATCAAGGGCAGTCAGTTATGTCGTCCGCTCTTTGAGTTCTCGGGCGCCTGTGCCGGATGCGGCGAGACCCCCTATATCAAGCTGGTCACCCAGATGTTCGGCGACCGGATGCTCGTTGCCAATGCCACCGGCTGTTCCTCCATTTACGGCGGGAACCTGCCTACCACCCCATACTGTAAACGCGCAGACGGACGTGGACCTGCCTGGGCCAACTCCCTCTTTGAGGATAATGCCGAATTTGGTCTGGGCATGCGCGCCTCGGTGAACAAGCTTGGCGCCCAGGCAATCGAGCTGCTAAATCAGGCTGTTGCCGCAAAAATGATCACCAAGAAGATGGCCGATGAGATTGTAAACGCCGACCAGAAGTCCCAGTCCGCCATTGAGCAGCAACGGGAGCGTGTGGCCCAGTTAAAGAGCAAGCTTGCCGGCAGCAAGGATGTCATTGCCAAACGCCTTCTGGGAGTGGCTGACTACCTGGTGAAAAAATCGGTTTGGATCTTTGGTGGTGATGGCTGGGCCTATGACATTGGCTACGGCGGTCTTGATCACGTCCTTGCCTCCGGCGAGAATGTGAACGTCATGATCATGGATACCGAGGTCTACTCCAACACTGGCGGCCAGATGTCAAAATCTACTCCACGTGCGGCGACCGCCCAGTTTGCGGCCAGCGGCAAGAAGATGCCGAAGAAGGATATCGGCATGATATTCTCCACCTATGGCAATGTCTATATTGCCAAGGTGAGCATGGGCGGTAATCCCATTCAGGTTGCCAAGGCCATTGCCGAGGCCGAAGCCTATGATGGTCCGTCACTCATCATCGCCTATGCCCACTGCATCAACCATGGCATCAACATGACCAAGGGGCTGGATCAGCAGAAGAAAGCGGTTGAATGCGGTCACTGGCCATTGTACCGCTTCAACCCTGAGTTGGAGGCTGCGGGCAAGAATCCGCTGACCATCGACTCCAAGGAACCAACCATCACCTTTGAGGAATACGCCATGGCTGAAAACCGCTATCGTATGCTCAAGATGATGAATCCTGCCCATGCCCAAGAGCTCATGGACTTGTCCCAGAAAGATGTGACCAAATCCTGGAAATTCCTGGTAGCACGGGCAGCGTCTCTTGAACCAGAAAAATAAACGTTACCAACTTCTTGAGCCTGTTCCTCAAGGGACAGGCTCAAGCTCAAAATAAAAAAGGGTGATTCGGAAATTACTTTCCGAATCACCCTTTTTTTATTTTCAAGTTTTTAACAGGACTTGCGCCTTAAATCAAAAACCGATCACAACCACCCACCCTGCTCAGCTAAACACACTTACAAACGATCTTGAGCAGACTACACTCAGCTCTTTCCTTCCATCTCTCGCTGCTGCTTGACCCTCTCATAGTCCTGAATCGACTCAAGAACGGATTCATCCTGCCGCTGTTTAATCTCCCCAACCTTGGCCTGGATCTTCTCCTCTCGTATCTTCAAGCCCTGGGCACCAAACAGGGTTGCGGCCAGATACTTGAAAGAGAAGAGCATGAGCTCTACATCATCTTCCTTAATCTTGGCAACTGTCTCATCATCAACAATAAAGGTATCAAGAAATGAGCTTTCAAAGACAAATGTACGGAAATGGTCAAGATCGGTTGAAGCCATGAAGAACATGCGTTTGGCCTGCTCCGAGAGGGTGGCCTGATGGCCGAATGACTTACGCCGCATGACCAGACGCAACCACTCCTTGTTCATCTCGTCACGCACATCAACGCCCTGGTCTGCACGCCACTCACGGACAGTCCACTCTTTATCTTCTTCAAAGCCCTTGCAGTGTTCTTCTTTGACGATAAAGAAAAATTTCTCTTCATCGTTCTGATCACCATCCTTGCTCTTATTATCACCACCCTCATGAAAATCGGCCATACCCACAGGATAATAACGACAAGCAGAAGGACGATCACTATAGACAGTACATCCCTCCGGCGTCACAAAAGGACATTTCTGGTCATCTTCACGCAGCTTGATGGCCACACCGGGCATATCGGTCTGCTCAAGATAGACAGGGGTCGCATACTGATGCAGAAACTCATGGGCTGCCATATTCAGCCGTTTTTTCAACTGGAGAATATCATAAGGAGTCAGGATGATCTTGATTCCACCACAACAGGCGGTAAAACATTTCACGCCGGGATGACAGCGAAACTTGATTTTACTGTCCAGAGTCAGTTTGCGGGGAAGGATATTGGATGGATTTGTTGCTTTGCCAAAGAGAATATTCTCTTTGGCAGACATATTTTGATCAGTCATATTATCACCTTATATCAAATAGTAATTACCGCGCCATGAAAGGGCGGAGAAAGTTCCTCTACAGAACCTAGTATAGTAAACATATACTCTTTCACTGTCAAACCTATTTCATACCAGTCAATCCAATGACTTCTGCACCCATTGCAACTGCCCTTCCATTTTCTCTTTTTTGCAGGACATGAATGGCCAAATGGCACGCTCTTCTCATACCCCTTGCAGTTTACTATAAAAATCCTTATAGTCGCTTGTAGTTGAACTGTTTCACTAACATTAAAGAATCCATCACCGTAATTTAGCAACAAAGGTATATTCAATGAAGATTTTTAGCCGGCCCATCAATTATGCGAAGGTTCAAACCCTGATCTACCATCTACCCGATGGCCCAGCCCTATCCCTCAACATTGGCGGCATCGGTGAATTCCTTGATCTGGAACTGGATATTGGCCATGTTTGTGACACCTCAGAAATTGATGGTATTGTCCATTTTTTCCCCAAGGGAAATGCTTAGGGGCCGCGTTGGCCGTTAAGAAATACTATGATTTGGTATACGAATTTTATAACGACCCTTATTGCGTTCTAACCATGCCCTAGACCATGTTCATGGTTACGACGGCCTGAGTACTCCTTCAACCCCTCCTGATGTCAAACCACTCCTTGATCAATCTCCATTTCGATGGTCACATGCACACCCGATACTGCCATCATGCCACCGGCAGCATGGAGGAGTACGTGCTGTCAGCAATCGAAAAAGGTCTCGATCATATTGTCTTTCTTGAACATATGGAAGCAACCGCTGTAAACTACTTTGAAACGACCTGGTTGACTGACAAGGATTTTGATGACTACTTCGAGGAGGGAGAGAAGCTACAGGAGAAGTATGGCGACCAACTGAACATCGGCCTCGGCGTAGAGGTTGGGTATAATGCCGCGCAGTTACCAGAACTTCAGGATCGGCTGGGAAGACGATCTTGGGATCAAATAGGAATTTCCTACCACTTTATGCCTGTTCCCGGTCAATCTTTTGACTTGAACCTGGTCAGCAGAAAGGCAAAAAACATCCTGGCCATTGCCGAAACGGGCTGTGAGAGTATTCTGAACAACTACTTCGATACCCTCATGGAAGCAGTACGCGTCCTTCCCGGTACTGTACTCTGTCACTTGGACGCCGCCCTCCGTTTTCAACCCGGTCTTCAACTCACGCAAGGCCACTGGCAACAGATCGAGGAACTGCTTGACACTGTCAAGGAACAGAATATGGCCCTTGAGATAAACACCTCAGGATTTGCTATCCGCGGAACACCTTTTCCAGACCCAACTATTATCCAGATGGCCATAAACAGAAAAATCCCTCTGATTGCCGGATCAGATGCCCACAGACCCGAGGATGTGGGCCGATACTTTCACAAACTTCCTGAACTGCTGGACCAGCTTTCAACACTCAGATAAACTCGGCCATCGCTGCTTTCAATGATGCCGCATTAAACGGTTTCTGAATAATCTTGTTCACCCCGGCGGCCATCGCTGCCTTATTATCCTGAACCTCATTCTGGGTGGTAACCATAATCACCGGCAATTCTGTGGCAGAATATTTTTCCCGTATCTTTTCCGTCAGACCTACCCCGGTTATCTCCGGCATATTCAGATCCGTCAAGACCATAGCGGGTTTCTCTTTCGCCAGCCACTCAAGGGCCGATGCCGGAAACTCGAACAAGACGGGATCATACCCAAGTTCATGCAGGGTAGCCTTATAGATATTAAGAATCATCCGTGAGTCATCCACAGCCACCACTTTCAGTTTAACCGATACATCTTCACTACCAACCAGTTTTCTGGCAAAATCATCCATGCCGGCATTCTTCAACAAATCATGATAATGTTGACGAATATCCTTATGGGCATGGGGCAGATAGATCATGGCCATTTCCTGAAAATAAGGTTCATCGGCAAGACTCATGAAAATCTTGTCAACTTGGCCGTTGACGATAATCTTGGTGATATGGTGAGCATCATCATCTTTTTCCATCAACAGATTTTTAATACCAGCCACCAGAATATCAGAATAATTACGCTCTATGGCCCTGGCAGCTGCGATACAGACATGATCTTCCTTATCCGTCAAGCCTGCGGTCAAGGTGTAAGCCCCCTTGCGCAGAGGCAGAAGGGCCAGCGTCTCATAGGCCGCAAAACGCACATTGGCACTCTTGGGGTCTCGTCCCAGTAGTTTTCTGATCGGCATAATTGCCGATTCATCTCCGATATCACCCAAGACATTCAGGGTATGAATCTGAAAGTCAGGATCTTCATGTAACAAGTTCTCTATGAGGTTGGGAACAGCCTTCGCCCCGATGCGTACAATCTCCTGTTTCGCATAGGTACGCATGTGGGCATAATGGGAGCGCAGGGTTTCATTCAACTTCTCCAACGAGACCTGATCCTGAACATCGGCAAAGATGGAGAGAATCATAAAATCAAGTTCATTATCTGTCCCCATCCGCTCGGCCAGCCTGTGCATAGCCGTCGGCGTCCCAACCTGACCAAGTGCCTGAACTGCGGCAATGATCAGCTCTCGATTGGCGGCATAGAGATAATCAGTGAGCAGGTTAATTGCCTCAGGATCACCTATCAAACCTAGGGTCTCAAGAATCAGCTTGATCTCCGCCTCATCCTGGGATCCTGCTACCAGCTGCATCAGGGCATCTGTTGTATCATCGGAGCGAAGCTCGCCCGCAATCTGAATCAGATACTGTTTCCCTTTGATCTTGGGATTTATCAAAAAGTCACTCAACAACTCAGGATAGGCCAGGAGTTGTGAAATCAGCGTCTCTTTGATAATCGGCAGCTCAGCCGCCAGCTCGGGATAATCCGTCAAGAGATAGAGAAGCTGAGGGATACAGAACGACACTTCACCGCGAGTCAGTTCATAGATCAAACGATTCTGGGTTTTTTTATCGACATCTCCCAGATGGGAAAGGACCAGCTGCGTTTTCATGGCATCGCCGGTTTTTATATTGTCCTGTATCTCTTCAATCATATGCTGGGGATTTAAATCCGTCATCTCACATCCTGCCAAATATTATTGGTTAATAATGGATATCTTACAGTTACACAAAAACTGAAACGATACTGCCCGACAAACCATTTCATCGTGGAATTAAACTTCTCGTCAACAAACATGTAGAAAGATGTATATATCACAAGAGGACAAGACTTGTCCATAAAACCAGAATAAAACTATCCTCCAGCCTGTCTCCGGTTTAGGAATAAAGTTTTCGGCGGCCTTAATAAATGCGAGCAGGGATGATTTCTCATCACTGCTCACCACTTCCACCGGATTTCACACATCATACATCATAAAAAAAAACCTTATTCGGGATACCAGTCGACCCCAATCCTCCGCACTACATTAAAGCCACCACTCAAGACCTGACTATTTCGCAGATCAACACTGTCTAAAAAGCTCTGGATCTCAAAGGAACGGGTTCCGGCATCACAGAGGATAACCATGGTCTTATCAGTGGGTAGCTCACGGTATCTGGCCCGCACTTCATTATAGGGGATTGCCAACCATCGTTCCGATCCAAATTTCTCAACAAAGGGTCCCGTTTCTTTCAGGTGCCTGATATCAAGAGCAATCCAGTCCGGTTGCGTACTGAAGTCCTCCATCCACTGCAGAAAAGAAATCACGGGAATCTTCCGCAGACGGCCATCACAGATGTTATCAGCCACATAGGCCGCAGCATTGATGGAATCAATTGCCGCAGAGAAAGGTGGCGCATAGGCCATTTCCAGGGTCCCGAAATCGTCAATAGTGGCTTCCGTACCGACAAGGGCTGCTGCCGCGTCAATGCGCGCCGAGATGCCATCACCCATGGGCCCGAACCCCTGGAGTCCCAGGACCCGCCGTGACCGCCGGTCAAACACCATCTGGAAGACCACGTTATCCACAGTAGGAAAGAAATGAGCCCGGTCGGAAGGAGCAGTCAGGGCCACATCCGCATCATATCCCTCAGCCAGGGCCACATCAAGACTCAAGCCGGTGGCACCGATACAGACGTCAAAGGCCTTCATGATAAAACTGCCCACCGCCCCCTTGAAGACAGAGGGAATGCCTGCCATGTTATCGCCAACAACCCTTCCTTCCTTATTGGCAAGGGAACCAAGAGGTGCGTAAAATTTCTTCCCGGAGACCAGATGACGGACCTCAATGCAATCTCCGGCAGCATAGATAAAGGGATCCGAAGTCTGCATCCGTTCATTGACTACAATCGCGCCCATGGGCGAGATCTGAAGGCCGGAATCACGTGCCAGTTCTGATCTGGGACGGACACCTGCGGCCATGATCACCAGATCGGCCTCTATGGTACGGGCAGAAGTGCGGACAGCTGTCACCTTGCCCTCCTCTCCCACAATCTCGGAAGCCCCCTCGCCCAGATGAACCGCCACCCCTTTGTCACGCAAGTGGCTGGCCAGCATGGCCGCCATGGGAAAATCAACGATACGGGGCAGGAGTTGAGGCATGAACTCAACCAACGTAGTCTCCACCCCCCACAGATCAGTCAGGGCCTCTGCCATCTCAACGCCGATGGCACCACCGCCAATGACTACGGCACGCGACACCTTGCCGCCGGCAATTCTCTTCTTGATCTCAATGGCCTTATGCAGATTGCTGATGGTGAAAACGCCATCAAGCTCCACACCAGGAATAGGTAACACAAAAGGACGGCTGCCGGTCGCTAACATCAGTTTATCATAAGCGATACTCTGTTGCGCCCCTGTCTCCACATGTTCAACGTGCACAAGCTTATTTTTGCGATCAATAGACAAGGCACGAGTACGGGTCAGGGCATCCACCCCTTTGGCCGCCTTGAAGAAATTCTCGTTCCGTACCATATGAAAACTGGTCGAACGCAGTTCTGACTCATCAGACACGTCGCCAGAGACATAATAGGGGATGCCGCAGCCGCCATAGGAGATGAGACTGTCCTCATCAATAATAGTCACCTGTGCGTCCTGCATCAAACGCTTGACCCGACATGCAGCCTTGGGGCCTGCTGCCACCCCTCCAATAATGACAATTTTCACACCATTTTTTTCACTCATACTGTTTCTCCATATTCATACCTAGTTAATAAAAACACCCAATTATAAAAGCAGTCCATGCACATTCTCCGGGACAGCAGAGGCGCGGAGATGTAGAGGAAAATAGTGTCCAATATCCATTAATACATGCATCAATAGTCAAACTCCGGGTAAAACAATGGTAAAAGTTGTCCCTTCTCCCTCTTTGCTCTCAACCCCAATGGTTCCATGATGATGCTCAATAATACTCCGGCTTATGGCAAGCCCGAGACCTGTTCCTCGATTTTTATCGGTAAAAAAGGGTTTGAAGATCTGCTCCGCCTTTTCAGCAGACATTCCCTTGCCGTTATCACGAACTATAATCTTCACGACTCCCGTCGACTCCGGCTCCCGTATCATTTGGCCATCCTTGGACGTCGCCGAACCGGCAGCTTCTCCTGTGGTGGAAACCTGCAAGACCCCTTGATCATCCATGGCCTGCAGGCCATTCACCAGGATATTCAGCAGAGCCCGATAGAACATCTCCTGATCCAGGTCAATTGGGGGCAGATCAGGTTCAAGCTCTGCCCGTAACTCGATATTTTTTTCGCGCGCATTGGGCTCAACAAACTGCAAGGCCTTGCGAACAACGGTGTTGACATCAACCCTTGAAAGCTTGGGTTCCTGGGGTCTGGCAAAATCAAGAAATTCCATGACAATATTATTCAGCCGTGTGGTCTCATCCACAATAATTTGGGCCAATTGCTCATTCCCTGGAGCCACCTTTTTAATTCTCTTTTCCAGAAGTTCAGCAGTACTTCTGATAATACCCAACGGACTTTTGATCTCATGGGACACGGTGGCCACCATAGTTCCAAGATGGGCAAGCCGTTCTGACTGGTTCAATTTTTCTTCCAGACGAAGACGTTCCGTGGCCCGAATCTCCATGAAACGGTCGCCACGACTGACAATGGTACGAAGGACAAGAAACAATACCGCCATAATAATGCTGGAGACCAGAATAATCCGCCCCTGCAATTCGATTATGGCACCATACTCCTTGGATAGATCCTGTGTAATCTCTATAACCCCCATGATCTGAGGACTGGCAGCCCCGCTGCTGCTGACCTGACGAAAGGGGATGTATGTCTTGAGCTGACATTGAACCGATGGTGCCCCAGGGATCAGACTCAAGAGGGAACCACTGAAGACAATCTGAGAAATGGGGCTGTTTTTCAAGGCCTTCTGATATTCAACACCTCCCGCATCTTTCTTGCCTACAAGCTCGGGACGGGTCGAATAGGAAATAATATTGATACTGGAGTCATAGATGGTAACTGATTTAGTTTTAAGCCCCTGAGTGGCATTTTTAACGATACGATCCAGCATCTCAAACTGATCAGGATGACTGAGGGCTATTTTACCGAAACGAACAACAGTCGGCAGGACAAAACTACGAAAAACCTGTTGATTCAGATTTTCCGCCAACAGCAGCGAATAGTCCTCACTCTGCTCAAGCATGATCTTCCGGGCATGATTGGAAATAACCCAGGAGAGAATCAGAGTAAAAACGAGAATGACCCCAAGGCTGGTAAAGGAAAAATACTTGACCAGCTGAAAAGGACGTAATCCAGCCTGCACTTCCTCCCTCCGCAGGTTTTTTTCCACTGCCAGCGAGATCATCTTCTCAGGGGATCTCTCTTGCTCAACCATGATGTTTCCACCATAAAACATCAGATGATTCAGCCACACAACAAAGAGAAACCAGCAGAACTCCGGTAACAATCAAGTGTTGAACAGTATCAATCATCACACACTCCACAACGCCTGCAAACTCTGGTATCGCAGGCGTTGGTGGCTTTTTCGGCAAAGGCCTTCATGTATTCATCCCATAGATATTGCTGTTTAATCCCGTGATCAACGATACTCCAGGGTAAAGGTTCATCACACCCATATCCACGTATGGCAAACTGTTCAGCCTGCAGATGATTCTTGCGCATTGCCTGTTTCCATGAGAGCCCCTCTGCTGCCATATCAAACAAAACCGGGGCCAGCCTGCGATCACCCCGCGCCAGTACCGCCTGAAAAAGGACATTTTCCGGCTTATCACAGGTCATACGAACATTAGCTTCATTCTTCAATCCCCTTTGTAAAAATTTGATCTTTGCCTTCAAAGTCCCCACAGCATCTGCCCCCTCACGTGTTTCTCCTGGCGCCAGTCGCTCACTCACCCCAAAGGGATGAAACTGAAACGGAGTACATGGCTTGGGGGTGAAGCTGTTGACAGAAAGGGTAATTTCACAAAGCCGCCCGCGCTCCCGTCCTATGGGTTGGATTCGATCCTTGATCCTGCGAATAAGCACCAGCATCTCCTCGATATCTTCCAGGGTCTCCGTGGGCAGACCAACCATCAGATACATCTTCAATTTATAAAGACCAGCACGGGCCAGAGATTCCGCCGCCGCCAGCAAGTCATCAGCAGTCAAGCCCTTATTGATCACCCGGCGTAAACGCTCTGAAGCCCCATCGGGCGCAATTGCCACACTCTTGAGCTGGCTTTTTTCAAGAAGACTCAATAATGGCCCGGATATTCTATCAGCACGAAGAGATGAAAATGCAAGCGAACAGCCACTGTCGAGGAGGTAACGGGAAAGGATAGTCAAGGAATCATGATCAGCCATCTCCATCCCCAACAGTCCAATACGATTTATCGAATTGGGACGCTCAGCGAGACCACTCAGTACGGCTTCGACATCCCACAGTCGAGGCGGCCGATAGATAAAACCGGCAGCACAGAATCGACACCCCCTTGAACAACCCCGGCCAAGCTCAGTGAGATAGAGATCAGAAAACTCAGCATTAGGCGTCAAAAGCTGAGAGTGCGCCGCCTGGTCACAGGTCAGGGTCGTCACCTTTTGAATACGCTGTGGCAATCCAGATGCAGGAGTATGTCCAACAAATGAACCGTCCTGAGTATATTGCGGGGTATAAAGAGCAGGAGCATAACAGCCAGGGAACCCAAGGCTGATCTCTTTTAACAGGTCAGAACGTCTTTCCTCTTTCATATGAACAGCGAGGAAAGAGACCAGGGAAGCCAGCACTGGCTCTGCCTCGCCAAGGACAAAAAGGTCAATAAAGGGGGCCAGAGGCTCGGGATTCATAAAGGTGGCGACACCTCCACAAACGACCAGTGGCTGTGAAGCACAAACTTTATCTTCCCGATTTTCAGCAAAAGGCGGGAGAGATCCGGCAAGAAGAAGCCGGACAAGATTCAGATAATCATGTTCAAAACTGATAGAGAAAAAAACCAGGGGGAAGTTATCAAGGGTACGGCCAGACTCCAGCGATCGCAGAGGGTCATCTGTTCCGGAAAAGAAAAAACGTTCACAGACAATCCCTTCCATTTCCCCCAGCAGGGCATAAACCAGTTGAAACCCCAGGCTGGACATGCCGACAGAATAAGAATTGGGGTAAATCAGGGCAATTGGCAACTGCCCTGTCCATTTCTTTAAATAGCTCCCTCTTTCCAGATCAAGTAGTGAGCGACGATCCATATCAGGGAATAGGGTACAGACTGACGGGAACAGGATAAATTTCGAATTTCCTGCAACCTGTTACCTCTCCTTTGTCACCTGTCTCCTGCAATCGTCCCGTCACCTGTCTCCTCAATTTGCCTTTTTCCGAAGATACGTTGGAGTCTCCAGATAATCCTCATTCCAAGGCCGAGATTCCTTCTGACTGCGCCCCACCTCTTTACGGGATGAGGAAACACCGAGGTTATCAAAACCTTCAAAATTAGATTGCAGTAGAGGAGTGACAAAAGTTGGACGCGGGTTGGCGGGAGCCGGCGCAACAGGGGTCTCCTGAGTGGCTGCAATCTTCACTGTCTTACGTGGTTCATCCATCAAAGTGATTGGCTCATTTTTCTTGACCACATTTCCTATTCCCGTCGCGATAACAGTAACCCGCAGTTCATCACCAAGGGTTTCATCGTAAAGTACTCCCAGAACAACTTTGGCATCCTCATCCACCTTACTTTGAATGAGAGCCGATACCTCCATATATTCAGCCAGAGTCAAACTCTCTTGTGTTGCCGAGACATTAATAATTAAGCCGCGGGCACCATCTATCCCCACATCTTCAAGGAGTTGATTATCAATGGCCCGTTTGGCCGCCTCGGTGGCTCTGTTTTCGCCAACAGCAGCGCCGGATCCCATGATGGCAGGCCCCACTTCCCGCATAACTGTGCGCAGATCTGCAAAATCAGCATTAATCATTCCCGGCACATTGATCAGGTCGGTGATTCCCTTAACTGCCTGCAACAGTACAAGATCGGCCATGACGAGCATGTCGGCAAGCCTGGTATTTTTCTGCATCAGCGAGAGAAGCCTATCATTGGGAACGGTAATGATCGTATCTGCATATTTCCGCAGTTCTTCCCAACCTGCTTCAGCATTGCGCATGCGGGACTTACCTTCAAAATGAAAGGGTTTGGTCACCACTGCCACAGTAAGCGCACCCATTTCTTTACTCACTTTAGCCACAACAGGGGCAGCACCTGTTCCGGTGCCACCGCCAAGCCCAGCCGCAACAAAGACCATGTCACTGCCTTTAAGAGCCTTCTTGAGCTCCTCGAGCGATTCATGAGCGGCCTGGGCGCCGATATCAGGATCAGTACCTGCCCCCAATCCTTTGGTGATACTGGGACCAATCTGCAGACAGATATCCGCCAGCGACTGGTTCAGGGCCTGCTTATCCGTATTGGCCACAATAAACTCAACACCCTGCAGCTTATTGTTGACCATGGTGTTGATGGCATTCCCACCGCCACCGCCGACACCAATGACCTTTACCACTGCAACCCCTTCTGTTTCCGCCATTCTAAACGGCATAATCTCACCCCTGAGTACGATTTGCCAAAGCCCCCTGCATGCAGGCCTGTTAATAAAATATCACCAAGTAGAATATAGCACCTGCTGACACTCGCATAAACAAAAATCATCAAGATTACATGATTTTTTTCACCAACATCTTCATACGTCCAAACATTGAAGAGTCACCACTTATTCTCTGCACCCGATGTTTACGACCATACATGACCAGACCGACAGCAGTCGTACAGCGCGGGGTATGAACCTCTTCAACACGCCCTCCAATCTTCACCGGATAGCCGATCCGTACCGGCAAATCAAATATCTGCTCGGCAAGATCCACCAGATTGGCAAGTAAAGCGGTACCACCAGTAATGACTACCCCGCCGTGGATCTTATTTTTTTTCCCGGAGTGAATAAGTTCCTGGTTAACCATTTCCAGAATTTCCACTATACGGGCCTGCAAAATATCCACCAGGACCTTCTGGGTCACCTTACGTGGTTCCCGATCGCCTACAGTCGGCACGTCAACCACGTGATTCGGTTTGATCATAGAGGCAATGGCACTGCCGTAATCCTCCTTTAAGCGCTCAGCCTCCTGGAGTGGCGTCCTTAATCCCACCGACAGATCGTTGGTCAGGTTATGTCCACCAAGCCCTATTTCACAGGTGTGCCTTATGGTCCCGTCACAGAAAACTGCCAGATCCGTCGTGCCACCCCCGATATCAACAAGGGCCACCCCCAGTTCCATCTCATCGGCACTGAGCACGGCATAGGCTGAGGCGATGGATTCCAGCACCATATCCAACACCTCCAGGCCTGCTTTCCGACAACAGGTATAAAGATTATGCACGGCAGCCATGTCAGCGGTCACAATGTGTACATTGGTAACGAGACGAACCCCGGTCATCCCCAGGGGATTCTGAATTCCAGTATGATCATCCACCATATACTCCTGAGGCAGGACATGGATAATCTGCTGGTTTTCAGAGATCTTCACGGTCTTGGCCGCCACAATCACATCTTCAACATCCGCCTCTTTGATCTCTCTACCGTTAATGGCCAGAATTCCGGGACTGTTGAACCCTTTAATGTGATTACCGGCAATCCCAACGTAGACAGTATGCAGTTCGCATCCGGCCGCCTCTTCCGCCTGCTCCACGGCCTGCCGTATAGACTTGACGGTGGACTCGATATTGACCACAATCCCTTTTTTCAAACCCACTGAGGGCGCAGTACCGACACCGATGATATCCACCCCATCATCGAAGACCTCACCCACGACGCAGCATATCTTCGTGGTTCCAATATCGAGCCCAGCCACGACCTCACCTGGTGCCCGTTTCTCAGAATCCTGCTCAACCTCAACTACTGGTTCTATCTCATTCATTTCATTTATTTCATTCATCAGTTTTCAACCCGATCCGCTGTGTGCCACCAGCACCTTATTCTCCAAATAATCCATACGGATATACGCAACATCTGCAATGGTCATTCCCTGCTCTGTCTCTTTATACAAAATCTCCAACACTCTTTTTAAACGACTATATTTCGTTCTGACAGCACCGAAACCAAAATAAATGGGAAAGGGGTAATCCGCCAGATATATGGTCATCCCCGCATCTCGGTCAACATGGATCTCAGAAAGATTCTGGAGGGGAAGATTAGGATTATTTTGTCTGACAAGTTTGAGCAAGGTCAATGCCTCACTGATCATCTCCGATCGACCGCCATCGCCACTTCCGCTATCCCTGTCTCGAACGGCATTAGACCTTCCCTGGCCGTTATCTTCCTTTGCCTCGAGGCCGGTTATAACCGGGAGATCCATATCCTGGCCCGGCTCAACCGGCGCAAACACAACTCCGCTCTTATCCAAATAAAAAAACTGCTTACCACCAGGGACATCCTGAGCAATCAAGGCCTCAGCCGCATATTCCTTAATAGAGACTACAACCACATCGGGCCAGTCACGCTTAACCTCTACCGCCGCTATCCATGGGTGCGCTCTGAGAATGGCCGCAATATGTTCCGGATTAAGTCTGAGCAGACTGGCTTGGTACCTGATGCCGGTAAGCTCACGAATCAAGGCAGGAGAGGTCTTCCGACAACCGTTAATACTAATTTCCTGAATCTTGAAAATGTTCATGCCTGACACAGCATTCACCAAGGGTGAATAAGCCAGGAAGACTAAGGATACGACAAAAACCAGAAGGCATACGGGTATCAGCCCCCTCGGGGTCCTCCTTTTTGCCATAACGGGAACCCGATTCAAATCCTTACGTCTGGCCGATCGCTTAAACAGTGATCGTATCCTGCTGACTATCCCGCCACGTTTCTGATCTTGAACAGCAGACCTGGAAGTAAACACAGGTTGAGTCCCACGGCCCGCAATGCCACCACGAACACTTCTGTTCCTCTTCTTAGGTAAACGAAAGAGAGAACCTATATTTTTCAAGGCATTCAGCACGTTTTTTAAGCCCTTCACGAGACGTCAATAAACATTCAGAGAAAATGTACTTCCGGTTCAAGCACAATTCCACTGTCCTCCTGGACCTTGGCCCGTACTTTTTCCATCAACCCTATAACATCGGCGGCCGTAGCCCCACCACTATTCACCAGAAAATTAGCATGAACGGGTGACACCATAGCACCGCCGACCCTGAGTCCCTTCAGACCACTGGCCTCTATAAGGCGGCCGGCAGCGTCTCCTTTCGGATTCTTAAAAAAAGATCCGGCATTGGGCTCTCCCTTAGGTTGCTTTATCCGGCGCTTTGCACGATACGACTGACAGAGGTTTCGTATCTGTTCCTGATCCGCCACCACACAGTGTAATTCAACCCCTACCACCACCCGATCCTTTTCTGTACGATAATGATCATGCCAGGATCTATAGCCAAATTCGAGATCTGCCCGCGGCAGAGTACAGACTTGACCTGATGAGCTGACACAAGTGACGGAAACAAGAACCTCAGCCAGTTCACGCCCCCAGGCCCCGGCGTTCATGATCACCGCGCCCCCAATCGTCCCCGGAATTCCAGCCGCAAATTCGACTCCTGAAAGCGACTGATCCACGCACCAGTCAACAAGACGGGTAAGGCTGCATGCGGCTCCAACCTGGATGACAGCCCCGCCATTCTCTACTCCATCTCTACGGCTAATAGAAGTAAATCCTTTGCCCAAAACAAGAACGACCCCATCAAATCCGGTATCACTCACCAAGAGGTTGGTTCCCCGACCAATAACACGCCACTCGATCTTCTGCTCCTTGAAAAACACAAGCAATCGTTGAAGCTCTGCAAGTTCCTCGACCGTAATCAAGGCTGCAGCAGGACCACCTATAGCAAAGGAGGTATAACCTTTCAATGGGCAATCCCATAGTACAGGGCTGCTTACCAGCGACGCCAGCTCCTTCTTCAGTTCACTATCCATAGCCATCTATGATTTTCCAAGCAGGTCCAGCAGATCTTCCCCGGCCCTCACAATATTGCCGGCACCGAGGGTCAGCACCAGATCATCCTTAACCAGCAGGGGCAACAACGCCTCAGCCAGCCCTTCCACCGCCGGAATCAATTGGGTGTGACGCTGCCCATGCTGCTTAATATCCAGCAACAAATTCTCACTGCTGACCCCGGGAATCGGCGTCTCACTGGCGGCATAGATATCTGTCATCACCAAGAAATCCGCCTGATGAAAAGCCGTCAGAAAGTCCTTGTACAGGGCCTCGGTCCGTGTATAACGATGGGGCTGGAACAGGACCACGAGCCGTTTTTCCGGCCAGGCCTCTTTGATGGCAGACAAGGTTGCCCTGATCTCAGTGGGATGATGGCCATAATCATCAATGATCGTGATGCCATGTGATTCCCCTTTCAACTGCATCCGGCGCTGCACCCCCTCGAAACTGCCGAGCGCCCCGGCAATAACTGCAAAAGAGATTTCCAATTCAAGCCCCACACAGACTGCGGCCAACGCATTATAAACATTATGACGGCCCGGCAGAGAAAGGTGAATCTCACCTAGTTGTGTGTCACCCTTCTTGACCACAAAGCGGGTCCTTCCCCCTGCCGCCTCCAACTGCTCCGCATGTACATCAGCCTGAGCCGTGAGTCCATAGGTGATCATTCTTTTTCTGATCTCAGGCAGAAGATCGGTAATATTGGCATCATCAAGACAAAGAATCACCGCACCATAAAAGGGGATCTTATCGATGAATTCCATGAACACCGACTTAATATGGTCAATGTCACGATAATAATCAAGATGTTCCAGATCAATATTGGTGATCACCTCAAGTACGGGAGAGAGCTTGAGAAAGGAGCCATCACTCTCATCGGCCTCAGCCACCAGAAATTCGCCTTCCCCGAGTTTGGCATTGCCGCCCAGGCTGTCAACCTTGCCGCCGACAACAATAGTTGGATCAAGTCCGGCCCGAGTCAGCATCCAGCTGACCATGGAGGTAGTGGAGGTCTTGCCGTGACTGCCGGCAATGGCAATTCCAAATTTCTTCAGACGCATCAACTCGGCCAACATCTCCGCCCGCTGGATCACGGGAATACCCGCTTCATGTGCAGCCACTACCTCCGGATTAGTCACGGCAATGGCCGATGATGTCACCACTACATCGGCACCACTCACCCACTGTCCCTGATGACCGGTATAAATCATTCCGCCAAGAGATGCCAGATTGGCAGTAATGGCAGAACTGTAGAGATCAGAACCTGAGACCTTGTATCTCAGGTTCAATAACAGTTCAGCAATACCGCTCATGCCGATACCGCCGATGCCGACAAAATGAATATGTTTAGTTTTCTTATACATGATGAATTATCAGTTGGTTATCAGTTCCAAACAAACATCGACTATCCTTTCTGCGGCATCAGGCCGTGCCATGGAGTGCATGGCCTCGGCCATCTCCTGCAGCCGTCCAAGATTGCTGACAAGAGCAGCCAGGGCCTCTGCCAGTTTCCTGCCCGTCAGTTCCCGCTCCACTAAGACCACGGCCCCACCACTGTCAGCATAATAGCGACCATTCCTGTATTGATGGTCATCAGCGGCAAAGGGATAAGGGATCAGCAGCGCAGGTTTTCCCAGAACTGCCAACTCGGCAAGGGTGGTGGCGCCAGCCCTTGAGACCAGCAAATCACTTTTACCATAAATCTCTGCCATATCGGTAAAAAAAGCTGCCACCGTGGCCTTGATTCCGGCCTGCTCATAGGCCAACCGCACCATTTCCTGATCCGCGGCGCCTGTCTGATGGATAACCTCTATCCCTGCTGGCAGGATCTTGCCATAATTGGTCAAGGCAGCCACCATCAGTTCATTGACCCGGTGCGCTCCCAAGCTGCCCCCCAGGATCAGAATTGTTACCTTATCACCGATTATCCTGGGCGGTCGCTCTTCCGCCATCCCTGGAGCGTGCGCCACTGGGCCGTCCTTAGCCTGAGACTTCCCTGCCAGTTCCAGGATCTGACGACGGACAGGATTACCGGTCAACACCGTTTTTCCTGCCGGGAAAAAGGCCTCACTGCCGGGGAGTGAAAGACAGATCCTGGTGGCCAGGCCACCTAATTTTCTATTGGCTAACCCCGGCACCGAATTCTGTTCATGAATCACGGTTGGAAGTCCCAGAATTTTTGCTGCAACCACCACCGGTCCCGTCACATAGCCGCCGACACCCACTACTAGATGCGGATGAAAACGGATGATATGCCAGAGGGCCTCCACCAAGGAGAGCGGAAGTAGAACCAGGGCCTGAAGCAGAGCCAAGGCCCCCTTTCCCTTTAATCCCTGGCAATGGATGGTCCTGGTACTGAAGCCATAATGGGCAAGGCTGCTCTTATCCATCTTCCGGCGCGTTCCCACAAAAAGTATCTCGGTATCTGGAAAACGACGGCACATGGCCTCTGCTGTGGCAATGGCCGGGAAAAGATGTCCCCCGGTCCCACCACCGGTAAGCAGCAGCCGTATGGGTTCCCGCCTCTTCCCCATCAGGTA
The DNA here is from genome assembly GCA_018821985.1 of Pseudomonadota bacterium. Lineage (GTDB taxonomy): Bacteria > Desulfobacterota > Desulfobulbia > Desulfobulbales > Desulfocapsaceae > UBA2270. The sequence goes on from JAHJKP010000026.1 coordinate 166,891, forward strand.
CCACCATCCTGGCATGCCACAGGCCCTGACTGGTCAATCACCCTTTGTACTGCCGCCGCAAAGACCCGGCCCCGATGGCCATAATTCTCAAACATATCAAAACTGGCACAGGCAGGGGAAAGCAGCACCGTATCCCCAGCTCTGGCAATGGAAGCCGCCAGCAGCACCGCCTCTTCCATTGAGCAGGCCTTTCGCTGCTCCGTCACCCCTGCCAGGGCCTGGGCAATCAGCTCAGCGGCCTCACCGATCAGAATCAGACAGCGCACCTTGCGAGCGACACTCTCTTGCAGCAGGCTATAATCATCGCCCTTGTCACGGCCGCCGGCAATAAGGATCACGTTCCCCTTAAAATTTTCCAGGGCGCTGAGAACGGCTCCGGTATTAGTGGCCTTGGAGTCATCATAATAAGAGACCCCGGCAGCCTTCCCCACGAAGGCCATTCGATGAGCCGCCACCTGAAAGGCAGACAGACCCTGCACTATCCTCTCCTGCGTACAACCCAAGCTGCGGACGGCAAGAATGGCAGCTGCACTATTCAATGCACCTGTGGCTGTATCAAGCTTGGAGCCCGTAAGGTCATAACGCTCTTCGCGTCCCTGCCACAAAAGCATAACGCTATGATCTTCAATCCGCGCCTGACAGTCCCGGCCATGCCCGAAAAGCAGCTGCCGCTGTCCCCCACCAAGGCCCGGCAACATCTCTCGACAATAGTGATCATCACCGCTGAGAATTGCCGTGTCACTCTGTCCCTGCCCGGAAAAAATATTCATCTTGGCCGCTGCATAGCAATCCATGCTACCGTGGCGGTCCAGATGATCCGGGGTCACATTGAGTAGGATCGCCACATCGGCCTTAAAGTCCCCTGCTGCCTCCAACTGAAAACTTGACAGTTCAAGAACCAGCACATCAATATCTTCAGGATTATTGAGATAATCAAAAAGCGATGTGCCGATATTGCCACCGACAAAAACCTTTTTCCCGGCCCCTTGCAGCAACTCGCCAATCAGGGCAGTCACAGTGGTCTTACCATTGGTGCCGGTGATGGCAACTACCGGTTTGTTGATGAGCGGCGCAGCCACAGCCAATTCACCCAGCACCGGAATTTTAAGGGCTCGAAGCTGCTGCAGGATCTCCAGATCCCGACTGATTCCGGGACTAACCAGAATTTTATCAGCCTGTCTGAGAAAGGCCAGGGTATGACCACCACACTCGTATTCCACCCCATATTCTGCCAAAAAGGCCAGATCTGCTGCCGGCAACAGATGAGCGGCCCTGGTGTCAGACACCAAAACCCTCACTCCGTGTAACGCCAGATAACGTACCGCGGCCCGGCCTGAGACTCCCAGCCCCATCACCGCGACGCAAGGAATGGACGCTCCCGGGATGGATGAAGAGGGAGCGTGACTGCCGACTGCCTTGTTACCTTGCCTGGTCATCAACGCAGCTTCAAAGTGGCAACGGCAATAAGGCCCAGGATCACAGAAACAATCCAGAACCTGACCACCACCTTTGGTTCATGCCAGCCTTTTTTCTCAAAATGATGATGAAAAGGTGCCATAAGGAAGATCCGTTTGCCATTGGTCATCTTAAAATACCCCACCTGCAAGATGACGGATAGCGCCTCCATAACAAAGATTCCACCGACAATGGCCAACAGAATCTCCTGTTTGATAATGATAGCCACCGAACCCAAGGCACCTCCCAAGGCCAGCGATCCAACGTCACCCATAAAGATCTGGGCTGGATAGGCATTAAACCACAGAAATCCAAGAGACGCCCCGACCATCGCCCCGCAAAAGATCGCCAGCTCGCCTGCTCCCGGCACAAAGGGAATTTGCAGATACTCCGCCAGCACGGTATGTCCGGCCAGATAAGAAAAGATAAGATAAACCGATCCGGAGATAACCGTTGGGCCAGTGGCAAGACCATCAAGACCGTCGGTAAGATTTACCGCATTCGAAGCTCCAACAATGACCACTACCGCAAAGACAACATAAAACCAGCCAAGATCAGGATGAATATTTTTAAAAAAAGGCACACTTAACTGCCCGTCAAATCCTGGATGGAGAAGCACAAAAAGGCCAACCACGGAAGCACCGCCAATCTGCAGGATCAGTTTTCCTCTGGCACTCAGCCCTTTGCTGTTTTTCTTGCGCACCTTCTTCAGATCGTCAATTGCCCCAATCATGCCGAAAAACAGGGACACAAAGAGCAACAGCCACACCAATGAACTGTCCAGCCTGGCCCACAGCAGCGTCGAGCAGGTAATGGCAGAGAGAATCAGCACCCCACCCATGGTGGGCACTCCCTGCTTTGCCAGATGGGTTTCCGGCCCGTCATCCCGTACCACCTGTCCAATCTGAAAACGGCGCAGAGCCCTGATAAACATTGGTCCCAGGATAATCATCAGCAGAAAGGCAGTCACCGCGCCGCCGATGGAACGGACGGTGATATAGCGGAAGATATTAAAACCGCTGAAAGCCGTATGCAGTGGATAGAGAAGATGGTAAAGCATAACTTACGAGTTTTTAGGGTTAATTTTTAAACAACTAAAGCTGTTAAGCCTGCAGGGATTTAGCTGACAGCCAAAAGTCTACAAACTATCCTGCAACTGTTCTACCACATCTTCAAGGTGCATCCCCCTTGAACCTTTGACCAACAACCAATCACCCGCCTGTAACTGACGCGCGGCCAGAAGCTCTTCAATCCAGGCCACCGCATCCTTCTTCTCCTGAAAGACCCTGATCCGCTGACTGTCCATGCCTGCCATTCTCGCCCCGGTGGCTGTCTCTGCCGCAAAACTGCCGATCAGGGCCAGATAATCAATGAGCTGACCTGCCGCATACCCTCCCACTTCCCGATGGGCCTCAGCGCTGGTGGGTCCCAGTTCCAGCATATCTCCCAGGATGGCCACCCGCCTTCCTTTACCCTGCTGAGCAAGGGTCGTAAGACCTGCCCGCATTGAGGCCGGATTGGCATTATAAGTATCATTGAGAATATACAAATCCCCCTTGCCTTTGACAATCTGCATTCGTTTGTCAGCAGGCTGAAATGCAGCAAGACCTGACGCAATATCTCCGATGCCGAGGCCTGCAGCATGGGCAATAGCCGCTGCAGCCACAGCATTGGAGATATTATGAACACCCGGGACATGCAGGGTCGCAGAGATTGTCTCCAACGCAATATGGAGGACAAAGGTCTGGGCACTCGTTCCCTCATTCCCTAAGTCAGAAGCCCAGACCTGAGGTCTGTGACGCATACCTTCTTCAGCTGCTGCATAAAAAACCTTTTTCTGACAATACTTTTCAGCACAGTTCCGCACATGGGGATCATCCAGATTAATCACCAGAGTACTGTCTTCGCCACTTCCGGCAAAAAGCTCTTCCTTAGCTCGGGCAACCCCTTCGATGGAGTGCAGCCCCTCGAGATGCGCGGCATGGACATTGACAATACAGGCGATATCAGGGTCAGCAATACGGACAAGCCTGTCAATCTCACCTGGCCGGTTCATCCCCATCTCAAGAATAGCAGCTCTGTGGCCAGGATGAATGGGCAAGAGGGAGAGAGGCAAGCCGATAAGATTATTGAAATTGCCTCTGGTCTTCAACACCTGATCAAAAGACGCCTGAGTCACGGGATTCAACCCCTGCCAATGCTGTTCAAAGATCGCCGCAGTCATCTCCTTGACCGTAGTCTTGCCACAACTACCCGTAATCCCCACCACCAACGGCCCACTGACCTCCTTCATCACCTGCCGCCGATATGCGGCCAGGTCGCCCAAGGCCTGTAACGTATCATCCACCAACAGACAGGGAATGGCAGGACGCGCCTCTAAAGGAGTTTCCCGGCGAATCACAAGACATCCTGCCCCGGCAGAGGCTACCTGTTTCAGAAAATCATGGCCGTCAAACCTCTCTCCGGCCAGGGCCACAAAGATATCACCCGCGACCACTTTCCGGCTGTCGGTGACCATTGATCCAAGAGAAGTTATTCCCATCCTCTCTCCAATCAGCTCACCGTGAGCTGCGAGACGAAGATTTTCAAGTCTCCAGCTGGTCAGTCCTTTTTTGGCCTCAAGACTGTCATCAAAGAAACGCGTACCATCCGGACCAAGCTGATACCGTTCATGCCCTTTTCCAGCAATAAGCACAATATCATCGACCGTGGCCGCTGCAATGGCCAAGGATATCGCCTGGGCACGATCATGAAGCACCAGAAATCCCTTTTCATCTCCGGCCGAAGCCATGAGCCAGGAAGGTTCCCGTTCTTCCAGATCCGATAAGCGGACACCGGAGACAATCTGACCCACAATCTCCTGGGGTGATTCACCCCGGGGATTATCGTCGGTGACCAGTACCACATCGCTGCAACGACCGGCGATCTCACCCATGATGGCCCGTTTCCCCTTGTCCCGGTCACCGCCGCAGCCAAAGACACAGATCAATCTCCGATGCGGAAGCCGGGAAAGAGTTGCTAAAACCTTTTCCAGGGCATCCGGGGTATGGGCATAATCAACAAACACCGCTGGCCGGAAGTGCCTTTCCTTTTCTGCCGCCATTATCCGCTGCAGGCGTCCGGGCGCCCCGGATGCCTGCCCCAGCATCATAGACAAAGCTTGTACCTCTACTCCCAGGGCCAGGCCAATTCCCAACACGGTCAACAGGTTTGCCACATTAAAATCACCCACCAGAGAAGTCGTAATCTGGATTTCATCTTCGGAAGTATGCAGGGTTATGCTGGTGGAATCCAAACCTGACTGGACACTCGAAGGATAAATATCACCGTTCCCGCCACACTGCCATACCTGAGCGCCCTGAGCTGCACACAAATCTAGCAGTTGTTGCGTCCTTTTTTCTTCCTCAGGATCACGACCTGCTATCCGGGTAATAACAGCCTTACCGCTCTTTTTCAGATGATCACGAAACAGGAGGGCCTTGGCGGCAAAATAATCATCCATGTCCTGATGATAGTCCAGATGGTCACGCGAGAGATTGGTAAAGGCAACCACATCAAATTGCAGATCTCCAAGACGGCGCTGGACCAGGGCGTGGGAGGAAACCTCCATGATCACATGGGTCACACCGGCATCTGCCATCTGCCGTAGAAGAGACTGGAGCAAGAGTGGTTCAGGTGTCGTGAAAGGGGCAGGAATCTCAATATCCTGTCCCCTGGCATCACGATAGCGATAGTTAATCGTGCCGATAACCCCAACCGCCAGACCCAGCTGCCTCAGGACACTCTCAAGGAGATAACTGACCGTGGTCTTGCCATTGGTGCCGGTGACACCAACCAGGGTCAATCCCTGGGCCGGCTGGCCATACATATTAGCTGCAATCTGCGCATAGGCCAGATGGCTGTCCGCAACTACAATCACACACTGACTACAATCAGCAAACTGCTCTGGTCTCACCCGGCCTTCTTCAACAACCAATACCGCACAGCCACGAGCGAAGGAGGGCTTAGTGTCACTCGCTCCAGAAACCGCCCCAGCGGAAGTACGACCACTGGCCATCACCTGCTCCAGATAGGCATGACCATCCGTCCGGCTTCCGGCAAGGGCCACAAAGAGTGACCCATCCTGTATTTTCCTGGAATCAATCGTTACATCAGAGACCACTATTCCGGTCGGCAGTGTTTTACCCAAAAGTGAATAAGTGACAGAAGCCAGAAGTGCCTCAAGCAAATATCCCTTGCAGTTACCCTCTTCAACAAACTGCTTTTTGAGTCTTGCACTATCCATTAAAAATGGTTGAAAGATAAAATTTAGAACCTTAATCAATCACCAAACACGCGTGAATGAGATTTTCAGTTAAGAGTGCTTTGGAACAAAGCTTCTGTCATTTATTTTCTCAAGGCACCCTTTATTCGTTCAATTTTATTTTTTATATTGCCTTCGCTCATGGGTTGACCTTTACCAGTTATATTCTTCTCTACTTGTTCTTTGTTCTTCAAGGTGAGCAGACACTCTTTCACTCCATCAAGTGATACCCCTGCAGCCGGGCTCTGAGCCACAACACGTCCTGTCCCCTGGATCCACACCTTTACATTCTTGTCCTGCAACAAACGCAAGGCCCGCCTCAAACTCATACCGGAAAGGTCAGGCATAAGTGGATGATGCTGCTCAAGCATGGTTTCCAGCCCGACCGGAACTTTTTTCTCTTGTTCCTGCTGATAATTAATATCTTTCCTTTCAGACTTAGTCATCATATCAGAAAGATTTTTATGAACCTGCTGCAGTGCCACCATCGACGGCAGGGTCTTCCCAGCCGGCCCGACTAGATCAAACACATCTTTTGCTGAGGCAATGGATGGCTCCAGGTAGGGCTGACGCACCATCACCATAAGAATCAGTTCCGGTTTGTCTGCCGGCAGCAAGGCAAACATCATTCTGGTTCTGAGATATTCGCCATTTTTACCAACCGGCTGAAAAGAGAGTCCTTGAGCATCAACAAAAACTGAATCAAGCACCCCTTTATGCCCCTGGGCCTTAAACAATCTCCATGTTTCTGCTGTTGCCGGATGCGCTATCAGCCCACGTACTTCACCGCCCCCGTCCTCTCTGGCTCCTACGGCAGCAGGACTTCCTTGTCCATCACCTGGTGCAGAAGATCTGAAAAAGTACTCGCGGGCACCGTTCCGCTCAAGGATGCGGTCAAGCACATGCGGCAAGACCTGATGGCCACCATTCAACAAAAAGTTCAAACCAAGAAGTATCTGCACGGGCGTTGCTTTCAGCGGCACGGTTCCCATTTCACTTTCCGGGGCAACAGCTTTTTTTTCAGTCCCGCCGACATCAGGATGAACATCCTGTGTTGAAAAATCAAGATCCGGCTCAGCAGTCAAGCCCAACCGTTGCCACAAACGAAGTTCACTTCCGCTGTCAACAGATCCTGCCGTTACACTCCAAGGGTAGATCTGCTTCTCCTGCTGCCAATCGGCCTGAAGCAAAGCCGATTCGTGAAAAAAACTCCTTATTTCACGAGGAATAACAACAGGTTCAAAGAGGATATTGGCAAGATTCTGCTTCTTATATTGATAAAATAAATTCGGGTCGTAGGAGGGGAAATTTGCAGTGGCAACGATGGCACCCGTCTCTGTCTCCATGAGAAGAGCTACAATCTCCGCATCCTCATGCACCGCACCAAGCGCCGTCACGTATTTTTCAAGAAAATCCTGTATTTTCAGATCGATAGTCAAGACAAGATGTTGACCACTGATACCGGTCTTATAATGGCCCGCCAAATCGATATGAGGAAAATCATCCCGACTGATACTGGCCTGATCAAGGAGACGATTATAATAATGCTCCACACCGGCCAATCCCATATTCCGATCGGCAAAACCAATCACATGGGCGGCAATACTCTTATACGGATAATAACGAACTTGTTCCCGATGGAGAAAGACACCCGGAAGATGAAGATCCGCCACGGCCTTTTCTTCTTCCAGGCTGATATCTTTTGCCAACCAGATCCGCTGTGCATCCTTATCCAAAAGGGCCAGCAGCTCTTGCTCATTCATACCCAGAGCTGTGGCAAGCTGCCCGGCACTGCCATGCACATCTTCAAGCTCTCTGGGTCTTACATAGAGAGAAACCCGGTCAAGTGACAAGGCCAGTTCCTTGAAGCTCCTGTCATAAATCGTCCCGCGCCCATTTTTTTTCTTATCTGTCGCCTGCTCCTGCCCGGAAAACATCTTGCAGGCAAGGCCTGTAAGCTCCTGCCAATACAAAGCAGTACCAGTTACAACTCCTGCGACGACAACCAGGGCCATACCCAAAACCGCCAACCCGCTTCGTCCGCTCCTTTTTCCCCTCCGACGCGACTGGATGACCATCTTAGTTTTAGTTAAACCCTTCTTTGCAAAGAATAATTTTGATCTTAAAATAAGAGGAAAGGCATAAGAATTCGCCAGAAAATAACCAGAAAAGTTCAGTTATCTTCTACTCACCCCCTAAAAACGGGTAACCTGCTCTTTTCCAGGGACATAGAGAGCGAGCTGACTTGCCGCTCTCTTATTGAGATACTCAGGGGAATAAAGACGGGCCCGCTCAGCCCTGAGCTTGATATGCTCATCCATAAGGAGATAACGACCTTGCTCTGCATCCTCAAGAGCTACGGCTATCCTGCCCGCAGAGGATGACAGCCAGAAATTCGCCAGAAGAAGTAACGGACAGAAAAAAAGCAGCACCTTGCCTACTGCCATCCACAATATTTTCGGACCGAGCACACCAAGGGCCTTTTGCCGTAAGTGCTGACGCATTGACGATGGCATCATGGGACGGCTATATGTTTGGATAGATTGATTGATAAACATAGTACGCTCCTCCGTTGATTTCTCAAAAAACATTACGATTACGATCAGGCTCAGACTATCATTTCCTGACCGCCACTCTCAATCGTGCACTACGCGCCCTGTAATTTGTCGCAATCTCAGCTGCTGTTGGCATTACAGGCTTGGAGGTAAGGATCTCCATATCGCCCTGTTCTCTAAATTTTCGTTTCACCAGCCGATCTTCCAGAGAGTGAAAGGAAATCACACAAAACCTTGCCCCGGATCGAAGCAGTGACGGAGCATCATCAAGAATTCGGGCCAGATTTTCCAACTCACCATTCACCGCGATTCGCAGGGCCTGAAACACCTTGGTGGCCACATGAATCTTATCGGGATGAAAACGCCGGGGGATTGCCCTGGCCACAACAGCGGCCAGTTGCCCAGAGCTTACGATCTTCTCTGGAAACCGGGACCGTACAATTTCTCTGGCAATGGGTCTGGCCTGCTTTTCATCACCATAATAAAAAAAGATGTCTGCCAGTTCTTCTTCAGTACACGTTGCAAGCAGCGATGCTGCCGTCACTTCCCGCCTGGTATCCATCCGCATATCAAGGGGTTCATCATGCCGAAAGCTGAAACCACGGCCGCCTACATCCAGTTGCAGTGAAGAAAGGCCTATATCAATGAGGATGCCATCCACCTGCTCTACTCCGAGCTCTGCCAGCCCGGCACCGATCTCGGCAAAATTACGTCTGACAATGGTCAGGCGGTCGCCAAAAGGCTGCAATCTGACCCGACTCCTGGCAATTGCCTCCTCATCCCATTCAAAAGCAATGACCCGGCCATCAGGTGCTGAGTGGCGTAAAATTGCCTCGCAGTGGCCGCCAAGACCTAACGTGCCATCCACATATAATCCGCCTGAACGGGGAGCGAGATAATGGAGTACCTCGACGGGCAGTACCGAACAATGGACAGCTTTTTCCTGCCCCTCGGGCTCCATCAGAAAATACCCAATTTGGCTAGGCTCTCCGTATAATCACCAAAGTTCTCCCGAGTGGCCTGATTTTCGATCTCCCAGGCCTCTTTATCCCAGATCTCAACATAGTCGAGCATCCCGGTCAGAACCACATCCTTGACTATTCCGACCTCAGTACGCAGCGAGGGAGGAAGCAACACTCGACCCTGCTTGTCAGGTTGACAGGGAGTGACCCCGGAGACCACCAGACGGATAAAACCGGTCAGACCAGGCTGTTCACGGCCATTGGTCAACAACTTATTTTCCAGAATCTCCCACTGAGAGACAGGGAAGACGCGAAGATGGGCGCCCCAGCTGGTCACCATCAGCTCCTCGCTATCATACTGCGCAAGGACATCCCTGAATCTACTGGGGACATTCAATCGTCCTTTGATATCGAGCGCGTGTTCTGACCTGCCGCGAAATCTGCTGGTTGTTAAGTTGCTGTTTCCCATGGCCTCCCGCCACCCTTTTCCACCCCACTCCCTTCTTCACCACTTTACACCACTATTTACCCTTTTATAGCAGGAGGAACCCACTTGTCAAGATCTTTCCCGAATTTTATAAAAAACTATTAGCATCAGATACTTAAAGACATAAACACTACGGAGTGTACAGCGATGGAAGAAAATACGCAACAGAAGACACAACTGAAGGCACGACAAAATAGTCATTCAGCAAACAATTTCATAACAGCTTGCCCTGCAGACAAACCATCATAATGAAATCATTACTTAAATATTACAGATACTTTTTTGAATCAACAGAAGGATACAGGAAAAAAAATTGAAAAAAACGATGAGATTCACAAAGATGATCAGAGGCAAAGTAAGCACATCAAATAATAATAAAAAATGGCGAATTTACCGCCAGAAAGGACACAGTTACCTTTCGTTGTAACTATATTCATTTCCGATCGGGAATAGGTGGGGAGAAGTGGGGATTTTCCACCCCCTCCCCCAACTCTACCAAAGGAGCCAGGGAGAAAAAAGTTTAGCCCACCGAAGTATCAGCTTAAAGGCGATTCGCTATCCTCGTAACAAGCTGCCCTTCTTGCAGTTGGAAGGCCGGCGAGGTCATCTCGTCACTCAATTTCATTTTTTGATTGCCAATGGAAAGCGTTACACCGGGAAAGGCTGTCTCATAAATTTTTATCCGGGCTTCTTCCGGAGGAGGGCCTATCTGTGCCAATAGGTCTTCGCGCCCGGCTAAGAGTGTCTTATAGATCTTTGCTTTCGTCCCAATATACTGGGCACGGATGGCCAGACCTTTGCGGCTGCTGCCACTTGCAGCCTCAACCATGGCCTTGATTTTAGCGACCTCAATACGGGAGAGGCCGAAGAAATCCAGAAGATTCTTTATATGTAAATTACATTTTTCGATCTCAAGCTGCAGCCGGTCAAGCTTCTCCGCCTGATCAGGAGTGAGGCCGACAAGCAGATCGGTCGATATCCAGGCAGGCGTACCGGCAAAAGACATGCTCATCTCCTTATAGGCACAGTTTCGCCCGCCGGCAAGAGTACCTCCTCGTCTGCTGCCCCCGTTTCGCACCTCTATGGCGCCCCCGGCCAGTAGCGTAGCGTGATAGGCATAATCTCCCAAGACGATATCTCCGCCGGATATGACTTTGGCTTCATAGACAAACTGAGCCCTGACATTTCCTCCGGCCTTGACAAGCGTACGGTTTCCTGCAATACCGCGAGCAATAATAATGTTCGAATCGGAAATAATTTCAGTTCCATTTTCAACGGATTCAGTAATGGTGATATCCCCGCTTGCCTTCACCGTAAAACCCTGGGAAATTGGCCCCTTGATACAGACCTCACCCACAAAATCTATATTCCCTGTTTGATAGTTGACCCCAGCTTCCAGGACAAGTATCTGGACCACGGAAAGCCTGTTGTCCTTAAGACGCAAAGCGCCGTTGACAGTTGCGTAAAATAAGTCAACAGTTTCCTTTGTCTCCTGCCTGACATTTTGTCCCGCAACTATTTTTTTCTTCTCTTCTCCGTCTCTTGCCACCAAAATTTGCCCAAAGATATCGCGACCGGCAACCCCTTTTGTCGCTGGCCGGACCACGGCCACCATCTGATCGCTTGCAACATTGGTCACGAAATTAACCTGGTGAAAATCAAGGGAGCCATCCGGCAGTTCCTCACCAATATTACGCTCCAGATTGACGAGGATCTCGATTCTGGCATCCTCTCCATTGTGAGGAGAAACGCCGTGGGCAATGGCCACCATGCCTGGAGACTGGATATCGGAGTTTATGGCATTCAAAACCTCTGCAATCAGCTTTTCTCGCAGCTCTGCCTGAATGTTAAGCTCTTTCAGCCAAGGATGAAGCATGGCCCTGGTGACCTGAAGGGGTTGTTCGGAAAGGAGCAGCCAATACAAGGTCAGTTTGTCAGCGTCGACCCAGAGTGGTGAGAGAACTGATAATTGATTTTCGTGAAGATACAGGTAGCCATAGCGTTCAGCAATGAATGCCCCTGTTTCCGTCCTGCGGATATGTGACCCCGCCTGCACTGCCGCGAGGGTGGTGGAATTATTATTGTTGTCGGGAGGTAGCAGAGACTCACCGGAGATAACTGCTCGGGCTCGGGTCTGGAGGATGTCTTCGTGCTTAATGACAGGGGAATCCAATAATGCCTTGAGGGGTGGCGATGTTTCCCGGGTGCTTGCCAACCAGTTCGGCGGTCCATGCTGATCATTATTATGCAAATCTTCCTGGTCCCTGGGTTGCCTGTCGTCAAGCATGTCAAACTCTTCCAGGAAGGAGTCGATATTCTCGAGATCCTGCTCTGAGAGCTCTTTTACCTTCTTCTGCTCTTGATTATCACCCACCGCTTCTTGCTCCTAGAGATTCAGAAGTTCATCCAGATTGACCCGGTCTTCCAGGAGATCATCGGAAATCCTGGCCATGCGAAGGACCATGGCAACTTCATGACCCATTCTCCAAAGGATATTGAGGGTCTCGTCATCCTCCGTACCATGAGCCGGGCCACTTACCAGGATGACCCCTGCAATTTCTTCCCGGTGAAGAATGGGAATGGCTGCCTGGCCACTCTCGTTTTTTTGGATTTTTTTCTCGCGCAAAGCAATGCTTGTCAATTCTTTCTGCTCGTTTTTTGCAATCAGGTCGTCAATGGCAGCAGGATTGTCGGATGAAAGATTAAGGGTTGAGACCTTTTCAAGGCTCTTTCCTGAAGCATCAGAGACATACAATATCAGCTGCTGCCTATCGACTGCTTCAGCCAGGGTCTGCAGGATTTCACCATAGGTATCGTCGAGTGATCGTCCCTGCAGCTGGAGTCGGGCAAGCCGATCCCTTCCTTCCAGTTCTTTCACCTGCTGCTTGAGCCTCAGATTGGCCTTGCGCAGCTCATGGGTCTGGGCCTCCACCTTCTGTTCAAGCTCTTGTTGATAGGAGATGTTTTCATCAAAAAGATGTTTGGTGTAAAGGGCATTCTTGACCCGCAGTGTCGTTTCTTCAAAATCGACAGGTTTAGATAAAAAATCATCGGCTCCGGCCTTGATCCCGGTCAAGCGGTCTGCACGCTCAGTCAACATTGTTATCATGAGGATAGGGATATGCGCCGTATCCGGAGAGCCCTTCAGGCGGCGGCACACCTCAAAGCCGTCCATCTTGGGCATCATCACATCAAGCAGAATGACATCCGGCTGATTTTCCCGTACCCGCTCCAAGGCCTGTTCGCCATCACCTGCCTCATCTGTCTGGTATCCCTGAGACTGCATTAAGACTTTGAGGAGTTTACGGTTTTTCTCTTCATCGTCCACAATCAGGATATTCCCCGACATCTTCACTGTTGATGATATGTGTAACTCCTTTTCCATGGTGAGCTCCGCATCCGGATAGAACCGAAAATGAAAATAGTAAGATTGAGACAGTCGACCTGAGAGTTGCTGCCTCGGTAAAAAGGTTAGTAGAGTATCAACACATAACAGAGTGGGAAAAATTTACCTTAAAAAAAATAGCACAAATTCTTCCGGATGACAATTCGTTGTCACGGCAAGTGACACATGCCAGCCTGCAACCGAATGCGTCTTCTTGACTGACAGCAGATGGAATTAAATTGACCCCTGCTATGGATTTAACAAGGTCGATCTGCTACTATTCTTATCGATTAAATAGTTGAATATTGGCTTCTTAACGTTCTCTGGTATTGCCAGCATCCGGAAAAAGATAACAATAAGAGAGAAGAAGGGAATCTCCATGACACATGACGACATGACAGAGGCCATCCTCATCGCCCAGCTGCGGCAGAAGGCGGAAACATTCCGGACCATCTTTGATCAGACCCTGCAGTTCATCGGCCTCATGACCCCCGAAGGAATTCTGCTGGAGGCCAACAGGTCCTCCCTGCAGCTTGCCGGGATGCGTGAGGAGGATGTGCTCAATAAACCTTTATGGCAGGGGCCTTGGTGGCAGCATTCTCCTGAGCTACAGGAGAGAGTGAAGGCGGCGGTGGTGGAGGCGGCCCAGGGCAGGCTGGTGCGTTTTGAGGCAACCCATCCGGATACGGAGGGTAATCTCCATTATGTGGATTTCTCCCTGAAACCGGTGAAGAATGAACAGGGGCGCGTCACATACCTGATTCCGGAAGGCCGTGATATCACCGAGATCAAGCAGGGCGAGCTGGAGGGGAAAAAAAGTGCGGCCCGGCTCAAGGCCATCGTGGCCACGGCGGTGGACGGCATCATTATCATTAATGAACACGGCCTGATCGAGGCCTTTAATCCGGCGGCAGAACGGATTTTTGGCTATCCTGCCTCCGAGGTGCTTGGCCGCAATATCAACATGCTGCAGCCAGAGCCCTATCACAGTGAGCATGACGGCTACCTCCATAATTATGTGACCACCGGCGAGAAAAAGATCATCGGCATCGGCCGGGAGGTGGTGGGCCGCCGCCGGGACGGCACCACCTTTCCCATGGAGCTGTCGGTCAGTGAGGTTCAGCTGGAGGATAGCGAGCGGCGCTTTGCCGGGATCGTCCGCGACATCAGCGAACGGAAGAAGGTCCAGGAGGCGCTGAGGGAAAGCTCGGCCCGGATGAAGGCCATCTGGGATACGGCGGTGGATGCGATTATCACCATCAGCGACCATGGCCAGGTGCTGATGTTCAACCCGGCGGCAGAACGGATCTTCGGCTACGCTGCCTCCGAGGTGATCGGCAACAATATCAACATGCTGCAGCCGGAACCCTATCACAGCGAGCATGACACCTACCTGCGGAATTACCGTGAGAGCGGCCTGGCCAGGATCATCGGCATCGGCCGGGAGGTGGTGGGCCGCCGCAAGAACGGCTCCACCTTTCCCATGGAGCTGGCGGTCAGCAAGGTCGAGCTCGGCGACAAGACCATCTTTACCGGGATCGTCCGCGACATCACCGAGCGCAAAGAAGCGGAAGAGCGGCTCCATCAGGCAAAAGAGGAAGCGGAAGTGGCCAATCAGGCCAAGAGTGAATTCCTGGCCGCCATGAGTCATGAGATCCGGACCCCGATGAATGCCATCATCGGCATGGCCGATCTGCTCTGGGAGACCTCCCTGACCACGGAACAGCAGGAATATGTGCGCATCTTCCGCAACGCCGGCGACAACCTGCTCAACATCATCAATGATATCCTCGACCTCTCCAAGGTGGAGGCCGGCCGTATGCAACTGGAGAAGATCGAATTCAACCTGCGCGACCTGGTGGAAAAGACCGGCGAGGTCATGGCGGTGCGGGCCCACGAGAAGAATCTGGAACTGCTCTGCTACCTGCCCCAGGATGTGCCGGAAAACCTGCTGGGGGACCCGGATCGTCTGCGTCAGGTGCTGATCAACCTCATCGGCAATGCCATAAAATTTACCCCCGCCGGTGAAATCGTGGTTTCGATTAAAGCACAGCCTTCTGCTGGTCCTGGAGGAAACAAGGATGCGGCGCAGGGAAAGACAGTGGAGCTGCTCTTTGAGGTCAAGGACAGCGGCATCGGCATCCCGGCCGATAAGCTTGACTCTATTTTTCAGAGTTTTACCCAGGCCGATTCCTCCACCACCCGCAAATTCGGGGGAACAGGCCTGGGGTTGACCATCTCCCGGCGTCTGGTGGAGCTGATGGGCGGGCAGATCTGGGTGAGAAGCGTGGAAGGTCAGGGAACCACCTTTTGCTTTACCGTGCGGATGCAGGTGGACCCGGAGGGGAAGCATCCCCAGGCAAGGGCGAGCGCTGATATCGCCGGCCTCAAGGTGCTGGTGGTTGATGACAGCGACACCAATCGTTTCATCCTCAATGAAATGCTGGGCGACTGGGGAATCCATGTCCAGGAGGAGGATAACGGCCTGGATGCGCTGACGACCCTGCGGCAGGCGCAACTTGCCGGCAACCCCTTTGATCTGGCCATCCTCGATTGCCGTATGCCGGGGATGGACGGCTTTCAGCTGGCGGAAGAGGTCGGCCGCGATCCACTGCTTACCGGCCTCACCACCATGATGCTCACCTCTGATACCCGCAGTGGCAACGCCACCAGGGCAAAAAATCTGGGCATGGCCGCCTATCTGGTGAAGCCCACCAGGAGGACGGAACTCTATGCCACCATCTCCGAGATCATGGGCAGGAAAAAATCTTCTCCCGAGGTGGTGGTGCCGCTCCCTCTCCCGGAGGGTGCAGCATCGTCCGGGACGTCACGGAGCCTGCATATCCTGCTGGCGGAAGACACAGCGGACAATCAGCTGCTGATAAGGTCATACCTGAAGAAGACCAATCACCGGCTCGATATTGCCGAGAACGGGGAAGAGGCAGTGACCATGTTCAAGGAAAAGGAGTATGATCTGGTGCTCATGGATGTGCAGATGCCGATCATGGATGGCTACAGTGCCACCAGGGCCATCCGCTCCTGGGAAAAGGAGAACAACAGAACCCCGATCCCGATCTGCGCCCTCACCGCCCATGCCATGCGCGAGGATGTGGCAAAAAGCCTCGATGCCGGCTGTGACACCCATCTGATTAAGCCGATCAAAAAGGCGTACCTGCTCGATGCCATTGAGAATTTCAGCAGGAAATAAGGTCTTGCCCCCACCCCGGCCCTCCCCCGCAGGCGGGGGAGGGCGAAATGCAGAGCCTCCTTTGCACCGGGCAGGGAGGAAATGTACCGGAGATGGGAGAGCAGGCTGGGGGAGAAGGAGGGTGTGCTCCCTCCCTTGCGCACTGCGCGGGGGAGGGCCGGGGTGGGGGCAAAACAGTGCCGAAAACAAGGAAGGGAGTCTGGCTATGGCTGATACAATTATTGTAATCGTGGATGAGGACCTTGACGATATCGTGCCGATCTTTCTTGCCAACCGGCAGAAAGACATCATCACCATTCAGGATGCCGTGGCCAAGGGTGATTATGAGACGATCAGCATCCTTGGTCACGGTATGAAAGGAGTGGGAGCCAGCTACGGCTTTGAGCCGGTCACCGACCTTGGTATTCGTCTTGAGCAGGGAGCCAAAGAGGGAGATGCCGCCAAGATCAGTCAGGCTGTGAGCGAGTTGGCTGCCTACCTTGCACGCGTTGAGGTACGCTATGAATAAGAGTCTTCCCGATATTTTCCTCCTGAGAAGATTCAACAAAAATATGAAAACAGGCCCCTCTCCCACAGGGAGAAGGGCCAAGCTGAGAATCAGTTTTATATAAGTAGTGATGTGTGAAACACTTTAAACAAGCGGTGAAAAGTATGGATCAGCACACCCCCCGAATTCTCATTGCCGATGACAATGAAGAGATGCGTCTCTATCTGCAGCATATCCTCAAACGCGAAGGCTGGGAGGTCGTTGAGGCCGTTGATGGTGAGCAGGCCCTGCAACGTTTTCAGGAGGGTAGATTTGACTTGGTGCTGCTCGACGGGGTCATGCCGAAGTTGGATGGCTTTACGGTCTGTGAGAAGATCCGTGCCCTGGCGGCAGGGCAAAAGGTGCCGATCATCATGGTCACCGCCCTTGATGACTCCAAGTCGGTTGATCTCGCCTTTGAGGCCGGGGCCAGTGAATACATCACCAAGCCGGTGCACTGGAATTTTCTCCTGCAGCGGGTGGCCCATCTGCTCACCGCCTCTCAGGCCGAGGCCAGGATTGCCGCCGCTGCTGCACGGATGCAGGCCATCATCGAAACTGCAATTGATGGTATTATCACCATCAGCGAGTCGGGCATCATTGAGGAGTTTAATCCGGCAGCAGAGAGGGCCTTTGGTTATCCGGCCGGTGAGGTAGTGGGCCGGAATTTCGGTATGCTCCTGCCTGAACCGTTTCGCAGTACGCTTGATGGCAATCTCAAAAATTATCTGAAAACCGGGCAGAAAAGACTTATCGGTAGCATCCAGGAGGTGCAGGGACTCCGTAAGGACGACACCACCTTTCCCCTGGAGTTTTCCCTAAGCGAGGTGTTGCTGCCGGGGAAAAGGCTCTTTACCACTATAGTACGTGACATCAGTGAACGAAAAAAGGCTGAAGATGCCATCAGAAAAAGCGAGGCCTCCTTGCAGGAGGCCCAGCGCATCGCCCATCTCGGCAATTGGGACTGGGACATTAGCAGGAATGAATTGCACTGGTCCGATGAGATTTATCGGATCTTCGGGCTGGCGCCCCAGTCCTTTCCGGGAACGTACGAGGCCTTTCTGGCCTCGGTTCATCCCGATGACCGTAAGCCTGTTCAGGAGGCGGTGAACCGGTCCCTGGCTGGGAGTGAGCCCTATGACCTGGTTCATCGGATTGTCCTGCCTGATGGTACGGGGCGTATGGTTCATGAGCAGGGAGAGGTCTTTCGCGATGAAAGCGGCAGCCCAACCCGCATGGTGGGGACGGTGCATGATGTCACCCGGGAGAAGCTGCTGGCACAAAGGCTTCAGGAATACAGTGAAGGGCTGGAACAGAAGGTGCGGGAGCGGACAGCCGAATATGAGGAGCAGAAGATCAAAGCGGAACGGGCCAATCAGATCAAATCCGAGTTTCTGGCCAATGTCACCCATGAACTGAAGACGCCGCTGAATGCCATCATCGGCTTTGCCGAGATCCTGCAGCAGGAGATGCTGGGCCCCCTGAATGAAGAGCAGAAGGACTTGATCAACGATGTTGTCGACAGCGGCCGGGATCTCCATGAAATGGTCTCGGGGCTCCTCCAGGTTGCCAGTTTGGAAAAGGAATCAGCCGAGCTTCGACAGCAGGATTTTTATCCGGCACAGATGCTGGCCGCAGTGGTGGAGCATTACCTGAAAAAGGCGGAGGCCAAAGGGCTGCAGATCGAGGTGGAGGTGGCTGCAGAGATCAGTGAAATACACGGCGACGAAGGGAAAGTCCGCGATGTGGTGATGGTCCTGTTGAGCAATGCAGTAAAGTTCTCACCTGCCGGGGAAACAGTGCGTGTTATAGTCAGGCAGGGCGCTGATCAGGTTGAAATCTGTGTTGTCGACACGGGTCCCGGCATAGCCCGCGAGGATCAGGATCGACTTTTTCAGCCCTTTACCCAGCTCGACTCCACATTCACCAAAAAACATGGAGGGACCGGCATGGGCCTCTATCTTGCCAGAAAATTAGTTGAGGTGCATGGCGGCAGGATATGGGTGGAGAGTGCGATCGGGGCAGGAAGTAAATTCTGCTTTACCCTGCCCCAGCCGGATCGGCAGAGACCATGATTTTTAAACCTGCATCAGCTGCCTCTGCGTTGTCCCGGGATAATCACTAATGGTTTCAAGCAAGCAGCTCCAACGGGCTTGTCATACAACAAGAATTTTCAGAACGGCAGGAGGCTGAAGAGCAGGCCCATCCTGGCAAGGACAACATGAAACGATGACTGACAAACGACACCATTATGACCTTTTCAACAATATCCCCAGTGGTGTGGCAGTGTATGAAGCTCGCGACAATGGCAACGACTTTGTTTTTGTCGATTTTAACCACACCGCCGAAAAAATCGATGGGCTAGAACGGAAGTCACTGATCGGTAAAAGCATTAAGGAGTGTTTTCCCGAGGTCGAGAAATTCGGCTTTTTTAAGGTGCTGCAAGAGGTATGGAAAACCGGCATACCGCACCACCACCCCCTCTCTCTTTATAAAGATAGGAGAATAGAAGGTTGGCGTGAGAACTATGTGTATAAACTCCCATCGGGAGAAATCGTTGCTGTTTACAATGACGTAACCCCTCTGCATGAGAAAGAAAATGCCCTGCAGACTCGGCAGGCACAGTTGAGCACCCTGTTGTCCTTTTCAGAGGATATGTATGTCCTGAAAGATGCAAAAGGGATCTACAAGATGGTAAATCCTGCTTTCTGCAGGTTCCTTGGCCGGGAGGAGCATGAAATTATCGGGAAAACAGATTATGACCTTTTTCCCGCTGCTGAGGCCGACAGGTATCGGCAGGATGACAACCGGATCATGGCGTCAGGGGTTCCCCAGACTCAGGATGAAAAGGTCAGCGGCGAGGGGGAGCTGGCAAGATGGCTGCACGTCAAAAAAGTACCGATAGTCAATGAAAGCAGGCAAATCCTGGGAGTGCTCTGTTCGGTTCGCGATATCAGTGAGAGAAAAACAATTGAAGATGCCCTACGTGCAAGTGAGACCATGTTGAATGAAGTTCTTCACGCCACGCCGATGGGTGTTGGGATTGTAAAAGATCGCGTCATTCAATGGGTCAATGCGTCGTTCTGCGCAATGCTTGGTTTCTCCCCGGAAGAATTGGTCGGGCAAAGCACCAGGATACTTTATGAAAATGATGAGGAATTTCAGCGTGTCGGGGAAATGTTTTACCCGCAGATTGCTAAAGATGGATTCGGGGCGCTTGATACGCGATTTTGCCGTAAGGATGAATACCTTCTCGATATTCACCTGCGGTCTTCCCCTATACAGGAGGGGGTGCTGCAACAGCGGATAGTGTTTACAGCCATGGATGTTTCTAACCGCGTTGCCGCTGAAAGGGCTTTGACGCAGGCACATGACAAGCTGGAAAAGCGGGTTCAGGAACGGACAGAAGAGCTGGAAGAAGCGAATGTCGCCCTGAAGGTGCTGCTGCAGCATAGAGGAAAAGAGAAAAACGAGGTCGAAGAAAAGGTCATTGCCAGTGTGCATGAATTCGTTTTCCCTTTTCTGGAAAAAATCCAAAAAACAGATTCGTTGCGTATGGTGGAGTTGCATGTCCATTCACTCAGAAAGATTCTGGAAGAGATTGTTGAACCTTTTGCCAAGAATATTATAGAAAAAGATCTCAGGTTGACGCCGCGAGAAATCCAGGTGGCTTCGTTGGTCAGGCATGGACGGACAACGCAAGAAATTGCCGAAATGATGGGGCTCTCTCGAAGAACTATTGAGACCTATCGGGACAATCTCCGCCGAAAATTCAATATAAAAAACAAAAACACCAATCTACGATCCTATCTCCTCTCTGTTGGTCTGGAGGTCAGCGATGGGTGATCGGATCTTGTATCATACGGGCAATGACCTGTTTGATAGAATAGTTGCCAACAAATATTTTTTACTTATAGCCTGACTGCTCCCCCGCAATCATCTTTTTTTATACTGAGTTATTGTAGTTGTTATATCCGTATGGATTCAGTATTGATACAAGAGGGATTATTATTTATATGTAAGAAAATAAGAATGTTGTATTGTTTCCGTCTTTTTTTTTTGCCACCTTACGCGTCATGAACGATCCTCTACAACAGAAATCGCCCCAACAGATAGATTAAGGAGTTCTTGTTTATGCGGCCTATTCACTCGTTGAGAACAAAATATATACTGATCGCTGCGCCCCTGCTTTGTATTATTGTTCTCATGGCAGGGAACTCCTTTCGTCTCACCAGTGAGATCCGCTTGTCCAGCCATATTATGCGTCTTGTCAGCGCCGAGCAGGAAAGGCTGGCGCAAATTGGTGGCCTTTTTTACCGTCTGACGGAGGACTCCTCTCCGCAATATCGGGCTATCCTGACAACAATAGAGAAAGAAAGCGCACTGCTCCAGGAAACAGCAACCCACTTACGAAGCGATTATAGCAGGAAAGAAACCTCATTCCCGCTAGCTCTCCACACCCTCACTGCTGAGCAGACCAGATTACTCGCCCCCCTTGTTGCTGCCTGGGAGACAGAACTTATCCCGGAGATCAACGCCAGAATCAGCTCATCCTCTGTGCGTTCACTGGAGTTTGAGGAGGCCGGGCGCATCAATGAAAGAATAGCGGCCCACAATCAAAAGGCGTCCGACATCCTTGGTGCCCTTGATCGTGAGTACCAGGAGTTTCTGGCCCGGTTCGTCCAGATCTGGATTGCCATCCTGATCCTTACCGTCTTGGTGCTGTTTACCTTGACATTTTGGGTGCAGAGGCGTCTGGTGCAACCCATACAAAGGCTGCAGAAGACAACCCAGCAGTTGGCCGGGGGAGTTCTTTCTGCCCGGATAGATGATCTGGGCCAGGATGAAATCGGAGAGTTAGCCGTCCATGTCAATACCATGGCCACCCGCCTGGAAGGAGCTTTTGCTGAGAAGAGCTTGATGCTGCAAAAGTTTGAAGGGCTTTGTCGCTCTTCCCGGACGATCATGAGTGAGCTTTCCCTGGAAAAACTCCTGCAGACCATTGTTGATGAAGCCAGAGACTTTCTGAATTCACAGTATGCGGCGATTGCGCTTGTTGATGTCGATGGTAATCTGGAAACATTCATCCCTTCCGGATTGATTGTTTCCCAATATGAGGTCATGGAAAAACGCTTCGGCCTGCCCAAAGGGCAGGGAATCATCAAGCACCTCATGCAGGAGGGAAAACCCCTGCGGATTAAAAATATCGCTGATCATCCTGCGGCAGTGGGCTTTCCGCAAGGGCACCCGCCGATGAGCTCTTTCCTGGGGGTTCCCATCATCATTGAAGAAAAGGTGATTGGCAGGCTTTATTTCACCAATAAATACTCCAGCCAAGAGTTCAGCGAGCTGGATCAGGGGTGGGCCACTACCTTTGCCGAAACGGCGGCTATGGCCATCTATAATGCGAAACTCCTGCAGAATCTTCAGATCCAGAATTGTGAGCTGGACACCTTATCTCAGATCTCTGCCGCGGTGGCGCAACACTCAGTGGTGAAAGAGATCGCCTCAGCCGCACTTCAGGTCATTCTCCAGCTTGAGAACCTTAAGATGCTGGCCACGGGCGGAATCTTTCTCTGCAACGATGAGCGACAGAGCCTTGCACTCCTGGCCAGTGAGAATTTCCCCGCAGGTCAGCTTGAGACATGCCGGGAGATGACTTACGGTAACTGTCTCTGTGGCCAGGCCGCCCGCCAGGACACTCCGGTGATAAGCCAATCGAGCGGTTCCGATCCAAGGCATACCGTCAGATATGCGCAAATGCAGGAACATGGTCATATTGTTCTGCCGCTGAGGCTGCAGAATAAAAACATAGGGGTTCTCTGTCTCTATCTGCCGGCCGGCTATCACTTGAGCGATCATGAGATTACCCTGTATCAGTCCATGGCCAGCATTATTGCCGTGGCTCTGCAAAATGGACTCTCCCGGGAAAAAGAGGCCTGGCTCGCTTCCTTTCCCGAGAAAAGTCCATACCCCATTGTCGAGTGTGATGCAAAGGGCGAGGTCACCTATTGCAACACAAAAATGATGGAGCTTGCCAAGGAGGAAGGTCTGGCACCAGCTGATTTTATCCGCAGCGACCTGGCACTCTTTGTGGAAGAACTGCAAAAGACGGAGGGCAAGTCTGTCTATGTGGAGAACCAGGTCCAGGAAAAGGTTTATGGGCAGCATCTGCACCTGCAGCCGGAAACGGGCACCGTACGGATTTATGGCTTTGATATTACCGAGCAGAAAAAGGCAGAGTTTGAGATCATCGAGTATACCACCAGGCTTGAGGAAGAGGTCGAGCTGAGAACCCGGGAGTATCGTCAGGCCAAAGATGCCGCCGAGGCGGCCAATCGGGCAAAAAGCTCTTTTCTGGCCAACATGTCCCATGAGCTGCGGACCCCGCTCAACTCCATCATCGGCTTTTCCGAGGTGATTCTCGGCGGTATGACAGGGGAGTTGAACGAAGATCAGAAGGAATACCTGGGAGATATCCGCGAAAGCGGCAGCCATTTACTGGAACTGATCAACGAGATCCTCGACCTCAGCAAGATAGAGGCCGACAAGATGGAGCTGGAATTCTCCGAGGTTTTTGTCCACGATCTACTGGAATCTTCCGCCATGTTCATCCGCGAAAAGGCCATGAAGCACGGTATCGAGCTTGAGCTGGTGGTTAAGGAGGATGTCGGCGGCATCCCCGGGGACGAGAGGCGATTGAAACAGGTGATCGTCAACCTGTTGAGCAATGCCGCCAAATTTACCCCTGATCAAGGAACCATAACATTATCCGCCAACAAAATTTCCGCATCGACCCTCTTTGAGGCCATCGGCTGGCCACCTGAGGAGGCCCAAGGCAGAAACGAGAGTTATCTCCTGGTCTCGGTGGCCGACAGCGGCTGCGGGATCCAAGAGGACGATCTTGCCAAGCTCTTTCAACCCTTCCAACAGGTGGGCTCCTCAGTGTACCAGGATAAGCCGGAAGGAACTGGACTGGGGCTCGCCCTCTCCCGCAAGATTGTCGAACTCCATGGCGGCAAGATCTGGGTGGAGAGTGACTATGGACATGGCAGCACCTTCAGCTTTGCTGTTCCCGCTGCCACGCAAGCAGAGACGGACATAGAAACTGCTACCGGCGGTAAAGATTGGCATCTTTTCATCAGCCAGTTGCAGAGTTTCCAGCGCCTGCAGCAGCGTGACGGCACCAGCTTTGCAGTTATGCGCATTGAACTGGCGGGACCCGGCGAGGTGACCCAGCAGCAGAAATTTCATGAATTTCTTGACACTGCTGTCCGTAAACATGAATTGATGGTATGCATGGCGCAGGAGCATGCTGCCCATGTTGTCCTGCTGGGGGTGGACAGGACAGCATTGAACCTGGCCCTAGCCAGAATAGAAAAGAAGGTCAAGGCCGAGGGGCTGACGTGTACGATTGCAGTGACCTTGTTCCCCGATGACGGCGTAACGTTGGAGGCCCTGATAAAAAATCTCCAGAAAGGCTGTGGACAGGTCAGTGAATCTTATTGAAACATTCTTCCTCCCCTCCCCCCACCCTCTCCCCGAGTTGAGAGGGTGGAAAAAAGAACAGCTTATTAATTCACAAGAAAGGAAAAACTCATGCCCCTACCAGGACACTTTGGAAAATGGTTCTTTTCTCACGTGAGCATCAAGACCAAGACAATCATCGGCCTGGGAGGCATGGTGCTGCTGGCATGCCTCACCGTCGGCCTTGCCACCTATTGGCAGTTGTATCAACTGACCCTTAACGAGCGTGTGAATAGCGTCAGAGAGGCCCTGTATGATGAGGCCAATGGGATCACGCACTTGACCGAGCGGTACATCAGGGATCTTAAGACTCTCGCCCAGTTACCCATGATACAAGGCAGCATTCTGGCCAGGGACAATGGCGGGGTGCAGCCGATCAGCCAAATTCCTTTGGAGTTTATCCAGAAAAAACTGGCCGAGGTCTTTATGGCATTTATCAGCAGCAGTGATGATGTTGTCATGATCCGTCTGCTGGATGAAAATGGCCTGGAGTCGGTGCGGGTTGAGAGGGGGGAGACCGGGGTGCTGGTGGTACCCAGGGAGGAGCTGCAGAATAAGTCGCAACGCCACTTATTTCAGGAAACCGTCAAGCGCAAGAAGGGCGAGATTTATTTGGAAGACATCAACCTGCGACGGGAGCATGGCCAACTCCTCTACCCCCCCTCGCCGGTGTTGTGTCTGGGAATGCCGATCTTTGATCAAAATGATCGCTGTCGGGGCATTCTGATCATTGATACCGTGATCGAAAAACTGTTTGCTTCAGATATGCGTTCCTCGAAAATACAGCGCTATGTCGTCGACAACAAAGGACATATTCTGGTTCATCCAGACCGTTCGAAGGCCTTTGGCTTTGAACTTGGTTTTTCCTACTCGGTTGCCGATATCATGGCGGAGTTGCCCGATCAGCTCAGCCATAATGATTCTCTGGTCAGCTGTCACCAGGACGACCACCAGCTTGAGGGTTTTGTCAAGATCTTCTTCGATCCCGCAGATCCCAGTCGTTACTGGGCTGTTTTCCACACAATCCCCGAAGATGTGGCCATGGCGGATATGTATGCTACCCGGCGGACGGTCCTCATCATCACCACGGCCCTGACCCTCTTGTGCCTGCTGATCGTGACTCTTTTTGTCAACAAAAAGATCTTGAAGCCGCTGTCAATCCTGGCAGATGCCACATCCAGGATGAAGGACGGCGACCTTTCCGTCCGCCTGGAGACGAGAGTGCTCGAAGGGGAATTCCAGGAGATATTTCAGGCGATCAATGATCTGGCCGAGCATCAGCAGAACTCGCTGCTGGAGTTTGAAGAGCGATTGGCCCAACAGACAAAAGATCTCTCCATGTCCAATGCCCGGATGCAGGCCCTGGTGGACAGCGCCCCGGACGCCATCCTTTCCATCCGGGCGGAGGATCGGACTGTTGTCCTCTTCAGCCGGGGGGCCGAGAAGATGTTCGGTTACAGCGCCGAGGAGGTGGTGGGCCATAATATCAACATGCTCATGCCCGAACCCTTCCACTCCCACCATGAGTCCTTTGTGCAGAACTATCTGGGTACCGGCATGAAAAAAATTATCGGCATCATCCGTGAGGTCCGGGCCAGAAAGAAGGACGGGACCATCTTCGATATCGACCTGTCGGTGAGTGAAGCCAAACTGGAGTCGGGTCATTATTTCATGGGGATCATCCGGGATATCTCGGCCCGGACCAAAGCGGCGGCTGAACTTGCCGCCAAGTCCCATGAGATCGAGGTCTCGGCCAGCTATGAGCGTTCTTTCGGACAGGCCCTGGCCCTGTTCAGCTCCTCTTATGAGCAGGATTCCTTGCTAGAGGGCGCACTTACGCTCCTTGCTGAATCCCATCCTTTTCCAGTTTCGGCCCTCTATATCTATGATGAATGGACAGGCAACCTGACCTGCGGGGCCGGCCATGGCGTCTCCTGCGGTGAACTCCGGCAGGAATATCAATTGGGAGAAGGCTTGATCGGCCAGGCCGGGACGCAGGAAAAGCCCATTATCATCAACAAGGATGATATAACCCAGGGTCTCTTCATTGATGCCGGCATTGCCGCAGTCGAGCCGGCGGCAATCATCCTCAGCCCCATCCGCTATCAGGATAAGATGCTGGGCGTCCTGGCCCTGATCTCACTCGAAGCCCTGGACCAGCAGGATTGTTATTTTATCGAGCGGCTGTGCAAACAGATCGGGGTGGCCCTGAACAATCTCAACCAATACCGGAACCTCAAGGATCTCTCCGAGCAGCTCAAGGTGCGCGGTGTGGAGATCTCCCGGAAAAACAGCGAGTTGGAAGTGGCCAACAAGATGAAGTCGGAGTTTCTGGCCACCATGTCCCATGAGCTGCGGACGCCCCTGAATGCCATCATCGGCTTTTCCGAGGTCTTGAAAGACGGGCTCCTGGGCGATCTGGAGGAAGAACAGCGGGAATATGTGGGAGATATCTTCAACAGCGGCCGCCATCTGCTCTCCCTGATCAACGATATCCTCGACCTCTCCAAGATCGAGGCGGGCAAGATGGAGCTGGGACTGGAGGAGGTTAATATCCGCTCGCTTCTGGAGAACAGCCAGTCCATCGTCAAAGAGAAGGCCCATGCCCACCAGATTCAGCTAGAACTGCAGATTGAAGAGGGAATCGGGAACATAGAGGCCGACGCCCGCAAAATGAAGCAGGTGGTCTATAATCTCCTTTCCAATGCCGTAAAGTTTACCCCCGATGGTGGCAAGGTAAGCCTTGTGGCCCGAAAGGTTATGGACGCCGGCAAAGAGTTCCTGGAGATAGCAGTCACAGATACCGGCATCGGTATCTCGGATGAGGATCAGAAGAAGCTCTTTCAGCCATTCCAGCAGGTGGATCAGTCGTTGGCCAAAAAGTATGAGGGAACCGGACTGGGCCTGGCCATGGTCAAAAAGCTGGTCGAGCTGCACGGAGGAACGGTTGAGCTGCACAGCGAGCTTGGTAAAGGGACCTGTCTTACCGTCAGGATCCCCTATCGAAAGGCATCAGCGGCCATGAATGAGAACTGGCCAACCGAGAGAGCGGCCGCGTTTGCTCTGCCCCGTGTGAAGAGCGGAGGTCTGGCCCTGGTGGTTGAGGATGACCCCAAGGCAGCCGAGCTGGTCCGCCTGCAGCTCGAAGAGGAGGGTTTCAGGGTCCAGGTTGCGCCCGATGCCGAGCAGGGGCTGGAGCTGGCCCGCTCCCTGCGACCCGATCTGATCACCCTGGATATCATGATGCCCGGCATGAATGGCTGGCAGTTCCTCGAGGCCGTTAAACAAGAAGAGCTGCTGGCCTCTATTCCGGTGGTCATCGTCTCTATGGTAGCGGATGAAAACAAGGGCTTTGCCCTGGGAGCCAACAAGATCCTGCCAAAACCCCTTGACAAACAGGAACTCTACAGGGCCTTGTCAGACATGGGTTTTGACCTGAGTGGTGACCGGCTGCCCTTGCGGGTCCTGGTGGTGGATGACGATCCCAAGGCCGTGAAACTGCTGCGCAGGAATCTTGAGGACAGGAACATTACCGTGCTCGAGGCCTTTGGCGGGCAGGATGGTATTGCCATAGCCCAGAGGGAGCTTCCTGAGCTCATCATCCTTGACCTGATGATGCCCGAGGTCACGGGCTTTGATGTGGTCTCGGCCTTGAAAGAAAGAGCCGAAACGGTTAATATCCCCATCTTTATCCTGTCGGCCAAGATTCTCACCGCCGAAGACCGGCACTTGCTCGAAGGCAATGTAGCCAGGTTGATGAATAAATCATCCTTTACCGGTCAGGGCTTTATGTCGGAGGTACGCCGGGTGATGCAGACAGGGGGGGCGCCGGAGGAATCACTAGGGCCTGAACTGATGCCACTGGCGACGGAAAGAAGAGAGAAAGGGCAGCAGATCCTGGTGATTGAGGACAATCCGGACGAGTCGAACCTGATGAAACTCTATCTGGAGGCGGAAGGCTATGTGGTGAAACAGGCCGGAAATGGCAGAGAGGCCCTGGAAAAAATGGCGGTTTCTCCCCCGGATCTCATCACTCTGGATATGATGATGCCGGAAATGGA
>JAHJKP010000027.1 GCA_018821985.1 Pseudomonadota bacterium
AGATCTTCGGGTTTCTGGTAGTTGTAGTCAGCAAACAGACGATCCAGTAGTTCTTTTTCAATGGCCATATGAGCTCCTTTTAGAGGGTGGGGCTTGACGTACCCCTGATTGGCCATTTACACAAACTATTTTACACCCTCATCAAAATGAACTCCTGGTTGGAACAGCTCCCTTCTGTTGAGTCACTGCCCTTCCCAAATACCTATTTGCAAGGGGACTTGCTATTCTTTTATTTGGGTGGAGTTGTAACAACGGGAATTTCTCTTTCAGTAGGAAGAAAAATAAACAGGAACCAAATTCAAGGCCTGTATGAATGAATGGTTCTATGAGAGAGGTGAGGTGAGCATGATTAGCTTACCTCTCTCTACTTGATAATAGGGGGGTCGTTAACGAAAGCCTACATTTCTGAGTATTTCGTAACGACCCCTTATGTCGTCTAGCATACTGCAATACTATACTTGTTAAGTTTGCACCTTGTTTAGGTATTAAAGGGGATCGATCAGGGGTTGATGCCCATCTCTTTTTCCTTCTCATGTACTGCCAGCCTGGTCTTGACGGCAGTGTCAGGGATCAGACTCATGGAGTCGATGCCCAGCTCAACCAGGAAGGTGGCGAATTCAGGGAAGTCGGAGGGGCCCTGGCCGCAGATTCCGATCTTTTTGCCGCGTCGTTTGGCGGTGGCGATGACCATGCGGATCATGTCCTTCACTGCGTCGTCACGTTCATCGGCGATGCCGGCAATAATACCGGAATCACGATCAAGACCGTAGGTGAGCTGGGTCAGGTCATTGGAGCCGATGGAGAAACCGTCGAAGATGTCAGCAAAGGCATCGGCGGAGATGACGTTACTGGGGATCTCACACATGACATAGAGCTCCAGGCCATTTTCTCCTTGGACCAAACCGCATTCGCGCATAACTTCAATGACCTTCCTGCCTTCCGCAGGGGTTCTGCAGAAAGGAACCATTAGTTTGATGTTGGTCAGGCCCATGTCGTTACGTGCCTTGAGCAGGCCCTTGCACTCCAGTTCAAAAGCAGGGCGATACTTGGGGTCGTAGTAGCGGGAGGCGCCGCGCCAACCGATCATGGGGTTTTCCTCCTCCGGCTCGTAGAGAGTGCCGCCAGCAAGGTTGGCATACTCGTTACTCTTGAAGTCGGAGAGGCGAACAATGACATCCTTGGGATAAAAGCCGGCTGCAATGCGGCCAACACCTTCTGCTACCTTGTCGATAAAGAACTGCTTCTTGTCGGAATAGGCACCGGTTTTGGCATCGATCAACCTGACAATTTCCTGCTTTTCCGGATCATCAGAGGTCTTGAGTTCCTCGTAGTTGTACAGGGCCAAGGGGTGGAGGCCGATGTGGGAGTTGATGATAAACTCCTCACGCGCCAGGCCTACGCCATCATTGGGAATCTGACATTCGGTGAAAGCCTTTTCCGGAATGGCCAAGTTCATCATGATCTTGGTCTTAGTGGCTGGCAGGTCGCCGAGGTCAACTCTATTAATCTCGAATTTGAGCAGGCCGTCATAGACATTTCCGGTCTCGCCTTCAGCTGATGAGGCGGTGATGTCCTGGCCGTGTTTAATTTTTGTGGTGCCGTCAGCTGTGCCGATAACGCAGGGGATACCCAGCTCCCGCGAGATGATGGCAGCATGACAGGTCCGGCCACCGCGGTTGGTGACGATGGCGCTGGCTATCTTCATGATCGGTTCCCAGTCCGGATCGGTCATGTCGGTCACCAGGACCTCACCTTTTTTAAAGGAGTGGATGTCCTTGACATTGGAGATGACGTTCGCCGTGCCCTGACCGATCTTGGAACCTACTGCCAGACCTTTGGCAATAACCGTTCCCTTCTCCAGAAGCTTGTAGGTCTCCATGACGTTTTTGTCGCTTTGGGAGTGGACAGTCTCTGGCCTGGCTTGGACGATGAAAAGCTTGCCGGTGCCGACGTTAACACCATCACCGTCCTTGGCCCATTCGATATCCATGGCCCGGCCATAATGGTCTTCAATGATGCAGGCCCAACGGGCGAGTTCGAGAATCTCATCATCACTGATAACGTAGGAGTTCCGCTCTTCTTGGGTGGTGGGGATGTTCTTGACTGGATGTGGGGTGGATGGATCGTTGTCGTAGATCATCTTGATCTCTTTAGAGCCAACTGTCTTGGAGACGATAGGTCTCTTGCCTTCCTTGAGAGTGGGCTTGAAGACGAAGTATTCATCCGGGTTGACTGCACCCTGGACCACGTTTTCGCCCAGACCCCATGCGCCGGTGATGAAGACTGCGTCTTTGAAGCCGGATTCGGTATCGATGGTGAACAGAACACCTGAGCTGGCCGCATCGGAGCGGGCCATCTTTTGGATAACGATAGAGAGATAGACATCGAACTGGCCGAAATCCTTGTCATGGCGATAGGAGATGGCACGGTCGGTGAACAGACTGGCAAAGCATTGGCTGCAGTAGTCAAGGATCGCGTCATAGCCGCGGACGTTGAGATAGGTTTCCTGCTGACCGGCGAATGAGGCATCTGGCAGGTCTTCGGCCGTTGCTGAGGAGCGGACAGCAACATCTACGTCCTTGCCGTATTCGCCTTCCATGACCTTGTAGGCGTTAATGATGGCGTCTTGCAGATCCTGGGGAAATTTGGCCCCGCGGATGATCTCGCGTACTTTCTTGCCCCGTGCCTGCAAGTTGTGCAGGTCGTGGGTGTCAAGACCTTCCAGGGCTGCGACGATCGCATCCTCGATCCCTGCAGCCTTCATCAGGTATTGGTAGGCATAGGCGGTAATAGCAAAACCGTGCGGTACGGCTACGCCCTTGGAGGTAAGGTGCTGATACATCTCACCCAGGGAGGCGTTTTTGCCACCGACCAGATGTACATCGTCAATGCCGATATCGTCAAACCAGAGAATTAGTTCTTTGTCGTGAGTGTGACCCATGTGTAAGTTCTCCTGCTGGGATTAGTTTGTTAAAGAGAAGGGCTTTTGCCCAGTTTTGTAGGCTTTTCCTGGCTGCCTGAATGCTGGCGAATAAAAAATGTCAGCTAAGCGTAGCAATACATTAATTTTGTAAGACTACTATATAAATAATAGTGACTATTCGTCAAGGTTTAGCCGGTGATATTTAGAAGTCATTATGAAATATCCATTCCCTTTGTGATCATTTTGTTACTACGGTCATAGCCGGAGTCTTGGCTTTACCTCACTTACTTGGTCTAGTGCCATTTATACTATTATACTGTTTCCTTTTTGTAGTTATTTTGAATGACGGTTTTATGTGAAGGGGATGAACATCTTGAGAAATTTTATTCGGTTGACTTTTTGTCAGATTTTATTTCATACTTAAAAAAATAAGCAATGGAAGAGTAATATCTTAAGGAATCAATAGAGTAAAAAAAATCCTTGCGTCGTTCGGGAATAATTATGATTTTTCCCCTAAAAACAGTACCATTGTAAATTTAGTGATTTCGGTCTGATAAGCTCAAAAAGGAGAAAGGCATGAAATTACTACTTGTCTTCGAAATAAGGATAAATTGATCAGAGCGAAATTTATGGATAAGAACTTTCTGTTTTTATTTACAATTATAGGGGGTTGAATGACGACGATAGCTGAAACAGTGCGTGCATTATATAAAAGCTGCAAGATCAAGAGCGATCACTCAGGTAGTGATTATTTCACATTGATTCGCAAGCTTGTAGTGAAAAGAGAGAAAGAGGGTGAGGCCTGGCAGAGGTATATAGATCAGGTCTATCTCTTGGTCATGGATGAAATTATTACCAACATGGAGCGGCCGCGGGAGCTTGTTACATTCGGGACTTCGGGCTGGCGGGGGGTACTTGGAAAGGATCTTTTTGTCCGGTCCGTCTCTTTTGTCACTGCCGCCATAGTGGAGCTCTATCAGGTGCTTGATGAGGAGCAGAAGTTGGCTCCCTTTCTTGGGGTGTCGAGCTTGCAAGAGGCGCGAAAAAAAGGGTGTGTGGTCGGTTTTGATAATCGTTTTGGCGGTGAGGTATTAGCCGCGGCGGTCATTGATGTCCTGATCAGGGCCGGATTCACCGTCCATTATGCTGGAGAGTCAACCACCGGTGTACTGTCAGCGGCACTTCTTGAGCTTGGCGCGGCCTTTTCCATTAATCTGACACCATCGCATAACCCCTTGGAATATGGCGGGTTCAAATATAATGCCGCCGATGCAGGGCCAGCCGCCTCAGAGCTGACCGACAGGATCACAGCCAATGCCCGGCGGATCATCGTCGCCGATACCTCCCCCTTGGTTTCCTTGACTGCTCCTCTGCTGTTTCCTTCCCAGAGAACGGATATATACCCATTTGATGCTCTTGTAAGCTGGAAGGCTCTGGTGCGTCGGAATGTTTCCATGCACGGTCTTGATCTGGATAAAATCATGCATGGTTTTAAGGAGAATCATGATCTTTGTGTGGTGATTGATTCGGTGCACGGAGCCAGCCGTCTCCATGTTGCCCCCCTTTTCGAGCGAAATGCAGGAGAGCGCTTGATTCATTTGCGGGCGGATGTCGATGTAACATTTGGCGGGATTGCCCCGGAGCCTTCTTCGGTGAATATGCACCAGGTGGTTGAGACCTTACAAGCAAGACCTGAAAGGCTCAAGATAGGTGCCATTATTGATCCTGACGGGGATCGTATTCGTTTTACCGACGGGAGTGTTGAAATCAGTATGAATCAGTTCGGTGCCATGGCCTATCATTTCCTGCATGAGATAAAAGGGAAGCGGGGGATGGTGGCAAAGACAGTGGCTACGTCAAACATGGCCAACTCTCTGGCCCTGGCTCTGGGTGAGAAGGTCTTTGAACCTAAAGTTGGATTCAAGGAGTTCAAGCCGGTTATTGGTCAGGCCCTGGTCTGTTTTGAGGAGTCAGATGGAATCTCGGTCATTGGCCATACTCCGGAAAAAGACGCCTATATCGGTTTACTTTTGGCGATGGATATGGTCTTGACTCTGGATCTGAATCTGGGAGACTACTTGAAGCGCATTGAGGATGAATATGGGGCCTATTATCCAGACCGTGGTGGGCTTACGGTGAGCGCCAAAGGGGAAGAACTCAAGGCTATCCTTCTTCGTCTGCAAAAGTATGGTTTGGGCGCTGTGGTTAAGGTGGGTGATGTTGAACAACGAATCGCCGAGGTTATTGATGTTGATGGTAGAAAGATGATCTTTGAGGATGGCTCCTGGTTGATGATTCGTCCTTCCGGTACGGAACCAAAGGTTCGTTTTTATGTTGAGTCCAGGACTGCTGCAGGGACCGGAAATCTTGTGCAGACGGCCAGGGCTATGCTGAAGGAAATTGGTTTGTTGTGATATCTTTTCACGAAATCGTTCCTCGATTCGTGAATATAAATCGTTGCGTTGTTTTGCTGGAATGATTTTGGCAGTATGAATTGACCGTTGATTTTTATTGGTGAAGTATTTAGTGTGCAAAAATGAAGAGTGAAAAGTGAATGGGGATCAGTTTTTTTTCATTCACTCTTTTTTATATAAAACTACCAGGAGTTGTTCATGTGGGAATATACCAATAAGGTTCAGCAGCACTTTTTACATCCTAAGAATGTGGGAGAGATTGAAAACCCTGACGGTACCGGTGATGTAGGTTCGTTGGCCTGTGGCGATGCCTTGAAATTGACCTTTAAGCTGGACGAAAAAGGGGTGATTACTGATGCCAAATTCAAGACCTTTGGTTGTGCCAGTGCCATCGCCTCATCTTCCGTCCTGACCGAAATGATTATTGGCATGAACCTTGATGAGGCTGCCAAGGTGACCAATGAGGATATTGCCAATCGTCTCGGTGGACTGCCTAAAGAGAAGATGCACTGCTCGGTGATGGGCCGTGAGGCACTTGAGGCGGCCATTGCCAATTATCGTGGTTTGAAAATTCCCATGGCGGAGGGGGAAGTGGTCTGCGAATGTTTCGGGGTCACCGATCTTGAGGTTATCAGGGCTATTAAGGAGTCAAGTCTGCGTTCGGTGGAAGAGATCACCAATTTTACCAAGGCCGGCGGCGGTTGTGGTAAATGTATAGATCGTTTGCGGGAGATCCTTGTGGCAACGGTGCATCAGGGGGCTGATATCAAGAAAGTAGTTGAAAAGCCCAAAAGAATGACCACCCTACAGAAGATCAAGAAGATAGAAGAGGCCTTGGAGCGGGAAATCAGGCCAGGCCTTCGCAAGGATGGTGGTGACATTGAACTGGTTGACGTGGACGGAGACTTCGTTACCGTTTCCTTACGGGGGGCCTGTACCAGTTGTGCAAAATCACAGACGACCTTGAAGGAATATGTGGAGAAAAAACTGCGGGAGCTGGTTCTTGACTCGCTGATTGTGGAGGAGTCAAAATGATGAGACCTGAAAACGTTGTCTATATGGACAACAATGCCACCACCAGGGTAGCCCCTGAGGTTCTTGAGGTCATGTTGCCTTATCTGCAGGACTATTATGGTAATCCTTCTTCTATGCACCGGTTTGGAGGACAGGTTGAGGCTGCCGTCACTGAGGCTCGAAAAAAGGTAGCCACTCTACTGGGGGCGGATCCGGAAGAGATCGTTTTTACCAGTTGTGGTACGGAAAGTGATTCAACAGCAATTTTTTCGGCTTTGCAATCATTTCCTGACAAACGCCATATTGTTACCACTCGGGTGGAACATCCGGCTGTTAAAAATCTCTGCGAGAATCTTGATACCCTTACCGGCCATAAACATCGTGTGACCCGCTTGATGGTCGATGCTGACGGTATGCTTGATCTGCAGAAGTATGAAGAGGCTCTGGCCGATGATACCGCTATTGTCAGTGTTATGTGGGCTAATAATGAGACAGGTGTGATCTTCCCCATCGAGGAGATGGCCAGAATGGCCAGGGCACGTGGTATCCTCTTTCATACCGATGCCGTTCAGGCCGTAGGTAAAATCCCCATTAATCTGAAAGAACTGGATGTCGATTTTCTATCTCTCTCCGGCCATAAACTCCATGGCCCCAAAGGGGTTGGCGTTTTGTATGTCCGTCGGGGAACTCCCTTTGTGCCTTTTCTGGTAGGTGGTCATCAGGAGAAAGGCCGTCGTGGCGGCACTGAAAACGTGGCTTCCATTGTCGGCCTTGGTCGAGCCTGTGAGCTGGCGGCGGTAAATATGGCAGAAGAAAACAGTAGGGTTAAGGCGCTCAGAGACAAGCTGGAACAGGGGTTGCTCGCCTCCATCCCCCATTCCATACTCAATGGTCATAAGACTGACCGTTTGCCTAATACCTCTAATATCAGTTTTGAGTATGTGGAAGGCGAGGCTATACTGCTGCACATGGATCAATATAATATTTGTGCCTCATCCGGCTCTGCCTGCACCTCCGGGTCCCTTGAACCGTCCCACGTTCTTCGGGCCATGGGGGTTCCCTTTACCGCGGCCCATGGATCCATTCGATATTCGCTGAGTATCTATAATACTGAAGAGGAAATTGATTTTGTCATGGAGAAGATGCCACCCATTATTGCCGGGTTGCGACAGATGTCTCCTTTCTGGAAGGCGGATGCATAAATGATTGTCATCGACCCAAGCTATGAGATCCAGGATGATCTGGATCAGGGATCACTGGTAAAACGGCTAGAGGCCTGCGGCCGAATCTGTTATAAGAGTGAGGAGAAGATCAGCGAGGGATCAGCCTTGCCTTTTGTGAAGAAGATCGCTGAACATGGTCATAACTCGGTCATGGAGATGGCGGTGGTGACGCTGCGTCTTCAGTGCTCTTCTCAACAGATTGCAGATTTTCTGAGATGCCAACCTAAATTTTTTGTTGTCGATCTGGTGGAGAATGGTCTGTTAGTGACTGGCTCGATCAGAGCGTTCAGGGAGTTGTATCTCTCTTTTCCTGAGATAGCTCTGGCTCAGGCCATGGTTGATTTCCTTGGTGCCAGTCATTCGTATCTTCTGGAAGGTGTCTGGCAGCCCTTGACAAGACAAGGCGTATTGTCCATTGCTGTTGAGAAAATGACTCTGGAGCAGGTCGAGCAATTGGAGCCGTTCTTGTTGCTCCGTCATCGCTTTCTGAGTGTGAAATTTATTGTTAATAGAGCGGTAACTCATGAAATCGTCCGCCACCGCCCCTGCTCCTTTCTCCAGGAGAGTCAACGATACTGCCGTTATAGTCAGGATAAATTTGGCAATCAGGTAACTTTTATCCGTCCCCTGTTTTTTGTCCCAGATTCTGCTGAATATAAACTGTGGCAGCAGGCGATGGAGCTGACTGAGGACCTTTACCTGCAGCTTCTTGAGACCTCCACACCCCAGGCTGCCAGAACGGTATTGCCTAATTCCTGTAAAACTGAAATCATTGTCTATTGTAATCTGGCAGAATGGAAGCATATCTTCAGGTTGCGGACCTCTCCTGCCGCGGAACCCTCTATGCGTGAGGTCATGATCCCCCTTGCGGCAGAGATGGAAAAAAGATATCCGGAATTATTCATCTGAAGCCAGAAGACAAAGGTGCTTCGGCCTGCCCTCTGGCTTGAGCTACGATTGAGAAAAGGCCCCTTGTTTGCAAAATTACGACAAGGGGCATTTTCTCTTTTTAGCTGCTGCTTTTTTTGTCTTTTGTTGGCTGCGCTCTGATATTGACATGTTGTTAAGAATTAGTTATATGAATTATCAATTATGATGAAATAGAAGTGTGTCAAGGGAGAATGATGCCTACAGGTGTCGGACTCTCTGGTCGCATGATCCTTAAACTTTGCCTTGAGAGGAGTAGAGTATGGTCCTTGATCCAACAAAACATGCAGACTGGGAAATCGCGCAGGAAGCGGAAAGCCGGATGAAAACCGTGTATGAACTGGCTGAAAAGCTTGGTCTTGAAAAAGAGGAACTCCTGCCGCACGGACATTATGTCGGCAAGCTTGATTTCAAGAAAATCATGAATCGTCTGGGCGACAAGCCCGATGGTAAATATATAGATGTAACCGCCATCAGTCCCACACCCCTGGGTGAAGGAAAGTCAACCTGCTGCATGGGTCTGGTCCAGGGACTTGGCAAGCGGAACAAGAGTGTTATCGGTGCCATCCGTCAGCCATCAGGCGGTCCTACCATGAATATCAAGGGTTCTGCTGCCGGTGGTGGTCTTGCCCAGTGTATTCCTTTGACTGAGTTCTCCCTTGGCCTGACCGGTGATATCAACGCCATTATGAACGCCCACAATCTGGGCATGGTGGCGCTTACCTCTCGGATGCAGCATGAGGCCAACTACACTGATGAGCAGCTGGCCAAACGGAACCTGAAGCGGCTTGATATCCATCCCAAGAAGGTGGAATTCAACTGGATCATGGACTTCTGTGCCCAGGCCCTGCGCAATATCACCATCGGTATCGGCGGCAAGATGGATGGGTTCACCATGCAGTCTTCCTTTGCCATTGCCGTTTCTTCCGAGATCATGGCGATCCTCTCTATTTCCAATGACCTGGCCGATATGCGCAGACGCATGGGCAAGATCGTTGTTGCCTATGATCGCCAGGATAGGCCTGTGACCACTGCTGATCTCGAAGTGGATGGCGCCATGACCGCCTGGATGGTTCAGGCCCTGAATCCGAATCTGCTGCAGACCCTGGAAGGGCAGCCAGTTCTTGTCCATGCCGGTCCTTTTGCCAATATTGCCATTGGTCAGTCCTCGGTTATTGCTGATCGGGTTGGCCTGAAGATTGCTGATTATAATGTTACCGAGTCTGGATTTGGTGCCGATATCGGATTTGAGAAGTTCTGGAATCTGAAGTGTCGTTTTTCCGGCAACAAGCCTAACTGTGCAGTTGTTGTCGCTACAATCCGGGCATTGAAATGTCATGGTGGTGCTCCTATTCCAGTCCCCGGCAAGCCCATGCCACTTGAGTATGCGAAAGAAAATGTGGGTTGGGTGGAGGAAGGCTGTAAAAACCTGCTCCATCATATTGAAACGGTTAAGAAGGCAGGGATCAATCCTGTTGTCTGTATCAATGCCTTTTATACGGATACGGATAATGAGATCAAGGCCGTGCGTCGTATCTGTGAGGCCGCTGGTGCGCGCGTTGCTCTGTCGCGTCATTGGGAACATGGCGGCGAGGGTGCACTTGAGTTTGCCGATGCGGTGGTGGATGCCTGTGAAGAGCCCAATGACTTCAAGTTCCTCTACGACCTCTCTGATCCCCTGGATAAACGTATTGAGCTCATTGCCAAAGAGGTGTATGGCGCCGATGGCGTCTCCTATACCCCTGAGGCCCAGGCCAAGCTGAAACGTCTGGCTGATGATCCTGATATGAAGGAGATGGGAACGTGTATGGTCAAGACTCATCTTTCCCTGTCCCATGATCCTAAATTGAAGGGTGTGCCTAAGGGCTGGACTCTGCCTATCCGCGATATCCTTACTTATAAGGGCGCCGGCTTTGTTGTCCCGGTTGCTGGGGCAATCAGTCTGATGCCTGGAACGGCATCCGACCCAGCCTATCGGCGTGTGGATGTTGATGTGGAGACCGGGAAGGTCAAGGGCGTGTTTTAATAGCAATTACGAATATGGAATTACGGATTACAAATAATGAAGGCATTATTTTTTAATTAGTAATTAGTAATTAGTAATTAGTAACAATAACGGGTTAAAAAGATTTTCTTTTTAACCCGTTTGTTTTTTTAGGAAAAAGGATGTATCTTTTGAAAGCTGAAAAGTTTTGTTTGGTTCCCGACTTCAGGCCGGGGCATATTTAATCTTTATTTGTAGGACAAAATGGCTGTATCACCTGATACTAAAATGGCACCCAAAAAAACTGGTCTTCGAGGAACAGTAAAAGATCAGTCCGGAGCCGGTAAATATAAGATTGGTGAACTCCTGAGTAAGGCCGGTTATATTACCCCTACTCAACTGGAGATTGCCAAGCAGCAGCAAAGGAAGAGTGGTGGGCGTCTTGGTACCATCCTGATTCAATCGGAATATATTGATAAGGATACTATCAGTACCTTTCTGAATCGTCAGCATAATATCACCTCTGTTGCCATAAGTAATGAGCCGCCTGGAATGGATGCTATAAAGCTCTTGCCCTATGAAGCGGCCAAGAAGTTCATGGCTTTTCCATTGCGTGTTGTTGGTAATACCTTGCAGATTACCATGGCGGAGCCGACTGATACAGAGGCGGTTGCAAAACTGCAGGAAATTATTGGTAGAGATCTAACGGTCTGTGTTTCCACCGAAGAGGATATTATTGCGGCATATCAGAAGTATTATCGTATTGATGCTGCTGAGGTTGCGGCCCTGCGCAGCGGCCAGGGGGAGAAGGTTGAAGAGGAGATGTCGGTCGCTGAAATTGATGACTTTGGTACCATTGTGGCTGAGGCGGCCGATGATTTTGAGATCGAGGCACCTGAGGAAAAAGAGGGAAAGGAGCAGTTTGCGGCCTCAGATGCCCCCATTATCAAACTGGTGAATGGAATCCTGGTCAAAGCAGTACAGGAGGGTGCTTCTGATATTCATCTGGAACCGTATGAAAAAAACATGCAGGTTCGCTATCGGAAGGATGGATCTCTTTTCAAGTCGATGAACCTGCCGCTTACGATCAAGAATGCCCTGGTTGCCCGGGTGAAAATTCTGGCCAATCTGAACATTACCGAGCGTCGTATTCCCCAGGATGGTCGCATCAAAATGCGTCTTGGGCATAATCGCTCCGTTGATTTTCGTGTTTCAACCCTGCCCACGCTCTTTGGGGAATCTGTGGTTCTGCGTATCCTTGACAAAAGTTCTCTGAATGTTGATTTGACTAAACTGGGCTTTGAGGTTGAGACCTTTGAGATGTTGAAACGGTGTCTGAATCGGCCGCAGGGCCTTTTACTGGTAACCGGGCCAACAGGTTCCGGTAAAACGGTTACCCTTTATTCGGCACTCAATTCCCTGAACAGTGAGGATATCAAGATCCTTACTGCCGAAGATCCGGTGGAGTTTAATTTCAAGGGGATCAATCAGGTGCATGTGAATGCCGAAGTCGGCATGACCTTTGCCGCAGCCCTCAAGGCCTTTTTGCGGCAGGATCCTGATATCATCATGGTAGGTGAGATCCGTGATATAGAAACAGCGGAGATTGCGATCAAGGCAGCCATGACCGGACATCTTGTCTTTTCAACCTTGCATACCAATGACAGCGCGGCAACCATTGCCCGTTTGGTGAATATCGGGATTCCTGCCTTTATGCTGGCCTCTTCCGTTACCATGGTCCTTTCCCAGCGTCTTGGAAGAAAGTTGTGCCAGAAATGCAAAACGCCGGTGATGCACGATCCGCAAGAACTGGTGCATATGGGCTTTAATGAAGATGAAGTTGATACCTTGGTCACTTATGGTGCTGTAGGATGCTCTGCGTGCAATGGCGTCGGCTATAAAGGGCGAGTCGGTTTTTTTGAGCTGATGGAGGTGACCGATGAGGTCTCTACGGCCATTAGTGCTGAGGTTCCTGAGGACACCCTGCGCAAGGTGGCGATCCAGTCCGGGATGGTCCCATTGCGCCAGGCCGCCCTGCAAAAGGTTCGTGATGGTGTGACCAGTGTTGAAGAGGTCTTACGGCGGACTGTTGCCCACGAGGAGAGTCTTCCCGCCTATCTGGTGAATCCCGATGTGGAGAACTATGAAGATGGAGATATGATTATTCGTGAAGGGAATCGGGATATTGATTTTTTTAAATTGATTCGTGGAGCGCTGACGGTTATCAAGGGGGGCAAAAAGATTGCCGAATTGACCGAGCCGGGTGAATATTTCGGAGAGATGGCGGCAATATCGGGTGAGCAGCGCGCTGCCTCAATAATTTCCCAGGGACGTTCTTCGGTGAAACGATTTCCCGGTGATAAACTGGAAGAAGTGATAAAGAAATATCCGGATGTCTCTGAGCATCTTTT
Source organism: Pseudomonadota bacterium (assembly GCA_018821985.1). Classification (GTDB taxonomy): domain Bacteria; phylum Desulfobacterota; class Desulfobulbia; order Desulfobulbales; family Desulfocapsaceae; genus UBA2270. Next base: position 12,897 of record JAHJKP010000027.1, read on the forward strand.
TAAGACTATGGTCACCAGATTGCAGAAGTCAAACCAGATTATTGTCAAACTTGCAGGTGGCGGCGGTGGGCGGCCGTCTCAACCACCCCCGCGTTAAGCATGAGTCAAATTTCTGTTTATATCATTGCCTATAATGAGGCCGAGAAAATTCAGGCCGCAGTGCATTCGGTCTTGTGGGCCGATGAAATTATTGTAGTTGATTCGCATTCTACTGACGATACGGTGCAGATTGCCGAGTCGCTGGGGGCCAGGGTTGTTCAGGTTGATTTCAAGGGATTTGGCGATCTGCGGAATAGGGCGATGGAGGCCTGTTCTCATGAATGGATCTTCAGCCTTGATTCTGATGAACGGTGTACGCCGGAGGCCCGGGATGAGATTCTGGAAATTGTTCGTGCCGATAAGAAGAGTGTTGATGCCTATTATGTGCCGCGCAGGAATTTTTTCATGGGGCAATGGATCAAACACTCTGGCTTTTATCCTGATTATCGGCAGCCACAACTTTTCAGAAAAGGGGTGCTTGTATTTAAGGCGGATATGGTGCATGAGGCCTATTCTATCAATTCTTCCGGAAAACCAGGGTTTCTGTGTCATGCCATCTGGCAGGTGCCTTTTAAAAATCTGGAAGAGGTGATGTTTAAGGCCAATAAATATTCGACGCTCGGGGCAATCAAGCTTGCTGAAAATGGGAAGGCGGCGACTATGGGCAAGGCATTGGCGCGGGGCCTCTGGTCATTTTTCAAGCTATATTTTTTGAAACGAGGAATTCTGGATGGATGGCCTGGCTTTGTCATTGCCCTTGGCAACTTTGAAGGAACTTTTTATCGGTACGCGAAATTGCATGAGCTGAAATCGCAATGGCAGTTGCCGGCATCTCCACCTCTCTCGAAATAAACAGGCATCCGATGAATCACATTCCCTGAAGATGCAGGGATAACCCTTTGTCACACCAGGTAAGTTTGTTGTCACAAGTGTCGGCCAGTATGGCATCATTGATTGGCAGACTTTTTCGTGAGTTCATCGGGTGATAAAGATGGTAAGCAAGGGCGTTAAATCTGATATTTTGGCGTCTGATGCCGTTGTTGAGCAATCTTGCGGTAAATTCTGAATCCTCCCGCCCCCAGCCCAAAAATTCTTCATTGAAGCCATTAACCGCTTCGGCATTTTCTTTCCAGAAGGCAAAGTTACAGGTCTTGATTCCGGTCAGTTTTTTACTGCTAAAGGAGCAAAGCCTTGATAGCAGGCCGGAACGAAGACAATTCTTCCTGTTTTCTATGCCAGGGGCGCAGAGACAAATGCTGATCTCTTTTTGTTGCAGGGCCTGTTGAGTTGCCTTTTCATTGAGGAGGACGCGCGAGCCCTGCACAAAAAAACCTGTTTGAGCTGCCAGAATATGGTCTTCAATAAAATGCTGCTCCAGAACAATGTCGCCGTCAATGAGGATCAGGTAGTCTCCTGTTGATTTTGCGATAGCCTTATTGCGGCTGCGGGCCAAGCGAAAACCTTTGTTCTGCTGCCAGGAGTGAATCAGGGGAACAGGAGAATCCTTTGCCAGTCTTTCAACGGTTTCTCGGGTCGCATTGTCAGAGCCATCGTCGGCGATAATGATTTCATTCGGAAAATGTGACTGTTTGAAAACACTGAGGAGGGAAAGTTCCAATGCCTCTTTCCAGTTGTATGTGGTGATGATGAGTGAGGTGCGCATAAGCAAAATTCAAGATTTATATTGAGTGTAAGAGTCCGCTTTTTGTAATTGTCGCTCTGACTTTTTCCACGGTGATATTCTTCATGCATGTCCACTTATTACATGGTTTTCGCCGGTAGCAGGGGATACAGTCTAGCTGCTCCTGGATGATGGTGTGGATGGTTCCGTAGGGGCCGGTTCTGACTGGGTTGGCTGGGCCGAATATGGCAAAAACCGGGATGCCGAGCGCCGCCGCGATATGCATGGGGCCGGTGTCATTGGAGATGAAAAAATGAGCCCTGGCAATCAGGGTCACAAGCTCCTTGAGGCCGGTTTGTCCTGCCAGATTGATGGTCATGCCCTTACTGGCCGCAACGACCGTTTCAGCCACCCCCGCGTCTGCCTTGTTGCTGATAACCACCGAGGGCAAGGGCAGGCTTGCTGCCAGCGCCCCAAAGCGATCAGCCGGCCAGCGGTTGGCCTCTTTCCCTGCGGAGGGCGCGATAATGCAGAAGCGATCAGGAAGTGAAGAGAGCAGTGGGCTGTCAGAAGGGTAAGGAGGCATCGGGTGGCTGACCTGTGAGGTGTCACAGCCCATGAGGGCGGCCAGTTTGAGATAGCGGTCAATGGCATGGATCTGTCTGCCGCCTTCAACCTTGTGGGTATAAAAGAAAGGGCTGCCTTCATCCGAGTCGGTAAAACCCAGTTTGTAACAGGCACCGGCGGCAAAGGTGATCAGGCCGCTGCGCAGAAGTCCGGAGAGATCAATGGAAACGTCAAATCGTTCTTCTGCCAGAGCTTTTCTGAAGGTATTGATTTCCGGAATGATCTCCCTGAAACGGGAGAGTTGTTTCCATCTCTCTTTATCCATGATCCACAATCTGTTGATCATGGAATGACCTTCAAGAAAGGTATGCAGGCCCCTGGCCACGACCCAGTGAATTTCGGCTGCCGGAAATGTTGTGCGGACGGCAGCCAGAAAAGGCAGGGTGTGGACAATGTCACCAAGGGCACTGGGTTTGATGATGAGAATTTTTTCCGGTGGTTTTGGAAAAACTATGGGACGGAGGGGTGTCTGTGTCATGGAATATGAATTATTGCATTTGGTCATCGAGGACGCAAGGCAGAATAGAGAGCTTTGATATCGGCTATATGCTGGCTGATGGTCAGTCGGTGTCTATTGGCAAAGTTATTCGCCACTGGAAATGTTTTGCTCAATTTTCTGATCGTGGTCGCAATGGTTTCTGGTTGATTGTTGTCCAGGAGAATACCATCCTGGTCTGAGAGTAATTCCGCCGCGCCCACGTCCCTGGTGGTGATCACAGGGGTCCCGCATTGCAGGGATTCAGGGATCACCAGTCCGAAGGCCTCGTAATGAGAGGGTAGGATGGTATAATCAACAGCGCTGTATATGGGGGCAAGGTTGTCAATATAGCCGATATAGCGAACATTTGCCGGAATTTTTCGCGGTAATCTGCCTCCTGCCACCAGGAGCTCAAAGCGGTCAGGATCAAGCTGGTTGAATGCCAGGAGAAGTTGTTGTAATCCTTTGCATTTGTGTCCACAGGACGGGAGGAGAAAGGTGAGCTTGTTGGCAGAGATGTTGAACTCTGCACAGGTCTCTTTCACTGTCTGGAGATCTGCCGGAAAAAATTTATCAATATCAATGGGTGGGTAGAGCACTTTAATTTTGCTCTCTTCCACCTCGTAATTGTTGATGATCTCTCTGGCAATGGTCTTTGAGTGGGCCATGATAATCGGCACGGTTGTAAACATCTTTTTTTCAAAGGCAATCTCGATTTTATCATGGAACCAGCGAAGAAGTGAAGAGCGGCTGACCCGTTTGACCACCTCGGGATGGACACCGCCGCAGATGGCGATATCCTGACAACTGCTACGGGTGAGACTCAGCGAGATATCATACTCTTCTCTGTTGAAATCGGTTTTGCATCTGTGCAGGAAAAGATATTTTTTCCAGCGTCCGGGCAGGGGGGGCAGTTTTGTCAGGCGAATGGCACAGGAAAACTGGGCGGCAAGCTGCTGGTCCACCTCATAGGTGTGAATAGTAACCTCATCTCCAGACGCAAGAAATCCCTTGACCAACAAGAGCATGTAAGCCTCCATGCCGCCTCCACGGGAAAACTGGTTATGGATAATGGCAATCTTCATGGCAGGGTGGGCTGGATGTCGGTCGGGCCGAAGGTGCTGATCCTGGCCAGAAACTTCTTCTCGATGGCCTTGAGCCGGCGGAGATAGAAAAACCTTTTAATGGGACTGTTGGGCAGCAGTTTCCGGGCCATGGTTTGTCTGTTGTTGAATTTATATCGTAGGTCCGCGAGTGGGGCGTCAGTGATTTCTGGGGCACTATATTGGGCCATGGCTGCCAAGTTTTTAAGCCGCCAGTGGGCAGCGTTGTGCCCGTGCCCCTGTTTTTTTCTGAAGAGTTTCTTGTTCCGTTTGACCATCTTCCTGACCGCGGCCGAGGTCTTGGAAAAACTGCCGGAACCACGATGATAAACAAAAACATCTTCGGTGATCATCAGCTTCATCCTGGTCTTTACCGCCCGGTAATTAAAATCCGTATCCTCGTAATAGCCCAGGCCAAATTCTTCATCAAGACCGTTTAGCTGATTATACACATCTCTGCGGATAACCACACAGAAAAAACTGAGAATGTCGGTTGGATAATGGCAATCGTGTGAGTGGGCGCACCAGACAGCACCTTCGTCCAGAATTTCCTGCACGGTGGTGCCTTTGGTGTGGATCTGCTGGTCATTTCCGGTCTGGTTGCTGACCGGCCCAAGCATGGACCAGTCAGGATGCTCAGTCATGAGCTCCACCAGACGGGGAATGGCACCCGGAGGGACTTCGGTGTCACTGTTCAAGAGGATCAGGAGGTCAGATGACGCCTCCCTTGCGCCGGTGTTGTTTCCCTTGCTGTACCCGCCATTGGTCTCTTGCAGGATCAGTTTGATCCTGGAGTCTTGTCCAGCGGCAGCCCTGAGAGCGTCTTGCGTTCCCTGGTCGGAATGATTGTCGATAACAATAATTTCCAGGGCACTTTTTTCACGCGCAAGACTTTGCAGGCAGGGACCAGTGGTCTGGGGGAAATTATTATAGCTGACGATGATAACACTACACTGCGGTCTGTTCATGATTCATCAGCAGTTGCTGGATCTGGTTGCTGCATAGGAAGGGGAGGTTGGTCCTGATTTTCTCTTCCGGCCAATTCCACCAGGAAAGTTGCAGCAGTCTGGCGATGGTGATGTCGTCAAAGCGTTTTTTGATCTCTTGAGCCGGGTTACCGGCCATGATGGCATATGGGGCGACGTCTTTGCTGATCACGGCCCGGGCTCCAATAACGGCTCCGCTGCCAATGGTAACCCCGGAAAGGATGGTGGCGCCATAGCCAATCCAGACATCGTTGCCAATGACAATGTCTCCTTTGGATGAGGGGTGCCCCTTTATGGCTGCGGCCTCTGGCCAGCTCTCATTGAAGGCGGAGAAGGGATAGGTGGTGACCCAGTCACTGCGGTGATTACCTCCGAGGATAATGGTTACCTGATCAGAAATGGAACAGAATCTGCCAATGGTCAGTCGGGTGGTCTGATCAAATTGACGGATGGTTGGCTCGCCGTAGCTATGATCGCCAATAACACAGTTCGGACCGGTAATACGGTTTCGGGTCAAAGTTGGTTTCTTTCTTCGGGAAAACAACATGATTCTATCTCAGGTGTTGGACTGGCTGGGCCTTATAGACAAACTGGGTGGCCAGGAAGTTTTTGCAGAGATCTGTGTAGGCTCGCCGCAGGCGCATGCCAACAAAGGGAATCAGGCGCAAGAGGTCGGAAGGGGCAAGGATGCGGGTGTCGAAGAGGATCTTGAATGGGCAGATGTCTTCAAAGGTGTAACCAAAATCGACCACGGTGTAGCCGCTCTCTTCAAGGAGCCGGCGAAAGCTGTTGATGGTGAAAAAACGAAGATGGGTCCGGTCATAAATGCCATAATCTTCATATTCCCATCTGCCCAACAGGATCTGCAACCGGGATTTCCAGTGGACAATACTGCAGGTGGAGATGACAAGATATCCATCGGGGGCGAGCAATCTTTTGAGGGCGTGCAGGGTGGCGGCCGGGTCGGCGATATGCTCTATGACCTGGGACATGAAGATGGTTTCAAAGAGACCGTGCTCGTTGGTGTAGGCAAAAAGCTGTTCCTGCGTCTCCTGCGAGTCTATCAGGCCGGTGATGACCTCCAGCCCACGTTTTCTGGCCAGCTCTGCCTGCTCCTCAACAGGTTCTACTCCCAGCACCCGACATTGCTTGTCTCGGGCAAGGTATTCCGTCATGTATCCTGTCGCGCAGCCAATCTCCAGGACATGGCTTTTGGCTGGGATCATCTCGAGTTGGATGCGGTCTATATTGTTTTGATGCAGTGAGGTAAAATCAATGCGATCCTGGTGATATTTGATCATGGCTGGTGTCACCGGGAACGTTAGTTCTGGTACTGAATATTATAGAGTGACTCATATTCTCCATGGAGCGCGAGTAAACTTTCATGGCTCCCTTCTTCAATGATTACACCATCCTTGACCACGATTATGCGGTCGGCATTTTTGATGGTGGACAGGCGGTGGGCAATAACAAAGGTTGTTCTGTTTTTCATCAGATTTTCCAAGGCCCTTTGCACCTCACGCTCGGACTCACTGTCGAGGGCGGAAGTGGCCTCATCAAGCACCAGGATTGGGGCATTTTTGAGAATGGCACGGGCAATGGAGAGCCTCTGTCTTTCTCCACCTGATAATCTGACCCCTGATTCTCCTATCGACGTGTTGAATCCTTGCGGGAGTTGCTCGATAAAGTTCAGGGCATAGGCGGCACGGGCCGCTTCTCTGATCTCTGCTTCCGACTTGTCCTGATCGCCATAACTGATATTGTTACGGATGGTGTCGTTAAAGAGGATGGTTTGCTGGGTCACGATGGCAATCTGGTCACGCAGGGATTTCAGGGTTACGTCACGGATATCCACGCCATCAATGAAGAGATTGCCTTTCTGGATCTCAAAGAATCTGGGGATCAGGTTAGCCAAGGTTGATTTTCCTGATCCGCTTGGCCCCACAATAGCCAGGACTTCACCTCTTGTAACCGAGAGGTTGATTCCGTTGAGAACAGGGTTGATACCATCATAACTGAATGTGATATCTTGCAGGGTGATGTCCTGTTGAAATGGGGGCAGTGTCTGAGCGCCGTTTTTGTCTGCAATCTCTGGGGTGATATCGAGGAGATCGAAGACCCGTGTGGCGGCAGCCAGACCCTGCTGGACGGTGGAGTTGATCTTGCTGACCCCCTTGATCGGTTCATAGATCATGATCAGGGCGGTCATGAAGGAAAAGAAAGTACCGGGTGTTGAGGTCCCGCCAATGACCTCTTTACCACCAAACCAGATGATGAGCGCCATACCGATACCGCCGATCACCTCCATGAGCGGGTGTTGAATCCGTCGATACCGGGTATCCTCCATGATCACGCCAAAGAGTTTATGGACTTGGGCCGCAAAACGTTTTGATTCGTATCGTTCCATGGCAAAGGCTTTGACCACAGGTGCGCCGGTAATAGATTCGTGGATGATGTTTGAGGTCACAGCCGTTTCTTCCTGTAAGGTGGTGCTGATTCGACGAAAGGCGCGGCCGAATTTGACAATGGGGAAAGCTGCTGCCGGCAGAAAGATAATAGAAAGTAGGGCCAGCTTCCAGTTCATGGTAAAGATGACGCCGAGCAGAAAGATAACCTGGAAAAAGTCCCTCAGTAGCCCGACTACAACGGTGGAGATAGCACCCTGCATGAGGTAGATATCAGAGATGATACGAGAGATGATCTCGCCTGTGGGGGTTTTATGAAAAAAAGAAAGGGACTGCCTGTGGATATGGTCAAACAGTCTGACTCGCATGTCACGAATAACAGTTTGGCCGACCTGCTCCAGTAGATAAAAATTCAGACCGTAAAAAAGGCCCTTGATTAAAAACAAGGCAACCAAGGCAAAGGGAAGGACGGCCAGAAAAAAAGTGTTTTTTTCAAAGAATATTTTGTCCAGCAGGGGTTTAACCATATAAGCCTGCGCGCCAGTCAGCCCGGCCACTACAAGAGCTGCAATCATGGCAATGAGGAACTTGATCTTGTAAGGCTGGATGAGGAGATAGAGGCGAGAGAAAAGCTTTTTATTGGATATTAGACTTGTTGACATAATAAATTAAAAATAAAAGGACTATTATAATATAGAAGAACTATATTATAAATTTGTATTTTGAATCAGATAGGAATGATTATTGTAGCATTAATATGAAATCATGTTTACTTTACTATTAAGAAATTCGATAGTTTTATTTTATCTTTGGGGTTTAGAAAGCTGCCACTTTCTTAGTTTTGTTTCCTGTTCTCTATCTTTTATTCGTTAGTGATTTGTCAGTTAAAAAATTAGCAAGGATACTTGCTTTGTGTCTGAATTTAAATATATTATATTTTATAAGGGGTTAGACTTAA
>JAHJKP010000053.1 GCA_018821985.1 Pseudomonadota bacterium
GAAGAGAAAGAATTACTCGGAGTTGACGGTTAAGAACTACCTGCACAGACTGAAACTGTTCTTCAGCTGGCTACCGGTAACGGTTGAGTCCGCATCGGCGACAGAGGTGAAGCACTATATCGACTACTTGCTGGAAAAGAGAATGGCTCCACGCAGTATTAACTGCCATCTTTCAGCAGTTCGTGGATTTTATGATTACCTGACAGATGAGGAAGGTATACCATTGGACAATCCAGTTGCCAGAGGACAGATGCTCCGTGAGCCCCATCCTCTTCCGAGATACCTTCATGACAATGAACTCCAGCTGTTTCTGGGGAGAGTATCAAGTACCAGAGACCTTGCCATCTTTATGGTGATGCTGCGCTGTGGTTTGCGTGTCCATGAGGTGGTTAACCTGACCATTGACGTTATTGATTACAGACGCAGCCGGATTCTGGTCAAAGCCGGCAAAGGTGCCAGGGATCGAATAGTCTATATCAGCAATGATGCAGCTGTGGCACTGGCAAAGTACTTGAGAATGAGACCAAGAACTGGTGAGAAGCAGATCTTCCTGGCTGAGAAGGGACGCTGCAGAGGAAAGCCGATCTCTGTCCGTGCAGTACAGAAACGGGTAGAGCATTATGCTCAGGAAAGTGGTGTGGCCGTAACTTGCCACAGGTTCCGGCATAATGCCGACATCCGGATTATGCCGACTTGCCATGTCAAATACGGAGCACTCTTTGCTCTACGACAATTGAATGCGGCATAATCAGAGATCTTCCAAGAAAGACAAAAGCTCATCATCTGGCTTGTATAGAAACGGTTTGGCACCAAATGGCGTTACCCGCAACAGGGCTTGCTGTTTCAAATGCATATCCGCATGAAGCTACATCTGGGTGGTCTCCACAGATTCATGACCAAGCCAGAGAGCGATTACCGTTCGATCCACACCATGTTGGAGCAGTTCCATGGCTGCGGTGTGGCGAAGTACATGAGGAGTTACCTTCTTGCGATGAAGGGTGGGGCAGTGTTGCCGTGCTGCCTTGCAGTGTCTAGCTACCAAGCGCTCGACGGCATCCCTGCTGAGGGGGCCACCGCGCATGCTTGGAAAGACAGGACTCTCTGGCTGTCCATTAAGTTCATAAAGCCAGGATTTCATCATCTCTTCTGCTTCTTGGCGAAGTGGTGTGCAACGCTGTTTTCTACCCTTTCCCTCACATCTTACATGGGCTCCTGTTCCCAGGATCACATGCGCACAGCAAAGACTGATTAATTCCGATACCCTCAGTCCTGTTTGAATTGCAGTCAAAAGAAGAGTGCGATCACGTCGTCCAACCCGGGTAGCCTTATCAGGTGTATCAAGAAGAGCCTTAATCTCTGGCCGTGTTAGAAATTCGATGGGTTGTCTCGCAAAACGTTTGCTTGGAATGGCGAGTATTTGACAGCAGAGATTAGTGTATGCTGGCTCGTTTAAGGAAACATAACGGAAGAATGAATGGATGGCTGCCAAGCGTGTGTTCCTGGTTCGAACACTGTTACCACGATCCTTCTCGATGCAATCAAGGAATATACAGAGAAAATCAGGTGTGAAATCCTCGAAAGATAGAACCGATGGTTCTTTACCGAGATTCTCTTTTGCAAAACGAAAAAGAAGCCGAAAGGAATCACGGTATGATGCGATTGTGTTAGGACTTGCTCTCAATTGGCGAAGAAGACGGTCCGTGAAAAATCTTTGCAATAGAGCTGGAAACGTATTGGAAATCATCATTAGTCAACCTCCTTTGTTCTATCCATAAGTCTCTGAGTGGCCAATGCCAAAAGCTCCGGCACTGCCTCCAGGTACCAGTATGTGTCGTTTACATGCACATGTCCCAAGTACGTAGACAACTTGTGGATTTCACGCTCTACATCGACCCCGGCCCTATACCAATCCACGAGTGTCCGAGCGGCAAATCGATGCCGCATATCGTGGAGTCGCGGGCCACGACCAAGACGTCTACTTTCGGTCTTTGCACGGATTCCGATCTCACGCGAGACCTTGGCAAAATTATCTCGTGCGGCCCACTGGGTCACGCGAGTTCCCCCTTCCGAGACAAAAAATGCGGCTATTTTCAGCCGAGGAAAAATTTGATTCCGTTTTTTTGTATAGTCTTCAAGAACGTCACATGTTGATCTATGCAACGGCACGAGCCGAGATTTACGGAATTTAGATTGTTGGATATCCAGTACACCTTCTTCGAAGTCAACGTCCTCTCTGTTAAGAGCAAGAGCCTCGCTAATTCGCATCCCGGTTGCTGCAAGCAGTCCGAAGAGAGTAGCATAGGTCAGGCCTCTCACGCCCATTAGCGAAGGTAGATTACGTGCCTCCCTGACAAGTCTCTCGATCTCCTCATCGCTGTAAATATATGGCGGCTTCCGATGATAATGACCAGGCAGAAGCCCTTTTGGGGGCACTTCAGTATGTACATCAATAGCATTTCTCCAAATGGCGAAGCGTCTCACTGTATTGTATTTGTCAGCCAACGTTGCTGACTCCTTCGCGGTAGACAACTTCACCCACCGAATTACCAAGTCGGTAGTAATATGGAAGGCAGTCTCTTTTTCAGCGAAGGCAACGAAACTCCGAAGTATACCGGCTACCTTAAGTAGTTCGAAGCCAAGACTACGGCGGAGCTTGAGGTATTCTTCCATTGCTTTTCGTAGGTCACTCATCTCACACCTCCCTTCTCTGGCCAAGAACGGGCAATAGAACGAAGGCCTTCGATATCCACTTTTGCATAGATTTCTGTACTATTCGGGGAGCGATGCCTCAATAATTCTCCTATTTCAGCCATTGAAGCCCCATTATGTAGCATGCCGGTGGCGAGTGAATGACGCAGTAAATGTGCACCCTTGCTTGGAGTGTTAAGACCACTCCTTTGCACAGCTCGGCGTACAATTGTACTGACTGAGGTTGAATCTTTAAATCCTCGGAGCGGGGCTCTCATTCGAAGGAAGATCCTCCTGGATGAACAGATGGGGCGATCGTTGCGCAGGTAAATAGCTAAGGTTTTCCCAATTTCATGGGGCAGTGGAAGGCAGTCGCAAAATTGCCCTTTACCCCGTACCATCAGCTCAGCAGTCCGCCAATTTATATCATCTAACGTCAATGTGACAACTTCTCCAGCACGAAGACCAAGCCGTGCGATGAGAAGAAGAATCGAATAGTCGCGACGGCCAACAGAGGTAGTTCGATCGCAGGCTTCCAGAATGGTTTCGAGCTCATCTGGATTGAGATACTTCGGCACCTCGGTTAGTCGCCAGCTTGGGACTGTTGGTACAATCACCGATAGATCGTGTTTGGTTTCTCCAAATCGAAAGAGAAAATGAAAAAATGAGCGCATGGTTGTCACCATCAACAGCGCTACTTTGGGTGTTCTCTCATGAGCATGTCGAAGAAGGAAGCTATCGATGTCTTGCTGGCCCAATTCACAAAATAGCAAGGGGCCATCGTTGAATCGCTCAAGGAGAAAACGTTGGAGAACAAGCCAATATCGTGACGCGGTAACCGCTGAGAGCCCGCGTTCTTTACGCAGGTAATACTCGTACCTGTTCTTGATGGACGTCAGAGGGGATTCGTCGGATGTTAGTACCGGAGAATCAATTAGGCTTTCGGTTCGGAGATGATCAAGAAAACAACGCAGGGTTTTTTGATCACCCCTACGGCAAGCTCCTTTTCGTCCGGATTCAGAGAGAAAACGATTCGTAATGTTTTCATCGATATGAAAAATATTAACATCATTCTTTTGAATCCATCTCGTTAGGCTACTCAATAGCTCAAGTTTCGTACGGATTGTCGAGGGCGAGTATCCTAAATCTGAAACAAATGCCAGAAAGGTGGCGATCTGAGAGGCCAACACATTCTTTTTAAGGTGCTCAGCGATTACGTGATCGTTTGAAAAACATTCTCTCATTAGGCTTCCTCCTTTTCATGATTAATTGTTTGTCATGAAAGAAGGACATCTTGATTATGCCGAATTAGCAAGCTGTAACATGGTAAAATCTTGCAGAATTGCAGCAGAATGAAAAAAGTGGCGAGAGTTGTCGGCATAATCCGGATGTCGGCATTATGTCGGTTATGCCGAATTCGGCATAACCGGCATACGATGGCCACCCAATTGCTGAATGCTGATGCTGATATCGTTTCGATTCAGGAACTGCTTGGCCATTCAAAAATCAAGACTACCCAGCGTTACAGTAAGTTGCTGAACCTAAAAGCCCAGCGTGATTATTTCAAAGCTATGGAGGTGGTGATGAGACAGACATCAACAAATCAACTGGAATGAAAGACTGCGGTACAA
>JAHJKP010000052.1 GCA_018821985.1 Pseudomonadota bacterium
ATTAAGACAGATTGAAAAAAGGAAAAGGGTTGAATCGTTACCAGAAATTATTTTTTGTCGCAACGCTGAGGAAGTTACGGCAGCCAAAAAGAGGCAGGGAAAAAGTATTCTGTTTATTCGCGGCAATAACGAAAAGTCGGTCAGTTGTGAAGAATAGTTAAGGCTGAAAAAATCAACCAAAAAGGAGTATTACAAATGAAAGACATTTACACACTCGTATCAAGGCAGGGAGATATTAAAAACGCGCAGCAAAAAGCCATGGGTGTCATTGAACGATTAGGCAAGGAGCTTGAAAAAATCGCAAAGGAACGCGAACACTATGGCCCTTCTGAAATGTTGAGCAAGAAAGAATTCGACACCCGCGCAGAGCACGCTGAGATGATCCTTGAGCAGTATCAGCTCATCATCGCAACCGATACCGAGCTTGCAGGCTACCGGGATGCCTGGATGGACGTTGAGCATGTTTTATCTACCCGGTCAGTGTCGGCAAAGATGGGAGAACACATTGAAAAGCCGATGGATGCCAACAATGAGGCATTGCAACGGCTGGCCATGGCTACTGAGCTGAAAAACTGTTCCACCAAGGAATTGACCGCACGGGCTGGGGAGGCGTTGAGAGATAAGAAGCACGGCGAGCTGTATTTGATCCACAAGGACAACGTGACGCGCCAAGGCTCCCCCGGATGGAAACCAGTGGACTTGTCCGGCGTTGTCCTTCCAGACCAACGGCAGGCGAAAATCTGTTTCGCCTATGCACGGGCGGCCCGGCTTAACATGGCGATCCTGGAGAAGTCTGCGCGCGGCGTGCATGTTGATCCAACAGAGAAGCTTTCTTATGGTCACGCCTTGACTGAGCTGGAGGTACTGCAATGAAATTGAAATGTATTGGCGATGCCTTCCAGCGCGTTCAGAACATGGCTTTGAGTGAGGCCGAGGCGGAAGAGTTTATCCGCATTACGGCGCAAGCTGCTTATGATGAGGTTGCCGCGGTCATGCGTCAATATCGGGAAAATGAAATTTCCCGCGTCAATGAGCAGACCAGGCAGAATGCTTTTCAGGCTGAAGAGGCGGCGGGGCACAGGGCCCGGCATGAGAAGGAACGGCAAGACAGCCTTGCCAGAACCGCAAAACTTAAAAAGGCTGAAAATGTGAATATAAGGAATAACTGCAGAAGATAATCGCCGCTGATTGATCCCCGACAGTTGACCGCTTCTTTCTTTGAGGGAGGCGGTTTTTTTTGTTATGTATAATCAGGAATAAGCTCTTCTTTCTGATTACCTACCATTGATTGACCTTGTCACTGGCATCTCTTTAATTCTTTCCCCAAAATTCCTGTTAAAAATATTTCACCTGTGATTGAATGAATCAACGTTCATTTTTATGATGATGAGGGGAGTTAGAAAGCTTAAAAATCAGTTTTTGATTAACTGGTTAAAGCTGGCTATGAAAGTAGAAGCTTGAGCACTTTTGATGACATCAGGTTTATTGATAACGTTCGGCTTCAATAAAGCATACACGGAGATCAGCTCATGGAAGGAAAAAAACGCAGGAAAATCAATTTGTTTCTACTTCTCACTTTATCGGTTTCAATTCTGGCTGGATGTGCAGGGAAATTTGACTATTCTCCTCCGCCAAGTATTGCACCAACAAATAACTCTGTTATGATTGAAAAAAACAAAGATGAAGTATGGAAAACCATAGTCCCTGCTTTGGGGAAAAATTTCTTTGTTATTAATAATTTGGACAAAGAATCAGGAATCATAAATTTAAGTTATAGTGGCGATCCTGAAAAATATATCGATTGTGGAACAATAAATTCGTATGTCAAGAACGCCAGAGGCGAGAGAACCTATAATTTCCCCGCTTCGTCAGCACAACAAACATATGAGGTCATGGATATGAAACAAAGCGGTGGGTTGTTTTGGATAGATAGAAAAATGAATCTTGAGGGAAGAATGAACCTCATAATAGAAGAAATCGAACCAAGCAAATGTTTAATAACAGCTAATACAAAATATATTCTAACAAAATCCGTAAACATGAGAAATGTACAAGGTGCTTCTAAATCATCAACAGATACAATTTCTTTCAATAGCGGGCAAGGTGCTAGCTTCCCTGGCGCTTCTTTTGGTGGCACAGTTTGTAACGCAACAGGTGCTTTTGAGAAGGAAGTTCTTTCTGTTCTTTTGGGTAAAAACTAAAGAAGCACCACGCATGACAGAAAATAAAATCAACTTCATCTATTTTATCAAGGTTACCCGGCGGCTTATGTCGGGATAATAGACACCATCGATCATGGATGTTACAGAGTAAGAATTGATAATTATTGGCAGGGCGATGGAGAAGGTCAAGAGGTATTGAAAAGGAGTTTTATATGCGCAAAATAGCAACGGGATTTATTATTCTATTCTCCATGATCCTGGTAAACTCCAATGAATCATCAGCGGGAGAAGTTGTCAGAAAATTTCCATGGAGATTTCTTGTCCCCATAATTTCTGGGCCAGGTGCGAAGCGAGATGTATGCGATCAGAATCATCGCTCTTTATGCGCCGATCAAAAGAGCTGCGTTGATAGCCTTGGTCACTGGTATGACAATTACTGCCATCAAGAGTTGACATGCTCTAGTATCTCAGGATGCTATCAGGGAAACATGTCAGACGATTGCGCTGGCTACTCAGTTAGCGGATGGATAATGATTGACCTTGAAGATGATTGTTCCTTTACTGCTGCGTCTGAATATGCAGTACATATAGGTGGGAATATCACGGAAAGACACAATAATGGATTTTCAGGTACTGCACAGACAGATTACAGGGGTTGTGGGCAGTTGTCTATTTCCTGTACTGACAGTGGGGCAGAATATTCGTGCAACTATCAATATCTTTCTGGTGGGGGGAAGGGATATATCACGAACATGATGAACACTGAAAGCTATTGTTTTATCTCTCCACCAAGGCACTATTAATAAATCTAACCAAGGGCAAGCGGTAACGGATGGTGATTCGTGGACAAACTGACCGCTTCTTTCTTCTGAGGGAGGCGGTTTTTTTTAATTCCCTGGCTGGAGTTTTTGAAATTTCAAGAGTACAAAAAGAAAAGTTTTCTTTATTTCAAGCGACGACGTTTTTGTATCACGTTTTGTATCACGCCAGAAAAAGGCATAAAAAAAGGGGTCACGGAAACACCGTAACCCCTTGAAATCAATGGTCGGGGCGGCAGGATTCGAACCTGCGGCCTCCTGCTCCCAAGGCAGGCGCGCTAACCAGGCTGCGCTACGCCCCGACACAAAAATTAAGAGAAAGTCC
>JAHJKP010000028.1 GCA_018821985.1 Pseudomonadota bacterium
AAAGACAGGGGGGAAAGACAGGGGGCAGGGATCAGGGATCAGTAACTGACCCCCGGCCCCTGCCTCCTGCCCCTGATCCCTGCTTTTAAGGAGCTGCAATGACAAAAGAAGAAGAATTTCTAAAAAGGTTGTTGGCGACATTCAGGATCGAGGCGGAGGAACATGTTACCGCGATATCCTCGGGTCTGCTTGAGCTTGAGAAGCATCCTGTAGCGGAAAGAGAGAAAGAGATCATTGAGATCATCTTCAGAGAGGCGCACAGCCTGAAAGGCGCTGCACGCTCTGTCAATCTCTCCCATATCGAGCTGCTCTGTCAGGCCATGGAAAGCCTTTTTTCCGCGCTCAAACGTGGAGAAATGGCCTTGTCCACACCCCTCTTTGACCTGCTGCACGAGTCCACAGACGTGGTCAGCAAACTGCTCTCCATTCCTGACACGGCCCCAGCCCCGGGAGAACGTTCAAGAGTACAGGCAATGAGACAGAAACTTGCCGATGCCCTCCAGGGGAAAATAGCGCCCCCGGCCAAGAAAGAGACGGTGAAGGAAACAATAGAAACCACCGCCACCCCTACCCCTCTTCCAGAGCTGAACGCCAGACTCTTAGAAGAGAGGGATGCTGAAAAGCCCCTACCGGAACCTGAGGCTACAGCTCAGGTCGAGCCCCAACCACGGCCCGAACTACTCCATACCCTTGGAGCGGAAGGGCCATATGCCAGCTCTGAAACGATCAGGATACCGGCGACACGACTTGACTCTCTTCTTCTCAAGGCGGAAGAACTGATGTCGGCAAAACTCGCCGTACGTCAGCATGCAAAGCTGGTAAGAGAACTTGAGGCAATGCATAAGACCTGGAAAGAACAATGGCCACAGCTTCTCTCTGAAGGTCTCAAAGGCAATAACGCCCCGACGGGAAAGACGGGAACAGCTGCTCCTGCGGCCACGGCAGCACTCAACGCATTCCTCGAATACAACCAGAAATTCAGCAGCAGGCTGGAAGACAGCCTCCTCGGCCTGAGAAAAACCACTGAAGAGGATTTCCGTTCCATCGGCACCATGGTGAACAACCTGCTTGACAACATGAAGAGTGTTATGATGTTGCCGTTTTCATCGGTGGTCGGCACCTTCCCCAAACTTGTCCGCGACCTCAGTCGCGAGCAGAGCAAGGAAATAGATCTGGTCATGGAGGGAGGCGAGATAGAGATAGACAAAAGGATACTGCAGGAGATCAAGGATCCGCTCATCCATCTGGTACGAAACAGCATTGACCACGGCATAGAAACAGCAGAGACGAGAAGGCAGAAGAATAAAGCGGCATCAGGCAGCCTGAAGATCACAATTTCGCAAAAAGACAGCGGCAAGATTGAGATGATTATTGCCGACAATGGGGCCGGGATCAACCTTGACAAGATTAAAAGAAGCGCACTCAAACAGGGAACCATCACAGCAGAGCAGGCGGCAGCCATGAGCCTGGAAGATGCGCTTGCCCTTATTTTCGAATCAGGCGTCACCACCAGCTCCATCATCACCACCGTCTCGGGCAGAGGCCTGGGCATGGCGATCGTCAGGGAAAAAATAGAAAACTTGGGGGGAACCATATCCATACAGACTGCAGCTGACGAGGGAACGACCTTCACCATCCAGCTGCCCCTATCGCTGGCGACCTTCCGGGGCATCCTGATTCAAACAGGGGGCCAGATCTTTGCGGTTCCGACCATGAATGTTGAATGTATCCAAAGAGTTCCGTTGACCGATATCAAGACTGTCGAAAACAGGGACACGATCCAGTTGCACGGCAAGTCAGTGTCACTGGTGCGGCTGGACCAGGTCCTTGAACTTTCGCCAAAACCGTTGGCAGAGGAAGATGGATTCATCAGTGTAATGGCGGTGGCCATCGGCGACAAACACTTGGCCTTTACCATTGATGAGGTGCTGCATGAGGATGAAATCCTTCTAAAAAGCCTTGGCAAGCAGCTTTCCCGCGTCCGCAACATCGCCGGGGCGACAGTGCTCGGCTCGGGCCGGGTGATACCGATTCTCAATGTCTCAGACCTGATAAAATCCGCTCTAAAAATCTCCGCAGGCGGCACCAGACTCGCCGCGGTTGCTAAAAGAGAAAAGGAAGTAAAACTGCAGTCGGTCCTGGTGGCAGAAGATTCCATCACCGCCCGGACGCTCTTTGTCAACATCCTTGAATCCGCCGGATACAAGGTAACCGCTGCAGTAGATGGAGTCGACGCCTTCACCAAGTTGTGCGACGGTGACTTTGACCTCGTGGTTTCAGACGTGGAAATGCCGCGGTTGAACGGCTTTGAGCTAACGGAAAGGATCCGGGATGACAAGCGATTCGAGGAAATGCCGGTCGTGATTGTCACCAGTCTGGAATCTCCCGAGGACAAAAAACGCGGCATAGAGGTGGGTGCCAACGCCTATATAACCAAGCAGAGTTTTGACCAGAGCAATCTGATTGAAGTGATACAAAGGCTGATTTGAATGGATGAAAAGACGAGGGACGATAGTCCTTTTGCTTTTGCGGCCATAGTATCTTTTTTACCAAAAGGGGAGGATTTTGTGGATAATTTAAAAACAGTAAAGATACTTGGTTCCATCGTCATCGTCTCAGGGATCATTGTCCTTACCGGATGGGCTATCGATTCCGCCATCCTCAAGTGTCTCATGCCCGGCGGGGTCTCCATGAAGATATTTACGGCGCTCTGTTTTATCCTGAGCGGTGTGGCCCTGATCGTCATGGCATACCGTTTTGAAGGCAGGCTGAATCTCTCACACTCTGTGCTCCCGATCGTGAGCATCACCATGCTCCTCATCATGGCAACGCTTTTTGCAAGCCCGATCCTGGGATTCCGTATCGCCATCGAGGACTTCTTTACCAAGGAGATGCAGGACACGGTCATGACCGTTGCCCCCGGCATGCCTTCCATGGGGACCGCCTTGAATTTCATCTTCATCGCTGTTGCCTCGCTGCTCACCCTCTTCAACGTTAGAAAGCTACGGGCCAAACTCTCGCTGCTGGGCTGGACGGTGGTCGCGCTCGGAGGCTTGGCTCTCCTCGGCTATCTCCTGAAGATGCCGCTTTTGTATTACTATCTGCATGGGCTCAGCACGGCCATGGCCCTCAACACGGCGCTGCTCTTTATCATGGTCGGTGCAGGGCTCATCCTGCTGTCCCGGGCCTCTGCCGACAGCAAAGGGAAGATCAGATTCCCCGTGGGCACAAAGATCGGCCTTGGTTTTGGGATGGCTTTTGCTGTCCTCCTGGTCTTTTCGGCCTCCTCCATCATGAATACCACCCGCTTCAACGATACCCTGAAGTGGCTCGGCCATACAGAGGAGGTCATCGTCAGCCTCAATGAGTTTGCCATTGCCATGCAGGAGGCCCAATCCGTGCAGCGGGCATATATCCTGACCGGAGATAAACGGTACCTGGACCATTATGCAACACATGGCCTGGCGGACATAGACGCAAATTTGAAAAAACTCCGCATCTTGACTGCCGACAATCCCCGCCAGCAGGAGAAACTTGATAGACTCGAAGCCCTTGTCAAACATGTAATCAACTCCTTAAGCGAGAGCATGAATATCTACCGGACAGAGGGGCCAGGGGCGGCGCTCACTTTCGTAAAGGCCAATGAAGAGAGCAGCCTCAAGGATATGGAGGAGATAGAAGAGGTGCATGCGGCCATGGATGTGGAAGAGTCTTCCCTATGGGAAGTGAGGGACAAATCGGTAAAAAATGTTTCACGCGCCTTGATGGCCATCATCATATATGGCATCCCGCTTGCTCTGCTGCTCTTTGTCCTGGTCGGTTTCTCAATCATCAGAAACATCTCAGATCCTCTCCGCATGATTACCGCCACGGCCATGAAGATCGCGGAGGGTGACATTGCCACCACCGTAGTCAGGGTGGACAATAGCGATGAGGTCGGGGCCTTGGCAAAGGCCTTCGCCATGATGACAGAGTATCTGAACAGGATGGCAGGGGTGGCAAGAAGCATTGCCCAAAATGACTTTACCGTACAGTCTCCCCCCCTGTCTGACAGGGACCTGCTCGGCAATGCCTTTCAGAAGATGGTTGAAAATCTGCAAGGAATGACCAAGGAGACTCAGGAGGCGGTCAACATCCTGGCTGCCTCTTCCAACCAGATCCTGGCCCTGACCAGCCAGCTTGCCGCAAGCTCCACGGAGACCGCCACGGCCATATCTGAAACCAGCACGACCATGGAAGAGGTGAAGCAGACCTCAAGGCAGATGAGCCAGCGGGCAGCTGCCGTCTCTGAGGCAGCGCAGGGTACCGCCCGGACCTCTGAGGCCGGCAAAAAATCGGTGGAAGATGCCATTGTCGGCATGGGCAGGATCAAGGGGCAGATGGATCTTATCGCCGGCAACATCATCAAGCTCAGTGAGCAAAGTCAGACCATCGGCCTGATCATCGACTCGGTCACAGACCTGGCGACCCAGTCGAACCTGCTGGCAGTCAACGCCTCCATTGAGGCGGCAAAGGCCGGGGAACAGGGCAAGGGTTTTGCGGTGGTGGCGCAGGAGGTGCGGAGCCTGGCGGAACAGTCTAAGGAGGCCACCAGTCAGGTCAGAACCATCCTGG
Organism: Pseudomonadota bacterium; assembly: GCA_018821985.1. Classification (GTDB taxonomy): domain Bacteria; phylum Desulfobacterota; class Desulfobulbia; order Desulfobulbales; family Desulfocapsaceae; genus UBA2270. The sequence continues at coordinate 4,615 of JAHJKP010000028.1, forward strand.
GTGAGATCCAGAAGGCAATCAGCGGCGCGGTGCTGGCAACCGACCAGGGCGCCAAGGTAGTTGAGGCCGGGTTGAATCAATCACAGAGAGCCGGGGATTCCATCACCAGGATGGCGACAGACATCGCCAACGCGGCCCAGGCGGCCCTGCAGATATCAGTGGGCACCAACGAACAGGTGGCAGGCATCGACCAGGTCTCCTCCGCCATGGAGAATATCAAGAAGGCCACAGGTCAGATAGCAGCGAGCATCCGCCAGTCGGAAGAGTCGGCCAAGGGCTTGCATGAGCTGGGCATGAAACTGAAACAGATGGTGGGACGATATAAGATATGAGGGATAATAAGGACGAGAGACGATGGTCGAAGAACAAGGGGTGCGGGGAAAGATCGTCCCTCGTCTTAGTGAGCAACCCGAACGGTCGTCCATCGTACAACAGGGGGCTGAATGATACGAGTACTGATTGTCGATGATTCACCGGTAGTCGCACAGATGCTGTCATACATCCTTTCATCCGACCCGATGATCACAGTGGTGGGGATTGCCTCGGAGGGCGAGGAGGCCATTGCCATGACCGCCCGCCTGAAGCCAGATCTCATCACTATGGACATCCACATGCCCGGGATGAACGGCTTTGAGGCGACCCGCAGGATAATGGAACAGACTCCGATTCCTATTATTATTGTCAGTTCCGTCTACAACTCGAAAGAGGTTTCCCTCTCTTTCCGGGCCATTGAGGCAGGAGCGCTGTCTATCATGTCAAAACCTGTGGGGATTGGACACCCTGAATACGAAAAGCAGGCCCGCGACCTCATCAACCTCGTCAAGGCGCTGGCCGATATCAAGGTGGTCACCCGTAGCCAACGGATGGCACCAGACCGGGAAGGTATTGCCCAGGCAGAAAAGAAGATTGCTGCCAGACAGGAGATCAGGATGGTCGCCATCGGCGCCTCCACCGGCGGCCCACCCGTGTTACAGACCATCCTTGCAAGACTACCGAAGAATTTTCCGGTACCGATTACCATAGTCCAGCATATTACCCCTGGCTTTACGGCCGGGTTTGCCTCATGGCTTGGTGATACCACTGGATTTACCGTGCGGGTGCCTGAAAACGGCGAGGTCTGCCTGCCTGGGAATGCTTATGTGGCCCCGGACCATGTCCACATGGTGGTTGAGCATGGAGGTCAGATCCTGCTGAGCAATGCCCCCCCGGACCAAGGTCTGAAACCGTCGGTCGGCCACCTCTTCAGTTCAACGGCCCGCGTCTTTCAGGAAAAGGCGGTGGGCGTGCTCCTTACCGGTATGGGCCGGGACGGTGCAGCGGAGTTGAAGATGATGCAGGACCTGGGCGCAATCACCATTGCCCAGGACCGGGAAAGCTCCATTGTCTTCGGTATGAATGGAGAGGCAGTGAAGCTTGGCGCGGTAAGGCATGTCCTGCCACCGGAAGGCATTGCCCAGTTGCTGCTAGGGCTGGTTAGCAAGTGAAGGACGAAAGAGGAGAGGCGATGAAAGAAAAATCATCCCTCGTCATCAGTAAGCAATACAAAGACAATCGGTTACTATAAAGGACCCAACAATGAATAAAAAGATCCGGATATTGGTGGTTGATGACAGCGCCACCCAGGCCGAGCATCTCAGGTATGTCCTCGAAGGCTGTGACTATGAGGTCGAGGTGGCAAAAAATGGCAGAGAGGCATTATCCTCCCTCTCTGCCCATATTCCGACACTGATCATCAGCGATATCATTATGCCGGAAATAGACGGTTTTGAACTGTGTACCAGGATAAAGGCAGATGAAAAGATCAGCCATATTCCCGTCATTCTTCTGACCACTCTTTCCGAGCCTGAGGACGTTCTCCGAGGACTTGAATCAGGGGCCGACCAGTTCATGACTAAGCCCTTCAATGAAACGAACATCACCAAACACATTGAACAGGTCCTGGTGAATGTAGAGAAAGAAAAAGCCATACCCACGGATAGCGGCCTGGAGATAGCCTTTGCCGGACGAAAATATCTCATCACTCCCCGCCGTATCCATCAGATGCTCGACCTCCTCCTTTCGATATACGATGATACCATAAACAAAAACCGCGAACTTGAAAACACGATCAGGGCATTAACAGAGGCAAAGGAGGAGGTAAAAACCCTGAGCGGATTTATCCCCATCTGTGCCACCTGCAAAAAGATCAGAGACGACGCAGGATACTGGCAACAGGTCGAGTCCTATGTCAGTGAGCATAGCGAGGCGATGTTCAGTCACAGTATCTGTCCGGATTGTGCAAAAAAGGCCTACGAAGACATAAACAAGTACTTTAATAAAAAGGCATAAAGCAGAAGCAGAAGCGACAATGAAAGGAAAGCATTGAATGGGAATCAGCTACACTGCAGCCGGGAAAAATGCTGCGCTTGAAAAGCGTAGCCCTGAAAAAAGCGGGATAATTAATGGATAACGAGAACAATGGCAAAATGATCCTGATCGTTGAGGACAGCCCGACTCAGCTTTTACAGTTGCAGTATATGCTCGAGAAGGCAGGGTTTCAGGTTGCGGCGGCGGTCAACGGGAAAGAGGCATTACGCCTGCTGGAGGGGGAAGTCAGGCCGACACTTATCATCAGCGACATCCAGATGCCGGAGATGGACGGCTATGAATTCTGCAAGCAGTTGCGGGCCGATGAGCGGTTCAAGCTCGTCCCCGTTATCCTCTTGACCTCACTCTCCGATCCGAAAGACGTCATCAGGGGCCTGGAGTGCGGGGCCGACAACTTCATTGCCAAGCCCTATGAAGAGAAAGCTCTCATCAACCGCATCCGTTATCTGTTATCGAATTTCGAGCTGCGCAAGAACGCCAAGGCCGAGATGGGCATCAATGTGTTCTTCTCCGGGGAGAACTTCTTCATCACCGCCGAGCGCCTCCAGATCCTTGACCTCCTGCTTTCCACCTACGAAAACGCCTATCACCAGAACATTGAACTGATCGAGACCCAAAATAAACTGAAGGATCTGAATGAACAGCTCGAACAAGAGGTCAGTCGAAGGACAGCGGAACTCATTACAACCAATAAGCGGCTCCAGTCTGAGCTTGTGGAGCGCTGGCAGGCGGAAGTGACAATTCAAAAGCTTAAGAAGCAGTATGAATTGATCCTGCAAGCGGCAGGCGAAGGGATTATCGGCCAAGACCTGGAGGGAAATATTACTTTTGTAAATCCGGCCGCAGCGGAGATGCTTGGTTGTGCCACCAATGAGCTGATTGGTTTGAACGGGCATGCAACATGGCATCATTCCAGGCCGGATGGTTCCCCCTTCCCTGCAAAAGAGTGTCCCATTCTTCAGGCCTGCAAAGAGGGAAGAATCTGCAACGGTTCTGATGACGTGTTCTGGCAGAGAGACGGTACCAGTTTTCCGGTGGAATATGTGGCCACCCCGGTACAAGTGGATGGTCACATTACCGGTATGGTTATTATCTTCGGCGATATCACCGAGAGAAAAAAACTGCGGCATGCAGAGATTGCCAGGATTGCGGCTGATACCGCTAACAAGGCCAAATCCGATTTTCTCGCCAATATGAGCCATGAGCTGCGCACCCCTCTCAATTCCATCATTGGCTTCTCGGACGTCCTGCAGGAGCAGATGGCGGGGGAACTCAACGAGCAACAAGAGGAATATGTCAACTATATCCTCACCAGCGGCAAGCACCTGCTGTCCCTGATCAATGACATCCTCGATCTGTCGAAGGTTGAATCCGGCAAGATGGAGCTTGATCCGTCACCGTTTCTCTTACCAGAAGCGCTCAATGGCGCATTATCCATGTTTAAGGAAAAGGCGATGAAACACGGCCTGAGCCTTACCCTTGAGATAGAGCCTGATGCTGATACCCAGATCGAGGCAGACAAAAGAAAGCTCAAGCAGATCCTCTTCAACCTCCTGAGCAATGCGGTAAAGTTCACCCCGGATGGTGGTGCAGTACGGCTCGGCGCGGTAAGAGAGGGGGATTTCTTCAAGATCAGCGTGACGGATACGGGGATCGGTATCAGGCAGGAGGATACAGCAAGGCTCTTCCACGCCTTTGCCCAGCTTGAATCCCCCTATACAAAAGATTACGAGGGTACCGGCCTCGGCCTGGCCCTGAGCAAAAAACTGGTCAAACTGCACGGCGGCAAGATCTGGGTGGAAAGTGAAGAGGGTAAGGGCAGCAGCTTCATCTTCACCATCCCCGCCAGGCAATCCGTACAAATAGAGGCGGCACAAGAGTAAACTGAAATCGGCCAGGCTCACCAGGGAAGAATTGATCCTCATGGTAGGACGGTACCCGGTTGCCCGACAGCAGAGGGGGAGGAAATGGTTAAGACAATATTGGTCGTGGAAGACAACGAGAAGAACATGACCCTCATGCAGGTTGCGCTGGAATATTATGGCTACATTGTTATCACGGCCCTAAATGGCGAAGAGGGCGTCCGCCTGGCGCGGGAACACCAGCCGGACCTGACCTTCATGGACATCCAGATGCCGGTGATGGATGGCTATACTGCCATCAAGATAGTCCGTAACGATCCTGACCTGCAGGACATGAAGATTGTTGCCCTCACTTCCTTTGCCATGAGTGGTGACAAGGAATTCATGTTAGCGGCAGGGTTTGACGGCTATCTTGCCAAACCGCTGGATATCCGGCAGTTGCCGGGAGTGATCAGCAAATATCTGGGCAAGGACTAAGAGGGAAAGATGAATACCAACAAGGCCATGCTTCTCTGGGGAGAGGACGAACCGCTACAGTACAGGTGGAGGTAAGAGATGAAAAAGTTGTTGGCGCCGGGGTCTGGACTTCTCTTTTTTTTGCTGTTATGGGGATGCCCTGTTTATGTTTATGCCGGCGGGCTGTCCACTCCGGGCCAGGGCTCACGGGCTCTGGGTATGGGAGGGGCTTTTACGGCAATGGCAGATGATGGGGCAGCCATCTATTACAATCCAGCAGGAATGAGTCAGATCGATGAGACCTTGATCGAGGCCGGGATCACCTTGATATCTCCGGAGATACGATACACACGGCCTGATGGTGTCACGGAGCAAAGTACCAAGAGCGCTTTGGGACCGACGCTGTTTATTACCCACGGCATTACAGACAGACTCAGCGGCGGTCTCGGGATCTACACGCCCTATGCCAGAGATGCGGAGTTCAGCGATGACCCGGCCAATGGTTTTCTTGCTCAACGGTCAAAAATGGTGCGAACTGACCTCAGCACAGTCATTTCCTATAAGATGAACCATGATTTGTCTCTGGGAGGAGGATTGATCATAGGTTTCAGCGAGATAGACCAGTCCATCCCGGCAGGTCCTGCCTTCAGAATAAAGGACAAAATGGACGGTATTGGCTATGGAGGCATCGCCGGGCTTTTATGGCGAGCAAATGAATACCTGAAGGCAGGACTGACATACCGAACCAGTATGTCAGTTGAGCACGACGGCGAGAGGATTATGGCGGCAGGTGACGCCGAAACAACAAGCGCTGCCAGGTCGGAGGTGCATTATCCGGCATCGCTCGGGTTTGGCATCGCGCTCACTCCGTTTGAAAACGTGACCATTGCCCTGGATGCGGATTGGTATGGGTGGAGCTCCATGGACCAGGTGACGGTGAAGACGGATATCTGGCCGGATTCAACAACGCAACTGAATGCGCGCAATAGCGGGGATGTCAGGATCGGTGGGGAATATAAGCTGCCGGATGATTGGCGGGTGAGGGGCGGATATGCCTATATCCAGGGGGCGGTACCCAATACCAATATCATTCCGTCTCAACCTGATGCGGACGGCCATGAAATAGATCTGGGAATAGGCAGGAAAATGGGACACTGGCAGATCGATCTCTTGTACGAGTATGCGGCCACCCGCGAAGAAAATACTTCCGCCAATATCTATGGCTATAACGGAAAATATGATATTCTTCAGCAGGTAATCGGATTCACGGCGGCCTATGGATTCTGATGGAAAGGAGTACGACAATGGAACAAGAAAAGATCGTAATCAGGGTCGGTATAGTATGGTTGGGAAAAGATGAAATAGCCCGGGTCATACACGACCCGGGCACGGAATTGACCTTGGCGGATGCCCAGGAGACCATGGCGGCCTACGTCAAGGTAACCAAGGGCAAAAGACTCCCTCTGTTTGTCGACACCAAGAAGATGAAGTCCATGACCAGGGAGGTTCGTCTTTATTACGCGTCAGAAGAGGCCGCAAAACAGGCAAGCGCTGTCGCCATCATCGTCGATACTCCCGTGAGCAGGGTTCTGGGGAACTTCTACCTCGGCCTCAGCCATCCTCGCCTTCCAAGCCGTCTCTTTACTTCGGAACATGAGGCTTTAAAATGGTTGAAGGGGTTTCTTCAGTGAGCTCGAATTCCCATCTCATTACAGACCCGAGGATCCGGGAGGCTCTTGATGTCATCTTTGAGTATGCCCTGGGTAATTTGCAGGCCCGTGGAAGAATCTCTGAGCAGAACGACAACATTGATGCCCTTATCACCGGGATCAATATGCTTGGGGAAGAACTGGAGGCGTATATCGCCCAGCGCAAGCAGGTAGAGGAGGATATCGCCAAGCTGAATGAAAATTTGCAACGGCAGATCATGGAACTTGAAGAGGCCAGGATACTTGCGGGGGTTGGCATCAAGGCACGGGGGGAGTTTCTTGCGAATATGTCCCACGAGCTCTCAACACCACTCAATGCCATCATCGGGTTTTCGCAGGTGCTGTTAGAAGACCCCAACGAGGCTCTGAGCGAACAGCAGCGTGAATATATCCAGATAATCTTGCAGAGTGGGCAAAGGCTGAATAAAACCTATGAGGCGATTCTCCAGGTTACCGGGCTGGAATCCGGTGAGATGAAGCTCATGGTGAAACCATTTCTGATAAAAGACCTGCTGCAATCTTCTCTCCTGGCGTTCAACGAGAGGGCAGCGCTTCAGGGGATCAGCCTTGACTTGAAGATGGATTTCCCACCAGGAACCGAGGTTGAGGCGGATCACAGACTACTCCAGCAGGTCATGAGTTACCTCCTCGACAATGCCGTCAAGTTCACACACGCAGGCGGCTCGGTGCGTGTGCATGCACGTTTAACAGAGGACGAGGGTGCAGGGACGAGCGACGAAGGACGAGCTGGAGGGGATGAGACATTGTCCTTCACCCCAGCAAGCGAAACAAAGGGTCATCCATCGTCCATCGTCATCAGCGTGACAGACACCGGAATCGGGATCAATGAGGAGGATATGACAAGGCTCTTCCAGCCTTTCTATCAGCTTGAATCGCCCTATTCCAAGAAATATAGGGGAACCGGGGCCGGATTATTTCTGGCGAAAGGCCTGATCGAAATACACGGCGGCAGGATTTGGGCCAAAAGCAAACCCGGTTCAGGCAGTACCTTCACCTTCATTCTGCCAATCAGGCATACCAGCCCCTATCCTCAAGAGAAGGATAAAGAATGACCAGAAAGATACTGGTGGTAGAGGTTAATCCGATGGACAGCCGGCGCTTGCGTGATATTCGTCAGTACCACGGCTATATTGTGGCTCTGGATCCTGCTGACGGCATGATTAAAAACTATTTGGGTGGAAGATATTGGAAACCAACAAGGCCAGGATCCTCTGCGTAGATGATGAATCCATCAATATCAAACTGCTAGAGGCGATTCTTGAACCCCAGGGTTATGAGGTAATCGGGGCGACCAGCGGCCAGGAGGCCTGGGAGCGGCTACAGGCGCTGCCCATTGACCTGGTTCTCCTGGATGTCATGATGCCCGGCATGAACGGCTTTGATGTCTGCCGACAGATCAAGGGGAGCGAGGAGTTGCGGGACATTCCCGTAGTCATGATCACCGCCCTTTCCAGCAAGAATGATCGCATCCTGGGCATTGAGGCCGGGGCCGATGACTACCTGACCAAGCCTTTTGACAGGGCGGAGGTCCTGGCGCGGGTCAAGATGCTGGTCAAGGTCAAGGCGCTCAATGATCAGCTCAACAACGGCTACAAGACCATCCTCGGCATGACCTCCTCTGCCAGGCAGCTCATCCAAAGATTTGAGCCGCTTGACTTCGACCTGTTGGATAAGATGGATGGCTTGGTCGGCCAGATCATCGGGCAGCATGACGAGATGCGGGACCGCCCCAGGACCATGCTGGTGCATGCCCCCAACAGCGCGGGGAAAAGCTGCTGGTATCGGTATGAGGTTGTTGCCGGTAAGCTCACCCGAACTTCGCTGGCCCTGGAGATACCCCTTGAATTTTCCGCAGAGCGGGAGGAGATATTCTTTTACAACCAGCCGGAGCATGGGGAGATAGAGGGTAAGCACCGGGGCTGTCTTGAAAAGCTGCGGGCCTTCGAGCTTCCGATCATCAACCTGGTCTGTTATCTGGGCAGCTCCATCTGTGTGGTGGCGATCAACTACGGCCGGGAGGTTACCAGATACGATGCCTCGGTCATCGAAAGCCTGGTGACCCAGACCCTCTTTCTCAAATCCATCGCCGGCCAGATCAGCGAGACGGAAGACGCCTTCACCTACACGGTCCACGCCCTGGCCAGGGCCTCCGAGGCCAACGACGAGAATACCGGCAATCATATCCTGCGGGTGGGTGAATACTGCGCCCTCATCGCCGACAGGATCGGCATGTCCGACCAGTTCGTCTCCATCATCAGACTCCAGGCCCTGATGCACGATGTGGGCAAGATCCATATCCATCCGGATATCCTGAAGAAGCCCGACAAGCTCACCGACGAGGAATTTGCGCAGATAAGGCTGCATCCGCTTTACGGCGCCAAGATCCTCGGCTCCCATCCGCGCCTGACCATGGCGGCGGAAATCGCCCTGTCGCACCATGAGCGGTGGGACGGCGGCGGCTATCCGAACCGGTTGGCCGGTCAACAGATCCCGATCTCCGGCCGGATCATGAACCTTGCTGACCAGTACGACGCCATGCGCAACGCCAGGGTTTATAAGCCTGCCTTCGACCACGCCAAGACATGCACCATTCTCATCGAAGGCGACGGCCGGACCATGCCCGGCCATTTCGACCCGCAGGTGCTGGCGGTCTTTCGGGAAAATGCGGCGGAGTTTGACGCCATCTACGAGCGGCTCAAGGGCTGAACAGTGGCGCCAAGGCACCGAAGGTCAGATGGTGTCAAACAATTGCGAAAAACCAACTGAGAGGTGGCTCCGGTCATTAGGACAGGTTGGCGGCAAAAATATGGTGGAAAGCCTTCAAGTTTACGAGAACGCCACATGGCGCGTCGACATAAAAACGAAATGAGGCGAATGTATGGAAGATAAAAAAATCCTTGATGCCATATCAGACGGGATCCTGATCATCGATAAGGACTATAAAATCCTCTTTGCGAATCAGGTCGTGCTTAATTTGTGCAAGCTGAGTTCCGACGAGGTCATCGGAAAAAATTGCCATATACTGCACCATTGCTGCCTGAGCCCCTGCGATCCGTCTGATCATTGCCCGCATAAAGAGGTCTTTTCAACGGGTAAATCGGTCAATGTCAAGCATACGCACTCCTGCCCCGACGGAAAGGAACGGGTCTACAGCATCACCGCGTCGCCGATACGGGATGAGAACGGGAATGTCGTCCAGATGGTGGAGGTGCTGAAGGACATAACGGCGGAGCAGGGTAGAATGCGTCTGAGCGGGCTCTACTCCGTATTGAGCAGTACAAACGATGCGATTATCCGCATCAAGGAGACGGAGCCTCTTCTTCAAGAGATATGCCGCATTATAGTGGAAGAGGGCATGTTCAGGATGGCGTGGATCGGTTTTATCGACCCGAAAACCCTTCAGGTGAAGCCTGCTGCCATGTATGGACACGAGGATGGATATCTCAAGGGAAAGAGGATTTCAGTTGACGAGAGTATTCCCGAGGGGAGAGGGCCGACTGGAACAGCGCTTCGCAAAGGGAGTCATACAATCTGCAATGACGTGGGAAATGACCCGATCATGCTTCCCTGGAGGGAAGAGGCCTTGAAGCGCGGCTATCGTTCTCATGGCGGCTTTGCCCTCAAAAAGCAGGGGACGGTGATCGGTACGTTCAATGTTTATTCAGAGGAGGCATTCTATTTTCAGAAGGAAGGCGATGAGATAATCCGATTATTGTCCAGGCTTGCGGAAAACATCTCTTTTGCGATCGAGCTGATCGAAGGTGAAAAAATCCGCAGACAGGCTGAGGAAGAATTGCGGGAGAATGAAAAGTTCCTCACCAGTGTTGTGGAGAATATCCCTAACATGATTTTTGTGAAGGACGCCAGGGAACTCAGATTCGTCAGGTTCAATAAAGCAGGAGAAGAGCTGCTGGGATATCAGCGGGAAGATCTTTACGGGAAGAACGACTACGATTTTTTCCCCCACGAAGAAGCAGAATTCTTTATAACAAAAGACCGGGAGGTCCTGAATTCAAAAAAACTCATCGATATCCCTGAAGAAACGATTGAAACGCGTCATCAAGGCAAAAGGATTCTGCATACAAAAAAAATACCGATAGTAGATGCACAGGGAGACCCTAAATATCTGCTGGGAATCTCGGAAGACATCACCGAGCGCAAGCAGGCGGAAGAACAGATCAAGGCCCAACAGGAGTTTCTACAAAACGCCCTGGATTCCCTGACCCACCCCTTCTATGTCATCGACGCCAATGACTACACCATCAAATTGGCCAACACGGCCTCTCATTTCGGCGAGTATCGGGAAGGGACAAAATGTTTTCAGTTGACCCACGACCGGAGTGAACCTTGCTCAGGGAGTGAACATCCCTGCTCTTTGAGAGAGATCAGAAAAACGAGACAGCCGGTAGTTATGGAGCATATTCATGTAGATCCAGCCGGAATGAACAGAAGTGTCGAAATCCATGCCTATCCCATCTTTGACGGCAACGGCAATCTCATTCAGATTATTGAATATTGTCTGGATATCAGTGAACGCAAGCAGGGCGAAGAAGAACGGCGGCGCCTGGTAACCGCCATAGAGCAAGGCATAGACAGCGTTGTCATTACCGACAGAGACGGCATCATCCAGTATGTCAACCCCGGTTTTGAGAAGGTCACCGGCTACAGCAAAGAGGAAGCGATCGGCCAGAACCCGCGGATTTTACAAAGTGGCAAGCAGGATGCCCTCTTTTACCAGGAGATGTGGAGAACCCTGACCAGTGGCAAGGCGTGGCGGGGAGACCTGATTAACAAGAAAAAAGACGGCACCCTGTTTGAGGAAGAGGTCTCGATCACCCCGGTACTGAATGAGGCCGGAGAAATCATCAATTATGTGGCCGTAAAACGGGATGTGACAGGAGAGATGCAACTTGAGAAGCAACTCCGGCAGGCCCAAAAAATGGAGGCCATCGGCACCCTGGCCGGCGGCATTGCCCATGACTTCAACAACATCCTGGCCCCCATTCTCGGCTATTCCGAGCTGGCCCTGGCCAGGATTTCCCCTGGCGACCCCTTGGTGGCCGATCTGCAGCAGGTCATCACCGCCGCCATGCGGGCCAAGGATCTGGTGCAGCAGATCCTCGCCTTCAGCCGTCAGGCCCCGCAGGAGAAGAAACCGCTTCAGCCGCATCTGGTGGTGAAGGAGGCGCTCAAGCTCCTCCGGGCCTCCCTGCCCTCCACCATTGAAATCCGCGAGGAGATCCCCGCGGAGTGCGGCGCTATCCTCGCCGATCCCACCCAGTTTCATCAGATCGTCATGAATCTCTGCACCAACGCCTACCATGCCATGCGCGAAACCGGCGGCGTGCTCAGGGTGAGACTTGCAAAAATTACCATTGACGATGCCAGCAGGGTGCCCAGCGTCGATCTCGCCCGGGGAGACTATGTGGTGCTCGAGATCAGTGACACCGGTTGCGGCATGGAGCAAAAAACGCTGGCCCATATCTTTGACCCCTACTTTACCACCAAAGGCAAGGGAGAAGGTACCGGCCTCGGTCTGGCCGTGGTCCACGGTATTGTCAAAAGTTATCAGGGGCATATTACGGTCTACAGCGAACCGGGCAAGGGGACGCATTTTCATGTCTATCTGCCGAGAATAGCGGAGACACATCCCCTGACTGAGGCTAACCACATCGAGGCAATCCCCACCGGCACGGAACGACTGCTGGTGGTGGACGATGAAGCCGTGATCACCACCATGCTCGAGGTAATCCTCCAGGGTCTTGGCTACCAGGTGAGATCTTCCAGCAACAGCCTGGAGGCCCTGGCCCTTATTGACCAGGATCCCATGGCCTTTGACCTCCTGATTACCGACATGACCATGCCGCACCTGACCGGCTTTGAGCTGGCTCACAAGGCGCTGGCCATCCGGCCGGACCTGCCGATTATCCTCTGCACCGGTTTCAGCGAGTTGATCAACAAAGAACAGGCCCAGGCCCTGGGTATCCGGGCCTATCTGATGAAACCCGTTTCGATGCGGGAGTTGGGCCAGAAGGTGCGGGAGGTGCTGGATGCAAAGAGGGAAAAAATATCGTGAGGGGACAAAATAGTGGAGCTTAAAGAGCCTCTTGCAAAAAAAATGACGAATTAAGTCCAAAAACCGTCATTCCCCCGCAGGCGGGAATCCATAACAGGCTGAATTTACAACAATGGATTGCCGACAAAAGCGCTTGGGAATGACATATTGGTCATTTCGGAGTCTCGCTGGCTCGCTTACCTGCAAGAGTCTCGAGTGTGTATGGATTGACTATTTACGAGAAGAATTACTAACCACCACCAAAGAAGAAGGTAATGGCAACAACTAAAAAAAACATCGAAGAAAAAACGATCTGGAATGATGCCCGGCAGATGCTGCGCAAGGCGGAAAAAGATGGGGTCGAAACTGCTTGGGACCGCCTCGAGCATCAGACTCCTCACTGTACCTTCTGTGAAAGCGGTCTTTCCTGCCGCAACTGCACCATGGGGCCCTGCCGAATCAGCAAGAAGGCCCCACTCGGTGTCTGTGGCGCCGATGCGGACGTCATCGTGGCCCGCAACTTTGGCCGTTTTGTGGCCGGGGGCTCGGCTGGTCATTCCGACCATGGCCGTGACTGTATCGAGGCCCTGCATGCCGTGGCCCACGGACTGACCAAGGATTATACCATCAAGGATGAGGCCAAGCTGCTCCGCATTGCCGGTGAGTTGGGGGTTGTCACCGCAGGACGCCCAATCCTTGACGTTGCCAAAGATTTATGCACTGTCTTCTATGCCAATTACGGCAGCCTGCTGGAGGAGCTTTCTTTTTCCTGCCGGGTCCCGGAAAAACGAAAGCAGATCTGGCGGGATCTTGGCATTAGCCCCCGCGGCGTTGACCGTGAGATTGCCGAGATGATGCACCGCACCCATATGGGTTGTGATAACGATGCCGCCAACACTTTGCTGCACAGTGCCCGCACCTCCCTCGCCGATGGCTGGGCCGGTTCGATGATCGCCACCGAGATTTCC
>JAHJKP010000029.1 GCA_018821985.1 Pseudomonadota bacterium
CCACATTCAAAATTAGGTAAAAAGACACCTGGCGAGGCGTATGTCATGATGCTGCCGACGGTTGAACAGGCAGCGTAAAAAAAGCAGAAATTTCACTTAAAAAAACGTGTAATACTGTTCAAACGATCGGAGCCACTTCTGATTATTCCGACAACAGATTCGGAAGTTAAGTATGAAGGTCAACTCTACATTGTCGAAAAACGAGGTAGGCGGAGGAATAATGTGGAAATAATGTGGAAATAATGCGGGATAGACCACATTTTCTAATGATGATATTTCAACAAAGCCTAACACTAGGGCCGACACGTATACGCAGGCTTTCCACGCACATCCTTGTCAGACCATTACTAGATGTCATTACTCTGTCTTTGCATGCATATTCCAGTTTTGCATACAGCGCAGAAGTGAAGCAAAATGGGATCAGGCTTGATCATTGCTCATAAGCGGCAATAATACATTTCCTGACCCCATTTATGCCCTTTGCCTCTCCCGACTTCTCGGGAAGGTCTTTGTTAGAGATGCAGGTTAATCGGAAATGAGCTTAAAAGAGAGTTTCACCCGTGCCCGAAAGATAGTTCCATTGCCATCCTCTCCAATCTTCATATCGAGAGTAACAACTTCTGCAATGCGCAGGTCGCGCAGGCTCAGCCCGGCAGACTTGACGGCATTTTGGGTAGCTTCTTCCCATGAAACTGGGCTTGACCCGACCATCTCGATGATTTTGTAAACACTCTCAGACATAGTATTCTCCTTGGTTGAGGTTAGGGGGCAATATTGCTGAACATACTACCTTCTGAACGTTATTTACGTCTGCTGTAAGTAAATTGACCAAAAATCTAAATAGGAATTTTTTGGAATTAAGTAGATACAAAACACCATTATAATATTCTATCGTGTAGATTTGAAAAACTGAAGGTAAAATATATGATAGCTGATTTAATATTGCAGGAGGGGGGATAATGAGGAACAAGCCACATTTTCCCCAGTTGAATTTAACCTGAAGCTATTCCTAAATCCGTGGTCTTTACCATCTTACTCTCTGGACAGTTCAGGAAAAGCGGTAGATGACCGAGGTTACCACGGCCCAGAGCAGGATCAGGATTGTCCCGAGCGCACAGGCGGCGCTGAGCAGCCGGTGACTGATCATCTCGCGGCGCTTTTCCTGATAGCCGAAGAGTAGTCCGCAGAGGGCACCCGCCGCCATACCGCCGCCATGGGCCCAGTTGTTGATTCCCGGCACCAGCAGACCAAAGACGAAGATGCTCAGGGCCCAGCCGCCGATCTGCTGGAACACCTGACGGCCATAGCTGCCGCCCCGGCTTTTTCCGTAATAGAGGGCCGCGCCGATCAGGGCGCAGACCGCTGCCGATGCGCCGATGGTAAAAGGAACCCCGGCCAGATAGGAGAGCAGAAAACCGCCGATACCGCCCAGGGTATAGATGATGAACATCCGGGCAAGACCGTATTCCTGGATAACCAGCGGGCCGACCTGCCGCAGGGCGATGAGGTTGAAGATGATATGAAGAATACTGCCGTGCAGATAGCTGGCTGAAACCAGCGACCACCAGCGGTGCAGAGTATCGATGGGCATGGTGCCGGTCGCTCCCAGCAGCAGCAGGCTCCGGTTATCCGGCGACAGAAAACCAAAAGGGCTCATCCCCATGCCCATGCCACCGGGGTTGATGAGCAGCGAGAGAACAAAGAGGGCGATATTGAGGCCGACCAAGCCCTTGAGAAAAAGATCAGGATCATGAAACAGACGGAGGACCACACTGTTTTTCCACCAGGAACCTGGCGATCTGATGCCGCAATAGGGGCAGACGGATTCATCCCGGCTGATGAGGCCACGGCAGTTCGGGCAGAGCTGAGAGTTTTTGCGAGAGGCAGTCATATGGTGCCTTTATTGGTGAAGATAATAAGGAATGGATTAAGGTCTTTTTTTGACTATCAGAGAGTACGCATTGATGATGAATTTATTGATTACTTCAAACTTTTTATTGAAGGTTAAGACAAGACTAGTGGAGGCAAGCGCAACAGCCAAAGATCCTAAAATATCAAGTGGATAGTGAATTCCGCAAAAAACTCTCGACAACCCTCCGACAATTCCCAAAAAACAAAGAATAATACCAATTTTTCTTGTTTCTTTAATTATCAATAGAGTCGTTGCAACAGACATCATAAACGTTGTATGGTCTGAAGGAAATGATGTTTCCGGCACATGATTGATTAATGTTGTGCCAATTTTATCCATAAATGGTCTGGGGTGAAAATAGAAGATGGTTATCAAAAGGTTAAATGTAACACCGAGGACAGCTGAATAACCAGCGTATAAACTAATTTCTTTACCCCTAACTTTTTGATTAAACCATAAATATATTAGTACAACGATAAACAAAAATGGCAAATATTCAGCCATTACAACTGCAAAGCTATCCACCCAAGTAAATTGATTTACAAAGTTATTGATGGATAGGAACAGGTATTTATTCAGTTTTTCTATCAATTTCTACTCCATACTTTATCGAGTAACTATCTTCACAGACCCAGGAGCTGATAGATCCGGTTCATATCCACACTTTCACGGACGGTGGCGGCCAGACGGTCGAAGGCGGGTTCCAGATCATAGGGGGCGGGGATGCCGAGCAGCGGCGATAATCCTTTTCGTTGACGCAGTCTGTTGATGAACCAGCGGCGGAAGGGGTCGGAATCGAAGATCCCGTGCAGGTAGCTGCCCCAGATCCGCCCCGACTCGTTACTGGCACCACAGCCGGTTCCGTCAATAAAGGCAAGGGTTGGCGGCAGGTTGGACTGGGATCGGCCGTGATGGATCTCGTAACCATGCACCCGCTGGCCGGACTCGGTATGAACGCCGGACTGCCGGACCAGCCGCTTGTCGGCGGCCAGGACCGTGGTCATGGGCAGCATTCCAAGACCACCAATCGTGGTCTGGTTGGACTCGATGGCCAGCGGATCTTCGATGGTCGTCCCCAGCATCTGATAGCCGCCGCATACCCCGACGATCTCACAGCCCGCCGCCGCCTGTTGCTGGATGGCGGCCGCCAGTCCGCAGGAGGCCAGGGCGGCCAGATCGTGGATCACATTCTTGGAACCGGGCAGGATAATGGCCTGCGGCGACCCCAGATCCTCCGCCCGTTCCACCACCCGGAGAAAGACATCCGGTTCGGCGGCCAGGGGCTCGATATCGGTGAAATTGGAGATATGGGGCAGGCTGATCAGGGCAATCTCCACATGGTCAGCCGCTGGCCTGTCGCCCTGGAAGAGACCCGCCTTGAAGGAGACCGAATCCTCCTCGGGGATGCCGAGATTCTTCAGGTAGGGAACCACCCCCAGCACCTCGCGGCCGGTATGGGCGACCACATAGTCGTGGGCCGCCTGCAGCAATGAGGCCTGGCCCCGGAAGCGGTTGACTACAAAACCGGCCACCAGCGCCCTCTCCCACTCGTTCAGCACCTCCATGGTGCCGACAAAGGAGGCATAGACCCCGCCCCGGTCGATATCGCCCACCAGCAGCACCGGGGACCGGGCGTATCTGGCCATGCCCATATTGACGATATCATGGTGTTTGAGATTGACCTCACCCGGCGAGCCCGCCCCTTCCAGCAGGATCACATCGTAGTCAGCGGCCAGACTGTCATAGGAGGCGTGGGCCGCCTGCATGGCCGTTTCCTTGTAGCGCAGATAGGTCATGACATCCATGTTGCCCACCGACCGCCCGTGGACAATGATCTGACTGCCGGTATCGGAGTTGGGTTTGAGGAGCACCGGATTCATGCGCACATCCGGGTCGAGGCGGGCGGCCTGGGCCTGCACCACCTGAGCCCTGCCCATCTCCAGGCCGTCATGGGTGACAAAGGAGTTGAGCGACATGTTCTGGGCCTTGAAGGGAGCCACCCGCACCCCGTCCTGGAGCAGGATCCGGCACAGGGCGGCAGTCAGCACCGACTTCCCGGCATTGGATGAGGTGCCCTGGAACATCAGGGGGCGGACCTTTTTCGGAGAGGATTTTCCGGAAGATGTTCGCGAAGCCGCTGGACGCGGTTGCAGGATCTCGTTCAGGGCCTGGAGCAGTAGACTGTTTTCCACGGCCGTGCGCACGGCAATCCGGAAATAGCTGGCATCAAGGCCGGTATAATTGGCGCAGGTGCGGATCATGATTTTCCGTTCCAGCAGCTGTTCGGCAAGGATCCGGGCATCGCTGCCATCTCTCAGGCGCAGCAGCAGATAATTAGCGGCGGAATCAAAGATCTGCAGGGCGGGAAAGCTCTGCAGATCCCCTGCCAACTTCGTGCGCAGTTCCCGGCAGTAGGCCCGGCTCTGCTCCCCATATTCCTCATCGGCCAGGGCCCTGACGCCCACGGCCTGGGCCAGGGTGTTGACGGTCCAGGGTGGCAGATGGGCGCGCAGCAAACGGGCAATGGGCAGCGGAAAGATGCCGAAGCCCAGACGCAGACCGGGGATGGCGTAGAACTTGGTCAGGGAATGAAGGCTCATGATGTTGTCGGCGGCAAATGCGACGCTTTTTCCATCCACGACAAATTCAAGAAAGGCCTCGTCAATGAGAAAGAGGGTGGCCGGATGGTCTTTAGCCAGCTGGATGATCTGCTCTGGATCAACCAGCACCCCGGTGGGATTATTGGGGGAGCCGATCACCACCAGCTCCCCGCCGGTGAGCAGGGGGGCAAGCTCCTGGGGCTGGAGCGTGAATCCGCGCTCGGCGGAGAGCAGGAAGGGACGAACGGTCATCCCGGCCAGCTCCATCACCTTGGTATAATCGATATAAGAGGGAGAAGGGATCAGGGCCTGGGTGCAGCCAAGGAGTTTCGGCAGTTGATAGAGAAGCTCGGTGGTGCCGTTGGCCACCACCACCGACTCCTCGGGCACCTGATAGCGCTCGGCAATGGCCTGCACCAGTTTGCCGGCATAGGGGTCAGGATAATGAACCAGCGAGGCCACCTCGGAACTGATGAGCGGACGCAGCCACTCCGGCGGCCCCAGAGGATTAATATTGGCGCTGAAATCGAGCAGTGTAGCCACATCTATGCCCATGTCCCGAGCCAGTCCATGAACATTGCCGCCATGGCCGGTGACGCCAGATTGTGAAAGAGAAATTTTGTTCTTCATAGGGTATTGACTCCGAAGGTCATGGCAATGGCAACCATCATCTCGGTGAGTTCACAGACCGCGCCCAGGGTATCTCCAGTGGCCCCACCGATTCGGGCGCGGCACCAGAGGGAAAACAAAAGCACGGTGGTAAGGACGGCAACGAGAACGGCCAGAGACATCCGCCATCCGCTACAGGAGAGGACTCCTGCCAGCAAGGCGAAGGCCCAGAGCGCGGCCCAGCGGCTGGAAGGCGAATAAAAAAGGCGCCCCAGCCCCTCGCCCTCTCTGGCATAAGGCAGGCAGGCCATGGTCAAGACGATGGCGCAGCGACCGGCCAGGGGCATAACGATAAGGGTGGCAATAAGGGTCGGAGCGCCAAGAGAAGAAAGAGCCGCATATTTTCCCAGGAGCACCACGACAATGGCGATCACGCCCATGGCCCCGGTGTGGCTGTCGCGCATGATCTCCAGGATACGTTCCCGGGAACGGGAGCTGAGCAGGCCGTCCCCGCTGTCAGCCAGACCATCGAGATGCAGACAGCCGGAGATCGCGGCCAGCAGAACAATGGCGGCCATCGCTAAAACAGACGGCGGGAAGAACGAAATGAGACCGGAGATGAGCATAGCGCAGGTCAGACCAATCAAAAGACCGATCACCGGAAACCAGGCCAGACTCGCTGCAAAAAAGCGGCCATCCTGTTCACAGCGCCAGGACAACGGCACAATGGTCAGAAAACGCAGGGCCGCCAGAAAGCTTGCCAGCGGGAACTTAAGCGCATCCAGAGCCCACGCCTGCCTGTTCTTCTCCTGTTCGCTCACGTCTTACTTGTCAGCCCCGGCAACCGCAGCCTCGGCAAAGGTCGCCACCTCGGTGAGCACCGCCACAGCGGCCTCCACCAGATTCATGGCCAGGGCCGCGCCGGTTCCCTCACCCAGGCGCATGTTCAGATCGAGCAGGGGTTTCATGCCCAGTTTCTCATGCATGGCAGCGTGGCCCGGTTCCATGGAGCGATGGGCGCAAATGATATAATCACGGACAAAGGGCTCGATGGCATAGGCAACCAGGGCGCCCGCCGTGGAGATAAAGCCGTCGACCACGACCGGCTTCTGATTGGCGGCAGCACCCAGGATCAGGCCGGCAATGCCGCCGATCTCGAAACCACCCACCTTGGCCAGGACATCAAGGCCATTTTTGGCGTCGGGCATATTCACGGCCAGCGCCTTGATGATCACCTTGGCCTTATGGCTCAACTGGGCGTCATCCAGACCGGTGCCCCGGCCCGTCAGTTCCTCAACCGACTTGCCGGTGAACACCGTGGCAATGGCCGTGGAGGGCGTGGTGTTGCCAATACCCATGTCGCCGGTGCCGAAGACATCGATGCGTCCGGCCAGCTCATTGGCGATATCAATCCCCGCCTCCACCGCCATTTGGGCCATGGTCCGGCTCATGGCCGGACCGACGGCGATATTATCGGTGCCCATGCCTATCTTTTTATTGATGATCTTGCCGGCTGCAGCCAGTTCCCGCAAGTCAGCCGCCACCCCCATGTCAACCACAATCACCTCGGCCCCGGCCTGTCTGGCAAGGGCATTGATGCCCGCCCCGCCGTTGACGAAGTTATAGACCATCTGCGGCGTCACCTCAGAGGGAAACTTGCTCACCCCTTCGGCCACCACCCCATGATCCCCGGCCATCACCACTACGGCCTTTCTTTTGACCTCAGGCGCCATAGAACGGGTCATCCCGGCCAGATCAAGGGCCAAATCCATGAGATCACCAAGGGCCCAATGGGGCAGGGCCAGTTGATCAAGGCGCTCCTTGGCACGTTCACGGGAAATACTGTCTTGCGGATATATTCTTTGCAGGGTTTTCTCTAAAAGGCTCATGGTATGAATTACGAATTAGAAATTAAGAATTAAGAATTATCTGGTTTCCTTGCGGCGCGAGGGAACCGACTCCAGGTTATTTGTACGAAACTCACATTATTTCAACTGCAGGGGGATACCGCAACTGACGAGGTAGACCTCAGATGCAGCCGCGGCCATCATCCGGTTGCAGCGGCCCACCAGATCCCGGTACAATCGGGCTGAAGGGTTGTCCGGGACAATCCCCAACCCCACCTCGTTGGTGACGCAGATCACCGTTCCCTGATGGATGGATG
The DNA here is from genome assembly GCA_018821985.1 of Pseudomonadota bacterium. GTDB lineage: Bacteria > Desulfobacterota > Desulfobulbia > Desulfobulbales > Desulfocapsaceae > UBA2270. The sequence continues at coordinate 7,286 of JAHJKP010000029.1, forward strand.
CGGCCTCAGTCAGGAGATCACACTGATGGCGCATCTCAGTATCGGTAAACATTTTCCCCGATTGTTCAACATGATATAAAAGGTTATTCACCCAGAGGGTGAGGCAATCGACCAGACAGACGGAATCATTCTGGTGCCGCCGAAGGATGGCGGCGATATCCGTCTGCTCCTCAACGGTCTGCCAATCTTCTCCTTCCCGCTCCTCGCGATGGCGGGCAATGCGCTCATCCATCTCGGAATCAACAACCGGACAGGTGGCAATAAAACAGCGCGGGCTGGGAAGCGACTGCGCCAGTTGCAGGGCGTAATCACTCTTGCCGCTTCTGGCCCCGCCCGTCACCAGGATCAGTCTGCCCATTATCCTCGCCCCCCTAAATTAAAACCAGTCAGCACCCCACCGCCAGCATAGAGTTCAATGGTGCTGTAATGACCCTTGGCCACCTGAAAGAGGAGATAATTCTTCTGGGACAGGCCAAGCAGCCCACAGATCAGGGAGCGGATCACCCCACCATGGGTGACTAGAAGCATAGTTTTAGCATCCGAGGCCAGCAGCCGATTTCTGACAGCATCCACCCGGCTGACAAATCCGGCTGTCGCTTCACCATCAGGGAAGCAGAAATCATCTGTGCCGGAGGCCCAGTGCTGCACCAGCTCCGGGTCCTGCGCCTCGATCTCGGCAAAGGTCTTCCCTTCCCAGCGTCCGAAGTCTATCTCCCGCAGCTCAGAGTCAAGCTGCATCGGCAGACCCAGCTCCAGCAGGCTGGCGGACTGGGTGCAGCGGAGCATTGGGCTTGCCAGCAGGACGTCGATCTTCATTGTGCCAAGGCTTGAACGCAGATCGAGGATCTGCTCCCTCCCCTCCTCGGAGAGGGGGACATCGCTGGAGCCGACATAACGGCCAGAAAGCCCGGTCCGGCCATGACGCAGCAGGATCAGGCGCATGCGCAACCCTTCTCCTTGTCCAGTTGATACTTACCGGCATAGCCCCGGGGGGTGATCATATAACCATTCCAGACAAAGGTGCTGGCATTGCCGATGATGACCGTGGACTGCATCCCGATATCGGCATCGAGCATGGCACCCAGGGTGGTGAGGGTGATCACCTCATCATCACGGGTGGCGGCGGTGACAATGCCAACCGGTGTTGTGCCCGGACGATGGGTGAGGAGAATCTCCCTGGCCCGCACGATATTTTCCGTTCTCTTCTTCGATTTGGGATTATAGAGGGCAATAACAAAATCAGCCATGGCCGCGGCATCCAGACGCCTTTCAATCAGCTCCCACGGAGTCAGCAGATCAGAGAGGCTGATGGCCGCAAAGTCATGCATCAGCGGCGCACCGAGCCGGGCCGCACAGCCGTTGACCGCAGCAATACCAGGGATCACCTCGATGGCCAGTTTACTCTCCCGTTGCGCCGCCATCTCAAAGACCAGACCGGCCATGGCATAGATCCCCGGATCACCACCGGAGACCAGGGCCACCCGCTTGCCGCACTCAGCAAGATCCAGGACCTTGGCGCAGCGATCCACCTCCTGCATCATGGTCGAGGAGAGAACCTCCTTGCCCACAAGCAGTTCAGGGATCAGATCAAGATAGGTGCGATAGCCAACGATCACATCGGCCGCCGTAATCGCCTTGCTGGCCGCCGGGGTCAGGTGGTCAAGCCCTCCAGGACCTGTGCCTACCACGCTGATCATACCTTGCTGACCGTACTTTTCGCCATGTCCGGTAACTTCTGTTCGGCCACAGCCGCAGTTACATCCTTCCATTTTATCTTCCTTACTATAAGTTGTCCCGGGGTCGTGCCATCGCCTGCCGCCAGCATGGCCGCAGGCTCGGCGACCCCCCTGGCTCCGGTTGCGGCCATCACCGCAGACGATGTGGATATCCCCTCAACCCGGTTAAGTTCATCCTTGCTATAAAAACGGATGGGCAGATTATTTTCCCTGGCAAACAGGAGCAGTCCGACCTCATCCGCTTTCAGGTCAATGCTGGCAATGCCGGCAATGGCAGAGCGCTCCAAATGATATTGAGCGCACAGTTCCGACACCGCCACCTCAAAATCCGCAGCACTGGCCCCCCGATTGCATCCCAGTCCCAGATAGAGATTACAGGGGCAGAGCACAAGGGCTTCAGGGTGTTCAAGGGGATCGAAAATTCCATGGGAAAGAATAATATCAGCTTGGGCCGCTTCCGTCACCACCTTGAAATCAGCAGGCAGGCTGCCGCACTGCAGAGTTGAAAAAAAACTCACCTCGCCCTCATTGACCAGTTTCGCAGAAACTCCAGCCAGACGCTGCGGATTCTGCACCCGCAGATTATTCTCCGCGGCCCATAAATCGAGGGCTGTATGGCCGGTCACATCCGAGGCGGTGG
>JAHJKP010000005.1 GCA_018821985.1 Pseudomonadota bacterium
CCACTTTCGCCTTGAATGCTGATGAATGTTTCCGTCTCGTTCCTTTTGCCATTTTCTGCTCCATAATCTAGCCCATTAGAGGGCATTATTTGTAGCAGATTTTCCACTTAACGGCTTGTTCAAATTTCCGGGGCCACTTCTGATGACTCTCTTTGACAGCCGAAGAATCATATCTGATAAATCTTTTAAGTGTGACTAAAGGTTAACACGCGGACGGTTCCGCAACTTTCACGTTATTCTTTAAAAAAGCGGTCATATGAAAACTGTTTTTATCATCTTGTCCCTCTTTATCGTCGCCTGTGTTTTATTGCTCTTTATTCTTGGGGGCATTTCCAGGTCAGGAAAAGCCCCGGGTCTGGTTGCAGGAAGGCTTGCGAAATGTCCTGAAACACCTAATTGCGTCTGCAGTGAGCCAAAAGATGATGCCAATCATTTCATTAGTCCCATTCTGCTTCCTCAAAACATCACCTTTGATTCGTTACCCATTCTCAAAAATGCGGTTAGAGATATGGGGGGGGATATTGGAGTTGAAAGTGACAATTATTTTTCAGCTACCTTTTCGTCGGCTATTTTTGGCTTTATGGATGATTTAGAAGTGAGGATCGATTCGACACAGAATATGATCCATCTTCGCTCAGCTTCGAGAGTCGGTTATGGCGATGCGGGTGTTAATAAGAAGAGAACTGAATTATTCAAAAAACTCTATGGTCAGAAAGTCTAGCGGCTACCCACTCACTCAAGGTGACACCATAATATGCGCGTATTCTGTTGTATGCTCATGCACCTACCTCTCCCCAGTCCATCAGCCAAGAGTTTGCTCTCATGGAGCTGAAAAGAACTCCACCTTTAATGAAAATAGACGTATAAAGAAGAATTTTATATTGAGTAATCAGTGACATATCTTTTGCTGTAATGAGGTGTGATATGGTTATTTTCTACACAGAAAACTTCGATGAGATCTCTTTGACTTCCTCTATTATTTAACATAAACTCGAAACAAATAGTTTGATAATAAAGGCAATAATTGCAATTTACAGATTGTAAATAGATTCACGTTCCATCCCTTTTAATTTTGCATAACAATTAACGAAAAAGTTGTCCAAGAGAGGATGACCACTTTTTATTTCTTATTTTAATAGGCTGAAGTGCAAAGGCAAGCGAGTAGCAGGAATTACAGCACCTTCATGTACGGTAAAAAGTGCATCCAGCTCTGCTGCTCAAAAAATACCGGTACCAAGTTTAAAGGTTAAACGTGCGTAGCATGTCACTCAATCGGTGCGAATCCTTCGTGCCGGTTATAGTAGGGTGTAAGTCCTGGCCACTGAACGGGTTGCAATGACCGGGGTGTAATATCCAACTAACCCATCATAGGAGTAAATCATGAAACGAAAAACGTTAATGCTTTCTGCTTTGGTAAGTGTCATGTCATTATCATCTGCCGGGTTTACACTGGCAGCTGACCAGGATCGCACGCAGGACCAGATTAAACTTCAAACGCAGGACAAACTTCAAACGCCAGACCAGGATCAGGACCGGACACGGGACAGACTGCAGACGCAAGACCGTGATCAAATCTACGGCAGTCAGCTCATGACCCAACAAGAACGAGAAGAGTTCCGCGCCAAAATGCGTTCTGCGAAAACCGCTATGGAGCGAGAACAGATTCGCAATGAACATCATCTGCGCATGCAAGAGCGAGCTAAGGAACAGGGTGTGACCCTGCCCAACACCCCCCCTGTCAGGGGCGGCAATATGGGATCCGGTAGTGGTGGAATGGGGTCCGGTGGTGGTGGAATGGGATCCGATGGTGGTGGAATGGGATCCGATGGTGGTGGAATGGGATCCGGTGGTGGTGGAACGGGATCCAGTGGTGGCGGAATGGGATCCGGTGGTGGCGGAATGGGATCCGGCGGTGGCGGAAAGGGATCCGGTGGTGGTGGGCGTGGTGGTGGGCGCTGATCCGTACTGAAAAGGAGTGACTCAGGGTCGGGGCTTGATACCCATGTGCTTATCAGCAGGGCACAGGCACTCTGCTTTTAATTGTTAATTCCTGATCCTGAGTCATGCCAGAGATAAGGGTGGCCGCGGCCTGCGCCCAAGTTGTAGCCGACCAAACCGTCAGTAGCGAAGTCGTCCTCAGCATTTTATCCCGAGCCCACGACAAGGAAACGTCGCCGGAACCGTTACCGTTATCATCACAACTGCCACTGCTTATGATAATCCCGGTGGTGGATTGTAGCCGCTACGACCTGCTGCTTTCCGGAGGTGCTCATGGTACTGCGTGAGCGGATGATGGACGCAATCGGCAGCCTTGGCCTGTATGGGATTAAGGTTGCCGATTGACGAGATTCTGACCTCTGGCATCAAAAGCCGGTCGACACCCGATAAGATTCTCTGTGATCTGCTGGAGGCGGAACTTGCGGAGCGTCAAGTCAGAAGTATCCGCTATCGAATGGGTTTGGCGAAATTCCCGGCGGACATCTCCTATTCCACCTTATCTCGAAGCTCTACGAGCGAACATCGCTGATCATCACGACCAACCTGACCTTTGGGGAATGGCCGCAGGTGTTCGGTGACGGCAAAATGACCGCTGCCCTTCTGGACAGGGCTACACATCACTGCGAAAAATAATTGAAACAGGCAACGAAAGCTGGAGAATTAAAGAATCAATAACTGAAAAACTCTGCCTGAGGTGGGTCATTTTTCAATGCCGATTAATAGTTCGAGGATAATAATTGGTATTTATTGTTTTCAATCTACATTAATAGCGTTAAATCGGTAATCAAGATTTTTGACTACACTCAGAGCAGGATTGTTTCAGTTAAACAAAAGTCTTTGGTTTTTTGGATCTACACGTTAATACAAGTGAGAAAGCTTTAATCGGAATGAGGTGTGCTATTGATGTAACTTCAGACAATATAAGGATGGACGACCTGACATGAAAATCAAATTAGTTCTTATTATACTCATGATGTTGTTTGGAACACTGACGGCTTCGGCGCAAGAGAGGGTGAGGAGCGATATTGTCAAGACATCGGCCGGTAATCTTGAGCTTACTTTCATCGGGCATGGATCGCTGATGATGACCATTGGCGGAAGAATCATCCATTTCGACCCCTACAGCCGGATGGCCGATTACACGAAACTTCCCCAGGCCGATTTGATTTTTCTTACCCACGATCATCCCGACCATCTCGATCAGGTGGCCCTGCAGATCGTCCGGACCGCTGATACGGTAGTAATCCTTCCTCCTGTCTGCGCCGACAGAGTGCCGGGAGGTACGGTCGTGAACAATGGAGCTGCCCTGATGGTCTTCGGCATCAAGGTGGAGGTCATTCCTGCCTATAACATTGTGCATAAGCGGGATAACGGTCAGGAATTTCATCCGAAAGGTGTCGGCAACGGCTATGTGCTGACCTTTGGCGACAAGCGCATCTCTGTGGCTGGAGACACCGAAAATATACCGGAAATGAAGGCCTTACAAGACATCTACTGCGCCTTCTTGCCGATGAATCTGCCGTATACGATGACGCCGGAGATGGTGGCCGATGCGGCAAAGGCGTTCAAACCGAAACTTCTTTATCCCTACCATTACGGGGATACTGATCCGACAAGACTCACGGCACTGTTGAAAGACACGCCAGATATCGAAGTGCGTATCCGGCCGATGCAGTAAATTCGTCTGTGTCGCTTCAAGCCCTTGAACCAGAATCAATGCTGTTTGATCATCTTCGGGCGACAGAACTTGCTGTCGTGAATAGTATGGCGAGAACCTTTGCAAGGGGGGAAAGATCATATTTACTCGGACGGGCAAGTCTATCTCTTAATAAAGGGTTGTGTTAAGGGGTGTCTTTTTTTTATTCCCTGAATAAATGAAATAAATAGAGATGGGAGATTTTTTGTGGATCTGATAGTGAACAATTTACAAATTCCCATCGAAAAAGACGGAATTTACGAATATATAAATGTTGCTTCCCAAAAGCTGGACATGAGTGAAAGAAGCATCTCTATCGTCAGAATTCTCAGTAAATCACTCGACTTGAGCAATAAAGAACAGTTCTTTTACCTGATTTCACTGGTCGTCAGGGTTGATGACAGCTTTGAAAATAGGCAGAATATCCCAGTTTACATAGAGCAGATAACGACTAACCGGAACAGAGCAAGTACCAAGGAGAGACCGATAATAGTTGGTTTTGGTCCGGCCGGCATGTTTGCAGCCCTTGAACTGATTGATTATGGGCTGAAGCCTCTGATCTTTGAACGAGGGAAAAAGATAGAAGAACGCTCCGTTGACGTGCAACGATTTATAAAGGAAAGAGAGCTTAATCCTGAATCAAATATTCAGTTTGGTGAGGGTGGTGCCGGTTCGTACTCGGACGGCAAACTCTTTTCCCGGCGAAACAATAATACCAGCTATGTAAATCGGGTGTTGCAGACATTTGTTAAATTTGGCGCTCCTGAAGAGATCGAATATATCAGCAAACCCCATCTGGGGACGGATGTCTTGTGTAAAATCGTTCGCAATATACGGCTTTACATCCTTGAGCGGGGCGGGGAGATCTTTTATGGATCAAAGATGACCGACCTCCTCATCTCCGCGGGCAAGGCCTCAGGTATTATCATCAATGGTGAGAAAGAATATTTGTCATCACGTATTTACATCGCCTTGGGCCATTCAGCACGCGATACAGTGGCGATGATGCACGAGAAAGGTGTTGCCCTTGAGCAGAGGCCGATTGCTGTGGGGGTAAGAATTGAGCATCCTGCTGCAACTATTAACCGGATGCGATATGGCGATAAGTATAAGGACTTTCCAGGCTTAGGGGCTGCTACTTATTCTTTGAATTATACCAATCGAAAAATTAAGAGGGGAACGTATACCTTCTGCATGTGTCCTGGTGGTGAGGTCGTTAATGCCTCATCAGAACAAGGCCTGCTGGTTCTCAACGGGATGAGCTATTCACGCCGGTCATTACCCTATTCCAATGCGGCATTAGTGGTAAGCTGTCATGCCGATGATTATCAATCAACCAGTCCTTTGGCCGGGATAGAGTTTCAAAAAGATATTGAGCGCAAGGCCTTTAATGCCGGTGGAGGAAGATGGGAGGTTCCGGCCCAGAACTTGCTTCATTTCCTGGGTGAGAAGGGTTCGGTCGGCCTTCATGAAAACTCGTATAAGATGGGTGCCGTCCCTGCTGAGATGAAAGAGATCTTGCCAGGATTTGTGGTTTCGGAGCTGGTGGCCGCCTTTCATCAATGGAAGGCAGAGGTCCCTTTATTTGTGTCAAATCAGGCGATATTGTTAGGGGCGGAAACCAGAACCTCATCGCCTGTCCGGATTCAACGTAATGAACGGTATGAATCAGTAAATACGGAAAATCTCTTTCCCATCGGTGAAGGTTCAGGCTATACCGGCGGCATAACGAGCTCTGCCGCAGATGCGATCAGGGCCGTCGAAATCCACCTGTCGGCAGGATAGTCTTCGCGCAAGGCCGGTTTCTCTATCCAGTTATTCCCCATTTCTCACTCTTTTTAATTATGGCTCATGTTCATCGTGTAGTTCAGCCCGGCCGGGTGCAAGGAACTGTTCTCTCAGAAGCAGGCGAATGGCTTGATCCGCCTGAAGATTGGGCCTTTCTCCCGGCCGGAGACGCCGCAATAACCAGAAGTGTCAAGGCCAAGGGCGAGACTTGGGTCGTCCAGGTGCGCAAAGGAAAAAGGCTGATTGCAAAGGGGATCTGGGCCAATGAGGCGCATATCCTGGGATCGCAACAGGAGGTCGAATCCAAGAGATCATGCCCTGAATATGAGAGGCGGCGGGAAAGGGATCTTGCCAGACGTGAGGCCAAACAAAAGAGCTATGTCGGTGAGTTTTACGCCGAGGTAGTCCGCTTCCTCGCTTTTCATCCGCGTTATCAGGTCGAGGCTACACTTCTCGCAGAAAAAATCAGCGATCACGCAACCCCGGTGGGCAGCGGCACTGTGGCCCGGACTGAACGTATCCCCATTGCCAGACGTGCCGAGGCCGCTGTAATAGCCTGGATGCGCCACCAGACCACGGCCTACGATTCAATGACCATCGCCCGGGTCAAGGGTAGAAGAAGAGAGGTGCGCAGGTTGCTTGCCGCCAGATCTGTTGAACTCCTGCAGGCCTATCGTCAGGGGCAGGGTCTTGCCGAAAACTGTCCCCTGAAAAAGGCTTTGGCCTGAGAGCTTTCCTCTGCCTTTTCTGGTACACGAATCTTGTTTACCACCTTTAATCTGTGGAGGTTTGTCAAGGCAAGGCAGCAGATAACCCTTGCCGGTGAGTTTGTACTGCAGGCTGCCTGTGTTTTCTGCCGGAGATATTGGCCCAGCAGATCCAGGATATTGTCTATCCCGGCCACTGGCCGCAGGATGTAGATGGGCGTTGTGTAAAAATAGGAACTAATATTAATATGTGGGAGGTTTCTGCTTATTCCATCGACAAAAGCATCAGATAGATGGTGGGCCTAAAACAGAAAACAAGAGCGCCATGATCAGGAACTGAATGATCCAACCGATGGCGCAAACTCCTACAGCCCGTAAGGTGCCCGTGTAATCAAGGGCCTGCCTGACTGCGATCACCATTGCCACCAGCATCCAGATAGAAGCCACTGCAAAAACCAACGTGCCCAGTCCAGGGATGATCCCCAATATGCGAATCACGCCGGGAGAACTTGAAAATCCGGTGGTGCGCAGTAATTGGCCGAGATCGGCCTCGGTCTGCGGTTCCGGCAGGAGTTTGGTGCCGATAATGTAGGTGAGATAGGCCCAGATATACCAGCCGCCAAGGGAGGCGAGCGTCCCGAACAATATCCCGCCAATCCCTACGGTGCCGACACTGCCCACCCCGGCGGCTATGCTGGATAGAACAACAAGCCCCATGGCTTGACCCATTGCACCCTTGTCAGCCTCGACCTCCTCATAAAGATGGACATCCAGTTTTGCCGCATGAATCATCCGATTCATAAAAGTTGTCATCGTATATCTCCTTTCATTTTTGGAATATTGAGGCAAGAGGAATGATCTCAAGCCTGAGGGAATGGTTGTCTCAATCGCTCCAATCCAGGGACAGGATATAGCAGAGAGCCAAGGAGAGAAAGGCATGCGGTTTACTGCCACCTCTCCTTGGGTGATGATGTATAGTTGAAAGTCTCTTATTAATTTCTCATAATTCCGTTACACTCGTCAAGTAAATTAGACGTGGAGTTTGTTGTCTTGTGGTTGCCTTCCGTTGCCAACGGCTTCGTGAAGTGGCTTGCTATCAGCTGCCCATATGGATGGACATAATATTCAATGATTGATATATATTAATTCCAGGCTGTATTCACAGGAAAGGGGATGCAGGCAAAAAGAAATTATTTTACCCAATCCTTATTGGTGCGCGCGGCGTACCTCTACAGTAGAGCATTCAATGTTTTTTCAGATTTTCGAGCTGCAGCTCCTCTGCGCCTTGGCCCTTGATCTGCTTCTGGGCGATCCCCGCTGGTTCCCCCATCCGGTACGGATTATCGGCTGGTTTTGTGTCAGATTGGAGACGCTTTTCCGCAGACTTTTCGTAAGCAAGCGGCTGGCCGGGGTGACGACGGCCAAGGACGGCCTAATGCCGTGGGAGCCATGGATGGCGGGAGCGGCGACGGTTCTTGCTGTCCTGGGAGTGACCCTTGGCCTAGTTGCCATGCTGTTGTGGGCTGCCGCGCTGTTTTCGCCACTGCTGGCTGATGGTCTGGCCGTCTTTCTGCTCTATACCTCCATTGCCGCCCGGGATCTGATCCGTCATAGCCGGGAGGTTTATGCGGCCCTGCAGCAGGAGGGTGAGTCCGGTCTTCTGGCCGGACAACAGGCCGTGGCGATGATTGTGGGGCGGGATACGGCAGCCCTTGACCGGTCCGGGGTGATTCGGGCCTCGGTGGAAACGGTGGCTGAGAATATGGTGGATGGGGTGGCAGCCCCTCTTTTCTATGCGGTTATAGGAGGGATTTGTGCCCCGTTTCTGCAGATGAGCCCGGTTGTGCTGGCGGCCCTCTGCGCCATGGGGTATAAGGCGGTGAATACCATGGATTCCATGTTCGGCTATAAAAATGAGCGATATCTTGCCTTTGGCTGGACTGCGGCCAGGCTGGATGATGTGGCCAATTTTATCCCCGCCCGCCTGAGTGGTCTGCACTTGGTGGTGGCCTCTTTTCTTCTTGGGCTTGATGGGAAGAGTGCCCTGCGGATTTTTTTCCGTGACCGATTATGCCACGCCAGCCCCAATTCCGGTCATTCGGAGGCGGCGGTGGCCGGGGCTTTAGGGGTGCAACTGGGCGGGGAATCGATCTATTTTGGCCAGACAGTTGTTAAGCCAACCATGGGAGAGAGGACGAGGGAGCTTGCAGATAGCGATATTCTGATTACCAACCGGCTTATGCTTGTTGGTTCCGCTCTGTTTCTGATGACCTTGCTGCTGCTCAGACGGATATTACTGGGATAATGAGATGATAGCACAAAATGATAGCACCCTGAGCTCTGACAGAGCTCCGAGCTCTTTTGACAGCCAGATCCCGGCTTTTCTCATTGGCGGTACCGCCAGTGGTTCCGGAAAGACCACAATTACCCTGGGGATACTGGCAGCGCTTGCGGCCCGGGGACTGGCGGTGCAGCCCTTCAAGTGCGGGCCCGATTTTATCGATCCCACCCTGCACCGGATGGCGACGGGACGTATCTCGTCCAACCTTGATCTGCGGATGTGTGGTCTGGGATTTTGCCGGAAAACCTTTAGCCGGCGTCTCTCAGGTCAGGATGTGGGGGTGGTGGAAGGGGTGATGGGTCTCTTTGATGGCAATCGCTCCAGCTCGGCAGCACTCGCTACGGCCCTGGCCCTGCCCGTTGTCCTGGTCATTGACGCCCGTTCAGCGGCCGAGAGTGTGGCCGCGGTGCTCAAGGGTTTTGAGGTGTATGACGCGCAGGTGCAGATAAAAGGGGTGATCTTTAACCGGGTGGGTTCTGAACGTCATGCTGAGCTGATCCGCGGGGCCGTGGAGCACTCCTGTCAGGCCAGGATATTGGGATTCTTCCCCCGTGACTCCCGTTTTGAGATCCCTGACCGCCATCTTGGCCTGCACATGGGAGAAGAATCGCCGCTGGATGGAATCCAGCTTGCAGGGCTGGTTGCAGCCGTTGAGAAGCATATTGACCTGGACGGTCTGATGTCTCTTGGTACCAGCAGGGTCAGCAATCAGGTGGACTCTCCTTTGCAGCTAAGGGCGACATCGCTAAAACTGGCTGTGGCCCGTGATATGCCCTTCTGCTTTTATTATGAAGACAACCTGGCCATCCTCGAGAAGGCAGGCTTTGAGCTGCTCATGTTCAGCCCCCTGCACGATCAAAGACTTCCCGCAGGCATGGACGCCCTTTATCTTGGTGGTGGCTATCCTGAACTTTATGCCTCCGCCCTGAGTCGGAATGTGGCAATGCGCACGGCCATAGCAGCCTGGGCCAAGGGTGGGGGTGTGGTTCATGCGGAGTGCGGAGGATTCATGTATCTGTGTGAGGAATTGATCGATCTTGATGGCAAGGCGCACGCCATGGCCGGGGTCTTTCCGGCAACGGTCAAGATGCAGAGTCGTCTTTCCCGCCTGGGCTATCGCCAACCACGCCTGCGCAAGGACTGTCTGTGGGGAAAAAAGGGTGAGGCGCTGCACGGTCATGAGTTTCATTATTCTGTGATTGAGAGGATGGACTCAGATGTTGAGACCATCTACCAGCTGGAGGACGGGCGGGCGGAAGGATTCAAAGTGGGCAATACGGTGGGCGGCTATATCCATCTCCATTTTGGCCAGACAGAAAAGAACGTGGATGCTTTTTATAATTATATCATGCAGATTCAAAAGGGATAAAGATGATCACATTGCAGCAGATAAAACCCCTCGAGATCGAGGCGGAGAGTTTCCGGATCATTGAACGCGAGTTTGCAGATGAGACCGGCAGCCAGATTGACGACTATTCCAGAGAGGAGTTTGCCGTCATGCGCCGGGTCATCCATGCCACCGGCGACTTTGGCTTTGCGGCCAACCTGCGTTTTCACAGGCAGGCTATTGCTGCCGGGCTTGCCGCCATCCGGGCTGGAAAGAATGTACTGACCGATGTGAATATGGCAGCTGCCGGGATCAGTCGCTCGTATCTTGGTAAATTCGGCGGTCAGGTGATCTGCCGGGTGGGAGAGGTGGAGGTTGCCGAGAGGGCCAGTCGCCAGGGACTTACCCGCTCAGAGACGGCCCTGACTATGGCGGCGGCGGATAATGTGGGGATTGTCGCCATCGGCAATGCTCCCACGGCCCTGCTGGCATTGATGGAGCTCATTGAGGTCGGCAAGATCATGCCGGATCTGGTGGTGGGGGTGCCGGTGGGTTTTGTTAATGCCGCCGAATCCAAAGAAATTCTTTCGCAGAAGAAATATCCCTTTATCACCGCCCTTGGCCGCAAGGGCGGTAGCCCGGTCGCCGTGGCCATCGTCAACGCCTTGCTGCGGTTGGCGTAATAAAAAAAAAGAAAGGGGAGGAGTCTAATCGATCAGGGTTCTGATGATATCTTTTTTGCCGATGACTCCCACTAATGTCTCCTTGTTGACAACCGGCAGGGTATGAAGACTCTTTTCTGACATGATGGTGGCGATTTCGTCCAAGGGGGTCTCCTCGGTCACAGTGATAGGGGAGCTGGTCAGGATGTCTTTCACCTTGGTGCCAGCCATCTTTTTCATCTCATCGCCCATCTTATCCGGATTCTCAAGGTAAAAGACGGAGTCAAGGATGGTGATAACAGTGGGGATGTGGACTTTCTTGGTCTGAAAAATCAGATCACTCTCGGTCACCACACCGACAAGCTTGCCGCTGTCATTGATGACAGGCACGCCGCTTATCTGGTTGCTGGTCAGAATCCTGGCCAGTTCCTTGATTGTTGATTCCTCTGTTACGGTAATGATGTCACGGGTCATGATATCACGGGCTGTCAGCATGGAAAAACTCCTCGTTGATTTTAATTACTCAGATCTTTGATGATCTGGGGCAATGTATAGGCAAGCTCTGTTGCCGTGTAACCTGTGCCAATCGTCTTTTCTAGCATATCTCCTGCCCGACCATGTAGATAAACAGCAGTGCGGGCGGCCTCGGGCGGACAAAGTCCCTGACAGATCAGAGCCCCGATGATCCCGCTGAGCACATCTCCCATTCCTCCTGTTGCCATTCCGGGATTCCCACTGGTATTGACCCAGGCCTCACCTCCTGTTGAGACGATGACAGTGCCCGCCCCTTTGAGGATGACGGTGCACAACCCGGCTCCCTGATCAAAGAGCAGACAGGCTGACTGCGCTGCCTCAATTCTGTCATCTTGGATCTTGGCCCCGGAGATGCCGAGGATTCTAGCCATCTCACCGGGATGGGGGGTGAAGATCCGGGAGCCAGGCGGGGCCTTGAGCTGATCTCTATGTTGCGCCAGGATGTTGAGAGCATCGGCATCGATGACCATGGGTGATTCCACCGTACGATAGAGGTGCAGTACAAGTTGGGCCGTCGCTTCCGCTATGCCCAGGCCCGGACCGATGACCATAGCCTTTTTCCCCTGCAGCTGCTCTTCAATAATTGAGAGATCCTCCATGATAATCGTCGACCGTGATGCAGGCAGAGGAATGGTCATGGCCTCAACAAGCTGGCTCTCGAAGATTGCGTTGAGGTCCTGGGGGCAGCAGAGGCTGACCAGTCCGCATCCACTGCGTAGGGCGCCTTTGACACTGAGAATGGCCGCCCCGGTCTTGCCGATGGAGCCTGCCAGAACCAGGAGGTGACCGTGACTGCCCTTGTGGGATGTCGTTTTCCGTTGTATCCGGGCAAGAGAGAGAGCGATGGTCTGTTCGGTGACGGCTTGCTGCTGAACCTGCAGTGTCTCAAAGGCCGCAGGGGGGATGCCGATATCAATGACATGCAGTCTGCCGCAGAACTCCGGGCCGTGATGGAGCAGTTGGCCTGGCTTGGCGCAGCCGTAAGCGGCGGTATGATCCGCAGAGATGCAGGCGCCTTGGATCCTGCCACTATCCGCGTGCAGGCCGGAAGGGATATCAACGGCAATCCGGGGAATGGAGGCACCGAATGTCTCTTCATTGACGAGTTGGATCAGCTCGGCCATGTGGCCACTGATCCCTCTGGTCAGTCCTGTGCCAAACAGTCCATCGATGATGGCATAGCAGGGTTTGCCTCGGGAGATCTGTTGTTGATAAAGGGTTGGAAGAATATGTACACCTTTCTCTGAGTCCAGCACATGCAGAGGAAGCGCCAGCTTCTGGACAATGTGCAGATTAGTGGCCGCATCCCCCTGCAGTTTCTCTGGGGGCACCAGAAAGATAAAGATCGGCTCACAGCCGCGCTGGTGCAGGTGACGTCCGATGACCAGAGCGTCACCGCCATTGTTGCCGGGACCAACCAGGATCAGGGCAAAATGATTCGCTGCCAGCCCCAATTCTTTCTCCATCATCAAGACGGTGCCCAGACCCGCGTTTTCCATGAGGAGCATGCCGGGGATGCCATATTCTTCTATGGCGCGCCGGTCTAGTTCCCGCATCTCTCTGGCGAATGGAAGTTTCATAGACTCTGCCCGACCTGTAACTTTCAAAGCGTCATTATGAGAGATTTTTGAGGAAATAGATCACATTGTCAATGATTTCCTGCCGTTCACTCTCCGGATGTTTAAAGATGCCAAGATAATAGCGCCCCAGTGAGAAAATCAGAAGATCGTTACCTGATTCCCGTTCAATACAGAGATGGATATAACGATTCCCACCCATATCCGTGCTAAGGCTATCGCACTGAGTCCCGCCGGTGGAGATGATTGGAGCATAGGATGCCGCATTTTCCATGTTTTGGCTGATGATCTGTCCATCACCGCGTACAAGGATGTAGTTGGCAACACCATTGATCTGTTCTAGGCGGGAAAAATCTTTGGCAGAGGCCATAATACTACTCCTGGGGGAAGAGGTCTTTGATATTGTTATTGAAAATTTTTATATCCTCACTGTCATCGATCTCATTGTTGAGGAGAGGAATCAGGTGTTTCAAGGTATTCAGCGCGGGGGGATATTCTTGACACCATGCGGTCAGGACATCTTGAAAAACAGGTATTGCCGCTGGACCGATACAATTGGCAAGTTCATCCTGTAAGGCGTTTAAGAATTTGGCCAATGGTGCTCCAGGGGCCATCAGTGACTCGATATCGACGGGGATTACTTCCTTTGTGACGGGTGACTCGGCAGCAGCTATCTTCTCAACTTGTGGTTCTGGTTGCATGGCCGGGCTATCGTTTTCCTGGGCACTGTTGTTCAAGGCCAGTTGCAGCGCCATTCGAATCATGCCGCTGGACAGCTCAGGTTTATGCAGAAGAAAAAGCCATTTCTCTTCAGAGAGCAGACGGCCAGAGAGGATTATGTTGTCAAACGTAGCCTGGAGATGAGTGATATCATTAAAATGATCAGAGGCCTTTCCTGCAATGCCGGTCATCTTTTTTCCTATTGCCAGTGAATCGAAATTTCCTATTGAATCATCAATAAGTTGGGAAAGTATTCCTGTCTGAGGGGTAAAGAGAAAGGCGCCATTTATCTCAGGCAGGCTGTTGACAAGGTCTAAAAGAAAGGATTGGTGATTCATGTCGTATGTGCCTTTGAGGGTGTCAAGCCGTTATGGTGTGTGATCGTCAGCACTTATTGTCAATGCTGACAGCGTTCTGCCAAGCTTCTTAACTTCTTTTTTCAGCTTATATGGCCTGAATCCCAGTGTCAAGTATGAACCCCATCGGCAGGCGGAAGGCGATTATTGAGGCGTCTTGTCGGATGCCAATGTGCTCTGCTTTTCCAGGATGGCTTTACAGCTATTACAGGGGGTAAAACCTGCCTGCAGAGCTATTTCCATATTTTTGAATTCAATGGTGCATTGACGACAGGAGTAGGACTCACATCCAGGGACATGACAGGCCATGCTTTTCACGTTTCCATGGACAGTACCGACAGTCAGGTGGCCAGGGCCAAGGAGCTCTTCCGGAGTCTTGTTATATTGTCGTAGATTTAATGTAGATTTTTTTATTAATTTTTTTACCGGCAGGTGGATCCATGCGCGCAATTTTTCCATGAACGGTGGGAGTACTCTGGTAATCAAGGCAGCCCATGCATGACTCAGTACTTTGGGTATCAGTGGTCTCTCATTGGCGGTCTGGCGCAGGAGTATCACGGTAAAAACAAAGAAGACGAGATTAGGAAACCACATTGCCATCCAGACGGAGTGTGAACTCTCCTCTGCGATATTTTTCCCAATGGTGAACAGCACATAATATAGGATAAATCCTCCCAGCCCAAGAGGGATGCCAATTGCGCTTCTGCCGGCTCGAGCCTGGAGTCCGAGGGGAAGACCCAGCAGGCTGAGGATAAAACAGCCCACCGGCAGGACTAGCCGTTTGTGGAAATGCACCAGTGCCTCCCGGCCTTCTTTGCTCTCTCGGCCAAATTGTGAGATTGTCTGTTGTAACTGTTCCATGGTCATGGAGCTGATGGCTTGGTGGGTGACATCGGTGCCGTCAATAATACTGGGAATGTGCAAGGGGATGTTGATCTGGTAGCGGTCAAAGGTGACTGTTTGAGTATAGGTCCCGTCAGGGCGGTTGAGACTGCCGTTTTCCAGGATGATTGTCACCTGCATCTTCCTGCTGTCGCCAACCATCGAGCCTGATTTCGCCATGGTGATGGAAGGAACAGTCTGGTCCCGCATGTCGGAAACCCAGACATTCTGCCATTGGCCAGTGGTATTATCGATGGATTGTACATAGACCACTACATCGCCTAAGGCCTCGGTGAAGGCGTTTTCCTTGATCCCTTTATCTATTTTTTCTTTGGCCAGTTGAAACAAGAGTTGCTTCATGGCGATCTCACCAGTGGGGATGAGCTTTACCGAGAAGTATCCGGTGATACCGGCAATGGCCATGGAAACCATGATAACAGGAGGCAGGATGGTGTAAATACTGATTCCGTTGGCCTTGAAGGCCAGAATCTCGGTATCGCTGGAGAGTCTGCTGAAGGCGATGATCATACCCATCATGGCGGCCATGGGCATGGAGTAGAGGAACATGTTGGGAAAGAGGTAGGAAAAAAGGCGGAGGAAATCGGTAAAGCCGATATTGAGCTCAAGCACCACATTGAGGAAGGGGATCAGCTTGACCAGAAAGAAAACAGAGTTCATGATCAGAAAACTGGCAAAAAAAGGAGCCAGGATCTCGGTGGCCAGGTAGCTGTAAAGCAGCAGGGGAAGGCGTGGAAAACGATTCATTGCTTGAGAAATAAAGGTTTAATGTTTAAGGTTTAAAATGTTCGCACACCATAAGCCGTTCCCTCGAAGAACCTGTTTGGTATCTTAACACTTAAAACTAAAATCTTAAAACCTAAAACTTACAAGTATTGCCTGAATATGGATATCCCCTTCCAACTCGTCACCCCCTTTTCTCCCTCCGGCGATCAGCCGCAGGCTATTGAGACCCTGGTGCGCGGTCTTAAGAGCGGGGCGCGCAGTCAGCTGCTGCTGGGGGTGACCGGATCGGGCAAGACCTTTACCATGGCCAGTGTGGTGGCGGAGGTGCAGCGGCCGACTCTGGTCATTGCCCCCAATAAGACCCTGGCCGCCCAGCTGTTTGCCGAGTTCAAGGAGCTCTTTCCCCATAACGCGGTGGAGTATTTCGTCTCCTATTACGACTACTATCAGCCGGAGGCCTATATCCCCACCTCCGACACCTTCATCGAGAAAGACTCAGCCATCAACGACGCCATCGACATGATGCGTCACTCCGCCACCCGTTCCCTGCTCACCCGTCGCGATGTGCTGATCGTGGCCTCGGTCTCCTGTATCTACGGCCTGGGCTCGCCGGATGAGTACAAGAACATGCACCTCTTCCTGCGCCGCGATGAAGAGTACGCTATGGAGAAGGTGCAGCGCCGTCTGGTCTTCATGCTCTATGAACGCAATGATATTTCCTTTCATCGCGGCACCTTCCGGGTGCGGGGCGATGTCATTGATATCTTCCCGGTACATGAGGAAGAGGTCTCCATCCGAATCGAGTTTTTTGGCGACACGGTGGAGGCCATCTCGGTGATTGATCCTCTGTGGGGTGTAGTTTTGCAGCGGCTTGATGAGTACACGGTCTTCCCGGCCAGCCATTTTGTCACCTCGCGCGACCGTTTGCAGATTGCCATGGCGGCGATAAAGGAGGAGCTGATAGAGCGGCTGGCCTGGTATCAGCAGGAAAATCGCCTGGTTGAGCTGCAGCGGTTGGAACAGCGCACCATGTTTGATCTGGAGATGATCCAGGAGCTCGGCTATTGCAGCGGCATCGAGAACTACAGCCGCCATCTGACCGGCAAGGAGCCGGGCGCCGCGCCGCCCAACTTGATCGATTATTTTCCGGATGATTTCCTGCTCTTTCTTGACGAGTCCCATATCGGCGTGCCGCAGTTGAACGGTATGTACAATGGCGACCGCTCGCGGAAAATGACCCTGGTGGATTACGGCTTTCGTCTGCCCTCGGCCCTTGATAACCGGCCCTTGCGCTTTGAGGAGTTTAATGCCCGGATCAAACAGGTGATCTTTGTCTCGGCGACCCCCGGCCCTTATGAAATCGAGCAGGTGGAAGGACGGATTGTAGCCCAGATCATTCGGCCCACCGGCCTGCTTGATCCCAGGATCGAGGTGCGTCCGGCTACCAGTCAGGTGGATGATCTGCTGGAGGAGATCCGAGTACGAACTGAGCGCAATGAGGCGGTGCTGGTGACCACGCTGACCAAACGCATGTCCGAAGACCTGACCGACTACTATGAAAAACTGGGGGTCAAGGTGCGCTATCTCCATTCCGATATCAAGACCCTCCAGCGGGTGGAACTGATCCGCGATCTCAGAAACGGCGACTATAATGTCCTGGTGGGGATCAATCTGCTGCGTGAGGGGCTTGATATCCCGGAGGTGTCGTTAGTGGCCATCCTTGATGCTGATAAAGAGGGCTTTCTCCGTTCTGAACGTTCGCTGACCCAGACCTGCGGCCGGGCGGCCAGAAATGCCGAGGGCATGGTTATCTTCTACGCCGACACCATCACCGGTTCCATGCAGCGTACTATGGATGAGACGGCACGGCGGCGGAAGATTCAGGAACAATATAACCAGGAACATGGTATAATCCCCACCACCATCTGTTCACGGATTAAGGATGGGCTGCAGCAGCATGCGCAGGAAAGCGGCTATCAGGCTGGGTATCAGGCGGATCTTCTGCAGGCGGCAGAAGAACTTCCTGTTTATACCAGTATCCGTGATCTGGAAAAAGAGATCAAAAAACTGGAGAAAGAGATGCAGGCTGCGGCCAAAGAACTTGCCTTTGAACAGGCGGCTGCCCTGCGGGATCGAATCAAGGTCTTGCGTCGTTTGGAGATTGAGATTGCGTAGGCTATTGGACGGCCTGGTGCCGCTAGCACCATGGAGAAAGGAATAACGACGATGAAAGACGGATTCTGGTATAAGGTGTCGCTGAAGGCGGTGCCGTTTGTTTTTGTATGGTTGATCAGAATATGGTTCAGCACCTGTCGGCTGACCGTCCATGGACAGGAATATATGGATCGGATCAAGGCTGCTGGAACTCCTTGCATTGCCAGTTTCTGGCATTATGGGGTCCTGTATGTTCTTTATTTTTTTCGCAAGGAGTCCGGGGTGGCAATGGTCAGTGCCAGCCGGGACGGCGAGTATATCAGTCGGATTGTTGAGAAGCTGGGTAATGAAACGGTACGTGGATCCCGGAAAAAAGGGGGAATGCAGGCAGTCATAAAATTGATAAGGGCTGTACGGGCGGGGAAAAACGCCATTCTGGTGGCTGACGGTTCACAGGGGCCGCCCAGGATCGTGCAGGCAGGTTCTCTGATCCTGGCCTCTAAAACCGGGGTCCCGGTTCTGCCTTTATCCTGGTCCTGCAACCGCTATAAACGCTTTGGCTCCTGGGATGGAACAGCCCTGCCGCTGCCCTTTTCCAAGGTCGATTTTTTCTATGGTGAGCCCCTTTTTGTGCCTCCGGAACTTCAAGATGAGCAACTGGAGGAATATCGTCTGGAGCTTGAAAAAAGGTTGAATGGACTTTATACAAAGGCCTGGGCCTTGCATGGAAAGATGGAACATTGAAATGGCTTCAGTTTTGAGAACAATGATATAAAAATAGAGACGTGGAAAAAGAGATGCAGACAAAAGGAATTGTCATAGCCGGTCTTGCCGGTGGGTCGGGTAAGAGCGTGGTCTCGGTTGGCCTGACCGCCCTGCTGGCTCGTCAGGGTAAAAGGGTGGTGCCTTTTAAAAAAGGACCAGATTATATTGACGCGGGCTGGTTGAAACTGGCGGCTGGCGGCAGCTGCTATAACCTTGATCCCTTCCTGATGGATGAAGAGGTGATCCGCCGCTCCTTTCTTGTCCATTCTTTAGGGGCCGACCGGGTGATTGTGGAGGGCAACAGGGGCTTGTATGACGGCGTGAATCCGGAAGGGGGGTATTCCACTGCGGAACTGGCCCTGTCCCTGAAGATGCCCGTTCTGCTGGTGGTCAACTGCACTAAGACCACGCGGACGGTGGCGGCCATGGTGCTTGGCTGCCAGAAACTGGACGAACGGGTGGATATCCGCGGGGTGGTCTTGAACCAGATCGGCACGGAGCGCCATCGCTCCATTGTTACCCAGGCGGTGGAAACGTATACCGGACTGCCGGTCTTGGGATCAGTCCCTCGGATGAAGCGTGATATCTTTCCCATGCGGCATCTTGGGGTTACGCCGCATCAGGAATATGAGGGCAGCGGGGCGGCCATGGATTTTCTGGTGGCAACCATGCAGGAACACCTTGATCTGGAGCGGATTGAAGAGATCATGGCCCCGGTGGGCAGGCCGGTGACTTCCGGATCGGAGATTCTTGCGCAGAATCCTTCACGGCTGCGGATCGGAATTTTGATGGATGCCGCCTTCCAATTTTATTATTCGGAAAATCTTGAGGCGCTTGAACGGCTGGGCGCGGAACTGGTGATGATTGATGCCCTGACCGCCAGCGCCCTTCCTGTGCTTGATGGCTTGTATATCGGTGGCGGTTTTCCAGAAACCAGCGCCGGGGAACTGGCAGCGAATGCAGGATTCCGGCAGTCAATCAAGCAGGCGGCCGAGGCCGGGCTGCCCATCTATGCTGAATGTGGAGGGCTGATCTATCTGGGAGAGTCAATTGTCATTGAAGGTCAGGAGTACCCGCTGGCCGGGGTCTTCCCTATTCGGTTCGGGATGTCCAAGAAGCCTCAGGCCCATGGCTATTCTGTCTTTGAGGTGGCTGGTGCAAACCCATTTTATAGCCAAGGGGCTGAGATCAAGGGGCATGAATTCCGTTATTCCACCATCCTTGAGTGGCAGGGCCGGCCGGAACACCTTTCCTTGAAGATGACCCGGGGCCAAGGGTTCATGTCAGGTCGTGACGGTCTGACCATGAATAATGTCCTGGCCCTGTACACCCATGTCCATGCCGATGGAACCCCGGAATGGGCAGAGGGGTTCATGAACAGATGCCGGCGGCAGAATGAACGTGTTGGCGGATGAAGGGATATGATCGATATCGTATTTATCTGAGGATGAATCCGGAGACAGGCAGCTCTTTCCCCCAGTCTTTCCAGGCTCCGGTGAGGATATTCATGGTTCTGGTTGAACTGTTATATTCGGCCACGATGTCTGTCTCCAGGCTGCATTGACGATCATAATTGGTGTGGCTGAAGATGAAGCGGTAATGCGGGGCCTTTGCAGCAATAACCTCCTCAATATAGGCCACATGGCCAGTGGGCATGTTATGCTTATTGGCCGCCAGAATGAGAACGCTGTTGGGGCTGGGGATAAGAGAGCTGTTGCCGTGCTTTTTTTCACAGGCGAACCAGGTCAATGGGCCGTTATGCCATCCTGTGCGGCAGCTATTGATGCCGCTTCGGCAACGGGCAAAAGGAAGGCTCTGGGGTTCGCAACGGCACCACTTTTTGTTTTTTTTCTGAGAACTGCTTCGCGGTAGCTGGTAACATTCTTCGGCTAAGCGGCCTGGCCCGCTAGAGGCTGCGGCAACAGAATCAGACGGTGAACTGGTGTCCAGGGCTTCATCTTCTTCCAGCTGGCTGTGAGCAGATGTGGGCCTGTCAGTCAGCATGTCACCGCATTCGGTACCCTGCGTTGGTTTCTGGCTGATCTTAATTGCCGCCTGCTGCTGCTCGTCTCTGGCGCAGCCGACAAGAAGCAGCAGGAACAGTAAAGATCCGCAGATCGTCCAGGACGCGCCACGCGGCAAGTAAGCGTTTGTCATCAACAGTTCGTGATCAATTGGTGCGGGGAGTCGTCCCCAGGACCTTGGCACTGATTATCTCTTTCTCTTCCTCTGTTGGCTCAGGTTGAACCCAGTGGATGAAGGTCTCGGTGACCCGCATGAAATCGCCATTGTCTGCCTTGCATTTGTCACAGATGCTTTCAGCCTGATCCCGGTAGATAATAACCTTTGAGGCTGGTTCTCCATCTTTTGCCACTGCCGCCATCTTCCGACAGCCGCATTCGAGTCGGACAACAACCACGCCGATCCCATCGGGGCTGCCTTCCAGAATCCCCGCAATCATTGCTTCTTCCGATTTTTCTGCTACCAGTGCTGCGCTTGCTTTTGCTTTCTTCGTTTTTGAGGCCATGATTTTTTCCAATGTTGGTCGCTCTTGCACCGTCCTTGGCGCCTGCGATACTGGGCCGTCCCTAGCCTGTGAATGGATATTGTAATTGTGAGGTTGGAGAGTATATAAATGGAAAATGTGGGCCTGGTCAATACAATTTGCTCTGCACAGGAAAAATGGTTTGCTGACCGGTCAGGGTTCTGTGAAGGTGATAGCCCCTTGTTCAGCGGTAATCAACATCTTGATCCCTAAGTCAAGGCAACGCTTTCGCACCTCAGGGGTTGGGAAATGATCGGGCCGGAATCGACCCGCTGAGACCACGATCGTATCTGGATTGACCGTCTTGAGGAATTTTTCGGAGTTGGAAGTTGAGGAACCATGGTGCGGTGAGAGCAGGAGGGTCGATTGGAGCGGCAAGCTCTTTTCGACCAGTTGCGACTCCACCTTGTGGCTGATATCTCCGGCAAATAGACAGGAAAGCTTGGCGTGGGCAAAACGAAGGATCAAGCTCTGATCGTTGGATCTGGCCCCGTCAGGTTCTCCTGGATTTCCCAGGTGGACAACCTCTGCCTTCCCGCTCTCGATCAGTTGCTCCCCTGGCCGTGGTATCCTGATCTGGATATGGAGCTGGTCGGCCAGTGCCAACATCTGCCGCCAGGCCTTCTCATGTCCGCTACGGTCATTGATCCACAGGATTTCCGGCCGGAAGCGTTGCAGCAGAAAAGGGATGCCGTTGTAATGATCCGAGTCGCTATGGGTGATAATGATGGCGTCCAGGTGCTTGATTCCCCTCTGCCAAAGAAAAGGGGCAATGATGTCCTCACCGGCATTGAAGTTGGGAGAAGTTGCACCGCCGCCATCGATGAGCAGACGTCTGCCAGCGGGGAGCTGGAGGAAGGTGGAGCTACCTTGGCCTACGTCGAGAAAGGTGATATCGCTGGTGTTGACCCGCTGTTTCAGAAGTTCGGAAGGTGGAAAAATAATGAGGAAAATACTCAAGACCCAGGTGCCGGCGCTAAGAATCCTGGTGTTTCTGCTGACGGGAATTCCGGATATGGCAACGAGGATGGCTGCATAATAAAGAACGATGAGAGTGAGCGATGGGGTCGGCAGCCAGAGAGAGGAAAAGGGGAGATTGCTGAAGAAAGTGGTTACCTTCAGTGAGAGCATCAGGCCAATGGAACCAAGGTGCAGGAACAGAGCGGCGGCAGGCGGGGCGATAAAGATAAGCGGGCAAGCAAGAAAACCGAGGGGCAGGCTCCACAAGCAGATCAGGGATTCAACCGGTAGGTTGGCGGCGGGACCAACCACGGAGATCCGGTTGAAATAAGAGAGCAGCAGGGGAGCGGTTCCGATGGTGGCGGCCATGGATACGGTCAGGGCAGCTAGGGTGAATTGGCAAAGACGACTTCTCATCCTCTGGTAAAAGGTTTCTTTTCTCTCTTTTGCTGTCACCAGTCTGGTAAGGATCGGAGATACAAGCGCAATGGAGGCGACCGCCATAAAAGAGAGTTGAAAGGAGGCGGTAAAAAGACTGTTCGGATCCCAGAGGAGGATAAGGAGCGCGGCCAGGGCCAGGGGGATAAAGAGGGATTTTCGTTTGTCGGCACAGAGGGCGACCATGAACACGGTCACCATGATCATGGCGCGAATAACCGGGGTATTGGCACCGGCCAGCAGGGTGTAAATGGCAAGGGGCAGCAGGCAGAGTCCGGCGGCGATTTTTTTCACCGGATAGCGGAGGATGAGATATTCTGATCTTCTCAGCAGCCAGTAAATAATGAAGAAAAGAAAGGTGGCCAGGATGGACAAATGGGCTCCTGAAATAGAAAGGATGTGTCGACAGCCCGATCCTTTGAAGGCCTCAAGGGTTTCCTGATTTATCCCTGAAACGTCGCCGATCAGCAGCGCCTTATAGACACTGCTGATATCGGGTGTTGTCACTGTCTGCTCAATAAAGGAACCGATTCGGCTGCGGAGCCGCTCTGGCAGGTAGCGCGCCTGGTGCAGGAATGTAGGATGCTCATCCAGTCGGTAGATATACAACGGAGATTTGATCCAGCCTGTTATGCGAATATCCTGCCGGGCCAGAAAGGTGGGGTAGTCAAAACTGCCGGGATTGTGAAAGGTGTGGGGACGATCCAGTCTGGCGCGGATGGCGATTTGGTCGCCTGGCAGCAGGTTTTTTGGCCAGGGGGCCTTGAGCTTCAGTTGTACCAGACCGTGTGCAGCGTTATAATCCGTACTGTCTTTCAGCCGCAGAGAGTGGGCCTCAACCAGCAGGCTGCTGTTCTCACCATTAAATCCCGGCATCTTCGTCAGGGTACAGAGCAGGATTGCCTCCTGTTCCTGTTTAATCAGATGAAAGATGTTGTTGGGCGATGGCGGTTCTCTGCCGGCAAGGGTGCCATGGACAAAGCCGAGACTGGCGATAAAGGGCAGGAGCAGAAAGAGCGTTGTTTGGTGATGTCTGCGCAGGTGACTGAACAGGGCACAGCTACCTGTGAACAGGGGCAGGAGGAAAATCCGGCCTTGCATGAAGTTGATTTGCAGGGCGAGACTGATACCAAGGGCGAAAAAGAAAGTGACAACCAGCAGGAGGTGTGTGGAAAGGAAAGAAGATGCCCTGCTCACAGTATTGCTTGGATCAGTTGCAGATGGCGCTCAATGACGCCCTGCTGTTTCTCCACGCATTTGAGGGCAGCCAGACCTGCCTCTTTCCGAAGCCGGACATCGGACAACCAGGTGTCGGCAGCCTGAAATAGAGACTCTTCACCACCGACCCTTATGGCCCCGCCGGCGGTAAGGAGATCCTGGCTGATCTCGGCAAAGTCTTCCATGTGGGGGCCAAAGAGTACCGGAGCACCCATGACTGCAGGTTCAATGGGATTGTGCCCTCCCTTATGTCGCAGACTCCCACCCACAAAGGCAATGTCGGCAAAACGGTAACAGTCGGCCAGCTCGCCAATGGTGTTGAGGATGAGAAGTTTCTGGCTGCACTTGGTCTTCTCGGAGCGACAGTTGCTGCTGATACCCTTGGTCTCGGCCAGCTCTTGAATCTCTTTGCCCCGGCTGATATCTCTTGGGGCTATAATGAGAAAAAGATTGGGGTATGCTGCTCTAAGCCTGACAAAGGCAGAGAGGATGATCTCCTCTTCGCCTTTGTGGGTTGAACCGGCGATCAGCAGCAAACTGTCGTCAGGCAGGACCATAGGTTCCTCATGCAACTTTGTGCTGCCCGTGATGAGAGGGGTGTCGAATTTTAGGTTTCCCAGGGTGAGGACCCGATCTTCGGCTACTCCCAGGTCAATCATGTTGACCCGGTCGGTCTCGGTCTGCATGCAGAGGTGGTGAAAGATTTGAAACAGGGGCCGGAAGAAAAAGGAAAAGCGTCGATAGGAGGCCATGGATTTGTGAGAAACTCGGCCATTAACCAGCATGACCGGGATTTTTTTTCGTTGCAGACAGGTCAGAATATTGGGCCAGAAATCGGTTTCTATAAGGATGAAAAGATCAGGTTGGATGAGTTTTACAAAAGAGACAGTCACCGGAAGGATATCGAGCGGAAAGGGAATCAGGAGATCAGCGTGGTCGGCCATGAGTTGTTCCGCGACCTTGGCCCCGGAACTGGTTGAGGCGGAAAAGACCAGAAATGCATCGGGGAAGCGGTTCCGGATGCCGGAGATGAGCGGCAGGGCAGAGGTCACTTCCCCAACGGAGAGGGCATGGATCCAGATGGTCTTGCGCTCTCCCCTCTTCTGTTTAACCTGTGATCTGAGGCCGAACCCAAGACGCTTCCAGGTCCGCAGGCGGTACTTGGGAGTCAGCAGTACCAAGGCCAGCAGGAAGGGGAAAGTAATGAGCAGAAAGATGAGTTGGGCAAAATTATAGAGTGTAAGCATGAAGGATGAGCCTCTGGTAAAAGTCAAAAACGGAGTTGAATCATTTTGACTGAAGGGCGACGGCCATGGCCGGAGTCCCGGTTTCGGCTTGCTTACCTGCAAAAGCCTCTGTCGTTAGGAAATAACTGTATCACAATTCTTTTACGCTGAATATGATAAAGGGAGATATCATTTGTGACAATCTCATGTCTGGCAATAGAGCTTGCTCGGGGAGAGTTATGCATCCCTCAAACAAAGGTGCTTGATTCGATATAACTTGAGTTCACGCCGATAAAATTATTTGCCATTTTGACCCTTTTTTGTACCCATTTATCCTGCTGCCTGATGATTTCGTGGAGGATCACGTCGCTTAAGGGGATATACTTCTGGCTTGATTTGTTCTTGAACAAGCCGTGGAAGGTCGCTTGTATATCAAAAAATGAGTTAACTCTGACTTTTGTTATCAGATGAATGGTTTTTTTCTCTTCGTGGGTTTTTTCTTTAAGTTTCTCAGCCCGTTCCTTTTCCTCAGAGTTGCCGAGTTCCGCGAATCCATCATGGAAAAAGATGATATTCGGCTGCCTGATCTGGATAGTCTTAAATGTCTGATAGTTATCAATGCCATCGATAGAGAGGACTGCATTATACATCAACAGTCCGTCGCTGAAGCTTTTACTGGCAGGGTCTTTCCAGTACAGATTGGCGCTGTTCAGTAGATCAGTTGTGCGCAGTAAAGGATTAGGTACATCAATTTCACCTGAATATCTTTTCCCCGGAGTGAATACTGTTATTGTGCGTCTCGCTGGGACCATGGCTGCCACCTTTGCCAGATATTCTGGTATATGTAGTATGGAATCATGTGTAAATGGGAGTCGACGTCCGATTCCTGATTGTTATTAAACAGTCCATCAATGATCCATCATAGCAAAGAAGTCTGAATGAGGCAAACCGGATTCCTCTGTTTGCTTGCACAGCTCCGCCCAATTTGACTTATTTAGCTTTTTCCTCATATTATAATTAGCTAAGCATTCTATTATTTGATCTGGCTTCCATATACAACTCAGCCAATATAACACTGATTGTGGATAGGTTTATGCACATGAAACCATTCTTTTTCATACTGATGCTGCTCAGTTACCTGGCCAGCGCAGCACAATCACCCATCCCGACCTACGGTGCGGAACCGGTAAAAATCGGTGTAATTGACTTCCCCACCAAAGCACAAGCACTGGCGCGATGGCAATCTTTGACAGTCGTGCTCAAACAGGCCATGCCGGAGCGTGATTTTGTGGTGCTGGCGTTGAGCTATTCAGAATTGGATCAGGTTGTTGCTGCCCGCCAGCTGGATTTCGTATTGACCAATGCCGAACATTACGTGCTGCTGAGAAATCGTAATGGATTGTCTTCGCCACTCGCCACCCTGGATTCCGATGGAACTGGCCAGTCCCTCACTGTTTTTGGCGGAGTCATTTTCGGTCGGGCTGGACAAGCCGATATCAACTCGTTGAGCGACATCAGGGGCAAAAGCGTCGCCGCAGTCACAGAATCCCAGGGGGCCGCCTATCAGATGCGGGCCTATGAACTGAGTCGAGTGGGGATTCGTCTGCCGCAAGACGTCAATCTGATCACCGGTCTTCTTCATGACCAGATCGTTGAGACAGTGTTGGCCGGTCATGCCGATGTCGGTTTCGTCCGTAGCGGCGTATTGGAAGGGATGGTACGGGAAGGTAAGCTGGATACCAAAAAACTCAAAATTATCAATCGTCAGGATTTCCCTGATTTCCCGTTCCAGGTTTCCACCCGGCTTTATCCGGAGTGGCCGTTTGCCGCCATGCCACATATCGACGAAAACCTCGCCAGACATGTCGTTGCAGTGCTTTTTGAGTTGGACGAAAACAAAGCCGCCACACGCGCGATGGGCATACATGGTTTTGTCGTGCCTGCCGACTACAGTTCTGTGGAACAGGTGTTGCGGGAACTGCGTATGCCGCCTTTCGATGTGGCGCCCCCATTTACTCTGCAAGACGTCTGGACACGCTATCGCTGGCAATTGATGGTGTCCCTGCTTGCCAGTGGGGTAATTTTGCTCTTGGGAATAAGTGTATTGCTTATCTACCGGAAACTGGTGGTAAAGCAGTCCTTGCTCTTGCAGCAGCAGCAAAATATACAAGAGCACGAGGAGTTCCGCAGTCGGGTATTTGACAGTTCGGTGTTGCCCATTGTGGTGATGGATGCCGTTACTTTCCAGTTCGTGGATTGCAATTCGGCGGCAGTATATATTTACAGTTTTCCATCACGCGAAGAAGTTCTTGGCAAAACCCCGCTAGACGTTTCGGCGCCAGTGCAATACGATGGCACTCCTTCAGCGGAGAAGGCCCGATTTTACATTGAAAAAGCCTTGGCTGGAGAGGTGGTGGTTTTCGAGTGGCTCCACCAGCGCCCCGACGGAGAGTTGTGGGACGCTGAGGTTCAACTGATGAGGTTTCATGTCGGTCAGTGCCAGTTTTTGCAGTTCACCTTACAGGACATCAGCGAGTCCAAGCGGGCACAGGAAAAAATTCTTAATTTGGCATCATTTCCGAAATTGCACCCCAGTCCGGTGATTGAACTTGACTCTGCCGGGAAGGTCTCCTACCTCAATCCGGCTGCCGAGAGATTGTTTCCCGAGTTAAGTGCACTTGGGCCGTCACATCCTTTGCTGCATTGTTCGGGGGAGCAGATTGAGGCCTTGCGGCAAGGTAAAGAGCATGCAGAAGCGGTCAATGAGGTTGAGATAGGTGAAGCAACGTATGAATTGCATATTTCCTACATTCAGGATGTCAACCTCATTCGTATCTATGTTATGGACATCACCAAACGCAAACGGGATGAGGAAAAAATATATCACCTCGCCACCACTGACAGCCTGACAGGAATAGCCAACCGCCGGGAGTTCACTGCGATCCTGATGAGAGAAATGGATCAAGCAAAAAGGTATGGCTCACCCATGGTGCTGGCCATGTACGATCTTGATTACTTCAAGCGCGTGAATGATACCTTCGGTCACGATGTCGGCGATCATGTATTGCAGGCCGTTACCAGGCTGGTAAAGCAAAATATCCGCTCCTCAGATATCGTCGCGCGGTGGGGGGGAGAAGAGTTCATGGTGCTGATGCCGCAATCGGACATCGTGTCCGCCAGAAACACGGCTGAGAAGCTCCGCTTGGCAATCGCCGGCCATCACTTCGATATGGTGAATAAACTGACGGTAAGCTTCGGAGTCACCGCCTTTGAACCACAGGATGATCTGAAGTCACTTCTGAAAAGGGTAGACGAGGCGCTCTACCAGGCGAAGAAGCAGGGCAGGAATCGTGTCGAGATTCTGACCGCTGAGGTGGCGTCTCATTGAGATGTAGGTAAATTGCTTTTCACCCCTGGTGATCTGAATTTAAAAATAATAGACATCTATGGCGTGAATGGGGATTTTGGTGTGATCCAGGACTGTCTGTGGCACTCGGCGATCCTCAATGAAAGAAAATATTGTCCCTCTTGTCCTGCAGGTCCATCACCCTGGATATGATATCTGTTTTTATCCGTATGTCAGGGGAAATATCTTGTCAACGAATTAATCCTCCGCTTGTTTCTTGCTCCGGCAGAAGGATGATCGCCTCTGTTCCGCGTTCCTGGCCAGCTTGAAGGCTCAGGGTGCCGCCATGCATCCGGATCACCTTGTCGGCCATGGAGAGGCCGAGTCCCGCTCCGTAAATCTTGGTGGTGAAGAAGGGTTCAAAGATTCGCGCCCGAAGGTTTTCCTGGATCCCGCCGCCATGGTCTCGGATCCTGATCCGCAATGCACCCTCCGTGCTTTCGAGGAAACACTCAATCGTTCCCCCTGCCGGCAATGCCTCGATCCCGTTTTTGACAATATGGAGAAGGGCCTCTTCCATAAGTTCCCGATCAATGAAGAGGACGGGCAGATCCGTCTGATCATGGAGGAGCGGTTCGATGCCCTGGGATTCCAGATCGGTTTTGAGCAGACAGAGGACCGAGCTGAGCAGGGTCCTGGGCTCGACCGCCTCCCGGCGTAGTTCAAGGGAGCGGGTATAGGCGACGAATCCGGCCAGGATCTTTTCCAGCCTGACCGCTTCGTGTTCGATCACCTCCAGATAGCGGGCCATCTTGGTCTCTGGTTCACACATGGTGTGGAGCCGTTTGACCAGGCCACCGAGTGAGGCAATGGGATTGCGAATCTCGTGACAGAGCCGTGTCGCCATGTTGTTCAGGGCATTGGTCCGCTCCACTGCCACCAGGATCGACTTGTCCCGCTGGACTACCATATTCTCCCTGTGGATTTGATCCTTCTGTTCCATCTCTTTGGAGACATCAAGCAGGCAGCCAAAGGAGAGACAGATCCCGTCCGCCGGCCATATCTCAAGGATAGAGCTATCCTTGAGCCAGCTGGTTCCGGCAAGGTTCATCTTGTAGATGGCTTCCATCCGTCCAGCCTGCAACCGGTGTTGGCGCAGGTTGTGCTCATCTTCTCGTAAGCGGTCAGAGGGGATAATCTCCTCATGGACGTCCAGATCGCCTTCTTGGGAGCTATAGGTTCGTTGGTCAAGAACCAGGGAACGGAAACGGGCTGCGGCCTGGTCAGCGGGACAGTCCAGAAGTCGGAGAAAACGTTGGCCGACAAATTCGTACCAGATTACCTTTTCCTGCTCCTGCCAGGCTGCCATATAGAGCAAGGGCGCGAGTCCAAGCCGCTCAAAATTCTCAAGCCGTTCGATGCTGCGCAACACGTGTTGGCGCAAGGCCGGTGAGTAGGTGCCCCTGAAGATCCGTCCTGGATACCCTTCTGGAATTAACATCGCGTTTATCCCCTTGATCGCAGTTTGTGCCACTCTTGTTTGCGCCCAAGCATGGCCTGGGGTGTTTACACTCTGATGGCCATCTTCAGTATTTTTTAATCTTACACGCCTTAATACTATCATAAAATGATAACAATACGGAAGAACAGTTGCGATCATGGCATTCAAGGTAAAACAGGTGTTGGAATGTCATGTGTAAAAGGTGTCAATGGCTGCAAGAATACTGTGCATAAACGGGAAATTGAATTGGATAACCATTGACTTGCAGTTTGCTATTTTGATAGTCTTATTGTGTACGATTTGATCCTGGTTTGAAAAAATATTTTTTTGTGTCACCCAGCACATAAGGAACTCCCAAATGGATGACCTCACCGAGGACAAAGTAGAGGCAGGTGCTCTGCAAAAGGCGAATATCGAGCTTAGTCTCTTGCGTAAATTATTGGATCATTCCAGCGACGCTATTGAGGTAATCGATCCCTTAACGTTAAGATTCCTTGAAGTGAATGAGACTGCCTGTCGTGATCTGGGCTATAGCCGGGAAGAACTTCTGTCCATGAGCCTTTACGATATTGATGCTGGATTGAACCCCGATAGCTATAAATTTATCGAGGAGCAGAAAAAGAAATCGGGAGCTGCACGCTTTGAAACGAGTCACCGGCGCAAGGATGGATCTATTTATGCTGTAGAGGTCAGCGTGGGATTTGTTAATCTCGACAAGCCCTATGGACTGTGCGTCGTGCGTGATATCACCGCGCGTAAGCGTACATCTGCTGCACTTCAGCAGAGCGAAGAGAAGTTCCGTGCATTGGTCGAGTCGACGAGCGACTGGATATGGGAAGTGGACCAGAACGGTCGCTATACCTATGTCAGCCCCAGAGTCGAAACCCTGCTTGGGTACACACAGGAAGAGGTGCTGGGCAAGTCGCCAATTGACTTAATGCCGCCGGCAGAGGGGCAACGCGTCGCTGAAATCTTCGCCGAGATTTTTAAAAAACAGCAGCCTCTCGTCGCCTTGGAGAATACCAGTCTTCATAAGAATGGCCGGCTGGTGGTTCTTGAGAGCAGCGGGGTTCCTTTTTTTGATTCGAATGGGAAGTTTGCCGGCTATCGTGGCGTCGACCGTGACATCACTGAGCGTAAACAGGCGCAGGAGGAAATCCTCCGTCTGGCCTCATTTCCCACGTTGCATCCCAGTCCGGTGATCGAACTTGACTCTGCCGGGAAGATCTCCTATCTCAATCCGGCAGCTGAGAGCTTGTTTCCCAAGTTGAGTACGCTTGGCCAGTCACATCCTTTGCTGCATAACACCGTGGAGCAGATTTACGCCTTGCGGCAAGGTAAAATGCAAGGAGAGATAGTCGATGAGGTAAAGATAGATGACGCGACGTATGAACTGCATATTTCCTACGTTCATGATGTTAAGCTCATTCGTATCTATGTTACGGACATCACACAACGAAAACGGGACGAGGAGGCAATCTATCTCCTCGCCACCACCGATAGTCTTACAGGCATCGCTAACCGCCGGGAGTTCACTGCGATCCTGATGAGAGAGATGGATCAAGCAAAAAGGTATGGATCACCCATGGCGCTGGCCATGTACGATCTTGATTATTTCAAGCGCGTGAATGATACCTTCGGTCACGATGTCGGCGACTATGTGTTGCAGGCCGTCACCGGACTGGTGAAGGAAAATATCCGTGTCACTGATATCGTGGGGCGGTGGGGGGGGGAAGAATTCATGGTGCTGATGCCGCAATCGGACATCCAGTCCGCCAGAAACACGGCCGAGAAGCTGCGTCTGGCAATCGCCGAGTATCACTTCGACAAGGTAAACAAAATGACGGTCAGTTTCGGAGTCACCGCCTTCGAATCACAGGATGATATGAAGTCTCTCCTGAAAAGGGTGGATGATGCGCTCTATCAGGCGAAGAAGCAGGGCAGGAATCGTGTCGAGATTCTCATCGGTGAGGTGGCTTCTCCTTGAGGGGAAGGAATTTACTTTTTTACCCCGATTATTAAATTTTCTGCCGTTAGCGTAATGGTAGAGAAAGAAACGATACGCCCAATTTCAAGATATTGCCATATCCCAAAGACAGACTGCCAATTTGTAGCTGTGTCTTTTTTTAGACATAATCCAGCTAGGAGGGAAGGGTGAAGAGAAGTGTATCCGTTATCTTCCTGGTTACAATTTGTATCTTTGCTTGTTCTGTTTCAGCTGACGAAACCATCAGAGTTGTGGTTGTGCCTTTAGGGAGAGGTGAGGCCACAGGTAATGCTGTGGCCAGTGATGTGCTTGCGGGTAAGACTTTTTCCAACCAGTATGCCGTGGGTGTCCATGGCACCATGCCTAATATCGGCAAACAGGTTATAACGCCAACGACTTCTAATCAAACAATAAGCAAGGGGTACCATGACGGGTCAGGCATGGTAGTTGGCGATGGAGATTTAAAAAATATCTATATATTAAAAAATGTAGATATTTTTGGTGTGAAGGGGAACCTTGGTCTGTTTTGGGGCTGTCGAACAGGGACAGACAGTTGGAGCTCCACATTGTGCGGGGTCGACTGTATTCAGTTTTCTTCACTCGGTGCAGTCGGATGCACAACTCTTTGTAACGGTATTTATAACCTCCTCACTGTATCCCTTCCATATTATGTCGGTGGTTTCATTTGTGGGGGGAATGGAGGACTTTAAATTATGTACCATTCTCAGCCAATCTTTAATGAAACAAAAATATTATCGATCTTTTCCAGATAGCTACACAAATCCCACTGCTTTTAGAGTGACCTTGTTACCATCCTTACAGGAATTCCATGACCCTGCGCCCGCTTTCCCTTGACGACCGGCTCTTTGTTAGCGAATATCTCCGGCGTTTTCCCCCTGAGATCTCTGAGTTGACCTTCACCAATCTCTATGCCTGGCGCAGCACCCGGCCGATCTGGATAGATATCTTCGAAGAATCACTCATCTTTTTTGCCGAGACCAAGATGGGGCTGATAATCCTGGGAAACCCCGTCGGTCCTGCATCCCCAGCCGATGTTTTACGTGAGTACGGCAGCCAGATAAGGGGAATGGATCGTTTTCCCAAGACTATGATCACGGATCTTTCCCTGCTCCCCGGCGCCACAGTGGTCGTCGATCGGGACAACGCTGATTATGTCTACCGCCGGGAGGACCTTGCCAGCCTCGCCGGCAGGAATTTCACAAAAAAACGCAATCATATCAACCAGTGTCTGGCCGCGTATCCCTGCCAGTATGAATTCATCACCCCGGAAACAGTTGCCGAATGTCTGGCCATGCAGGAGCGATGGTGTGCCGCCCGGGATTGCAAGGCCGAGCCAGGGCTGTGCGGGGAATATCAGGCAATAGAAGAAACCCTGTGCCACTATCGGGAATTTGGTTTGACCGGCGGTGCCATCCGCATTGAGGGGATCATTGAGGCCTTTACCGTCGGTGAGGCGCTCAATCCTTCAACCGCGGTCTGCCATTTTGAGAAGGCCATGCCTCAGTTTCAAGGGTTGGGCCAGTTGATCAATCAGTGGTTTGCCGGAAACAACCTCGCCGGGTTTACCTATGTCAACCGGGAGCAGGATCTCGGGATTCCAGGCCTGCGCAAGGCAAAAGAGAGTTACTATCCCGATCATCTGGTTGAAAAAGTGCGGATCATCCTGCCTGACGCAAGCAGCGAATGACCAATATGATGTGGTCGGGTTGGGTGAAAAGGGTAAGACTTGGGACGCAATCGGGTTGTACTCGCGTAACTGGTTTTTGTTTCTCTCGCCAATTGGTCTCTGCAAGGTGCATCTTGTAAGTGGTCTCCAACTGTTCCGCTCGCAATTGGTTCTCGCGCTGGTTGTTCTCTTCTTCCTGGAATCCCTTCGTTTCTCTCTTCTCTGTGCGGGAGAGATCTACTGCAGGAATAAAGGCCGCCAACAAAACGAAAAAGAGCAAACGGAGTTTGCTTTCCATCATTCTATGTGTCAAACTGCTATAAGCTTTCACCTTCATTTTACTTGCATTGTATCCTCATCATCAGGGTTTGTGATAGACTATCAACCTGATATAATATTGATGTGATTTGCAGCCATATTTTCCCCGGGGAGTCAGACCATGGGTAGTGAAACGATTCTTCTTGTTGATGACGAGCCCTATGTTCTCGAGGCTATAGTTCGGAAATTACGGAACTCTTTTACCATTCAGACCGCATCAAGTGGAGAGGAAGCGCTCCAGCTTCTCAAGACAAAGGGGCCCTGTGCTGTGGTCGTCTCCGATATGTCTATGCCGGGGATGGGGGGGATTGAGCTTCTGGCCAAGGTTAAATCCCTCTATCCGCAGACGATCAGAATCATGCTCACCGGTCATGCGGATCTGGGGAATGCCATTGAGTCTGTGAATACCGGTCAGATTTTTCGTTTCCTTACCAAACCCTGCAGCGTTTCAGTGCTTGAGTTTGCCCTGCGGCAAGGGTTGAGGCAGTATGAACTGCTGCAGGCAGAACGAGATCTGCTCAATAATACCTTGAAGAACAGTATCAAGGTCCTTTGTGAACTCTTAGGCCTTGCCAATGCCTCGGCTTTTCGCAGCAGCTATCGGTTGCGTGAGATAGCAGTTTATATGGCGGAACGATTGGCTATAGGCAAAAAGTGGCAGATAGAGATTGCTGCCCTTTTATCTCAGGTCGGATGTGTTACCTTGCCCAGGGATGTTCTGGAAAAATACCATGCCGGCGTACCGCTAGGTGCAGAAGAGCGGCAGATGTGTGAAAGTCATCCTCAAATCGCCGAAAAACTCATTAAGCAGATTCCACGTCTGGAAAAGGTGGCGGCGATCATCGGCATGCAGAAGCCCCCGAGGGAAAAGTGGGACGGTGATCATGAAGCCCTTCTCCGTGATGAGGTGCGGGTCGGTGCTCAAATACTGCAGATAGCCCTTGCCTATGACTGCTTACTCGGCTATGGAGAGTCTCATGCTTCCGCGTTAGCCATTCTTCAGAGGCAATCCCTTTACGACCCTGAACTTCTATCAGTCCTGGCAGCATATGAAGGGTGGATCCGCCATGGCAATATAGCCAGAATTTCGTATCAGGACCTGTTGCCGGGTATGGTGATGGCAGAAGATGCGATAGCCAAAGACGGGGCGGTACTCATTCGGAAGGATGAAGAGGTTAGCTGGGCGAAGATTCAGAGCCTGGATAGCTTATTCAAGTATATCGGGATACAGGAACCACTGGTCGTCTATGTGAAATCCGTTCCGCCTGCAAACGATGTTCACGCACGTTGACCTCCTCTTCCCGCAAGCGGCAGGGGATGGAAAACTTCCTCATGATCGTCCAGATCGCTTTCTCCCGGCTCTACCAAATCGCTCGTGCCTTCCTTGTTTGCTAAAAAGAGTTTCTCGGGTAAATTGGTTTAAATCATAAGCTCATCAGCATTTTGATCTGGTTGGCATTTGTTATGCAGGGTGTTCCCGTAATTTGAAAAATGAAAAGTATCCCCATGGAATTGATTAAACTTGGATTGGACCCCTGGTTTCAAGAGCGGGCCAGTAAACTCTGTCTGCCTGAACAACGAATTGCCCGGGTAACGGCGGTTGATCGAGGCTGGTATGTGGTCAGGAATGAGGAGGGGGAGGTACCCGCCAGGGCAACAGGTAAATTCCTGAATTCTACCGAATCGACTATGAATATGCCTTGCGTCGGAGATTGGGTCTGTGTGCATTACGACTCTGAAGATTCCGCGAGCATCCATACGGTTCTGCCCAGAAAATCCTTTCTCCATCGGAAATCAGCCGGCAAGAACATCGAGTTGCAGATGATCGCGGCCAATATTGATGTCGCCTTCATCGTTCAATCGTGCCATTACGATTTTAATGTGGCCAGACTGGAACGCTATCTGGTGATGGCTAATGAAGGTCATGTCG
Organism: Pseudomonadota bacterium; assembly: GCA_018821985.1. Classification (GTDB taxonomy): domain Bacteria; phylum Desulfobacterota; class Desulfobulbia; order Desulfobulbales; family Desulfocapsaceae; genus UBA2270. Next base: position 35,408 of record JAHJKP010000005.1, read on the forward strand.
AACCATTGCTTGTTCTCACCAAGACGGATCTGGTCACTGCGGACGAATTGGAACAATTAATCTCAAAAATTCGTCGTGGAGGGATCAATACCAGGATTATTGCTGTCAGCAATGTAACCGGATCTGGACTCGAGCAAATCAAAGAGCTTATGGGCCCTGGGAAAACATACTGTCTCCTCGGCTCCTCAGGAGTTGGCAAGTCAACTCTCATTAATCAGATCAGTGGCCAGGATACCTTGAAAACAGGATCAGTCAGTGATTCCGGAGAAGGGAGACACACGACCGTACGTCGTCAACTTATTGTTCTTGAGCAGGGTTCCATGTTTATCGATACGCCGGGAATGCGGGAGATCGGAACTTTTGGGGTGAGCGAAGGAATCAATGATATCTTCGATGATATTCAAAAAATAGCTGGCAGTTGCCGCTTCACCAATTGCAGCCACACCAAAGAACCTGGATGCGCGGTGTTACAGGCAATAGAAGACGGTAAACTGCAGCCGGAACACTATGGGAATTATGTGAAGCTCAAGCAGGAATCAGAGTTGAATGAGACGGCCTATAGTGAGAAACGGAAAAAAGCCAAAACTGTTGGGAAGGTTGTAAACCCAGGAATGAAACAGTCGAATAAGCAGAAATAAGATATCGGAGCAGTTTCCCAAACGCAAACAGGCAAACTCAATTGGACTCTTTAACCTTTCATGAAACGGAGTTGACCATGTTGTGTCAAAAACAAAATTGCCAGGCAGAGATTGAAGAGGGTGAGGGAAGAGAATTTCATGGACAGTTATTGTGCGATGACTGCTACATGGATGCCTTGTCTCCGGCGCGAACCTGTGATCCCTGGGCAGTACGCAGTGCTGGCCTTGCCAAAGAGAAGGGAGATACAACGGAACAGGGTGGAAGCCTTCAGCAGAAAATCATCGACCTGATCAAGAAATCCGGTGGATTGAGCCTTACCGAACTTGCCGAAAAGCTGTCTGTCCGTCAGGGTGATATTGAAAGAGAAATCGCCGCCCTGCGTCATATGGAAAAAATACGCGCGGCCATGCAGAACGATAAAAAGGTCATTATTCTGTGGTGACATTTAGAACTAGATAAACATGTCTATATTAGGAGAAAAACCATGAAACGGAGAAACCTTACAAAAGAAATGCTGAGCCCTGAAAAATTCAATATTCTTGTTCGGTTTATGGTGGTTGCAGCGGAGAAAAAAAGATTTGTTGAATACAACGAGTTAAACAAGGCTTTTGGAATCCCTCTTGAAGATTTAAGAGATTATGCTTGTATTCTTGGCGATTATTGTTACGAAAACGATCTGCCCTATCTGAATGCTTTGATTATTCACACGACTGAGGGTAAGCCAGGCAATGAATTTTTCACTTGGATAGAAGGTAAAGACTCTTCCGACTGGGGTGATTTGGTTTCTGAATGTCTGAAGGAGTTCCATTTACCCCAAGGCAATCATCTCCGATTCCAGAACACCTCTGAAATAAACGACAGCATTAACAAATTTCTGACGATATAAGGTTTTTCTGTTTCGGAGCTCAAATTGTAAGTGCAACTTATTGAAATCGGTTTGACAAACATTTGTCGGGGTGAACTGTTTAATCTTTCGGAACTTCACCCTGAAAAATTAACATCGGAAAAGGAGATTGCCAATGCCCGTATACGAATTCATATGCCAAAACTGCGATCATAATTTTACCTTAGCCATGACTATTTCAGAGTATGAAAAGAAAAAATTTACCTGTCCGAAATGCAAAAGCGATAAGGTAACGCGGCAGCTTTCATCGTTTCACACTATTACCTCTAAAAAAAGTTAATCCTGGACTTAGCGTTTTTTCCTGTATTCAATCTGTCCAGACTCTTTGATTTTTTTCCGCCTCATATCATAGAACTGACAGAAGATCGTAATAGAAATTATATCATCAGCAGAATCGAGGAAGATGCCACTTCAAGTAGGGTGGGGGCTGAAAATTTCTTTAGGCTATCCATCTTGCAACAATTTGTACAAGGAGACATCCATGTCTGAGAAAAGCAAACCGTCGTTTTACAAGAAGGTGAGCAAGCAGTTTCCGGAGGTTATGACAGTCGTTGCAAGTCTCGGCACGACGCTGCGCACGGCCGGCCCCCTTGATGAGAAGACCTCGCATCTGGTCCAGTTGGCGGCAGCCGCCGCCAAACAGTCGGAAGGATCGGTGACTTCCCATACCCGCAGGGCACTGGAGGTGGGAGCAAGTCCCGAGGAGATCTCTCACACCCTGCTGCTTCTGATTACCACGATAGGCTTTCCCCAGGCCATGGCCGCCCTGTCCTGGGCCCAGGAAGTAATGGAAAAGAAATCTAAAAAATAGATAATGGATGATTTTGGACAAAGGATGGCTGAGATTCTCAACCATGTTATTGAGCTACCATCTTCTTAACAGTACGAAAATAAACCTTATACTTATAAAACAAATTCGAATTTGTTAATCATTTCTAAAAAAGGAGGAGTGTCATGCAAAAGTGGGAATGCCCTTGCGGCTATATTTACGATCCTGCAGAAGGAGATTATGAGCATGGAGTGGAACCAGGTACCGCGTGGGAAGACGTTCCGGAAGACTGGGTCTGTCCCAAATGTGGTGCCGCCAAAGAAGATTTTTTTGAAGCTGACTAAGTCCGAACACCACCTGCAGGAGATCGGAGTCCTTGACTCCGATCTCCTGCAACCCCTCCTTTGCTCTTTTCTCCTGTTATAACCTTCTACTCGATACTGAACTAATTTCCTTAATCCATTATTGTGGCGTCATTTTGCCGGGTCCCGCTCAGGTTGGCTCCTCACAAAGGAAACCGTCTGCGACAGGGAGTAGAGCACGGGTACGACTACCAGGGTCAGCAGGGTTGCCACGGCCAGACCGAAAATCACCGCCACTGCCATCGGCCCCCACCATTGGGCTGATTCGCCGCCGATCTCCCAGGCGAATCTGCGGAAGTCGAAACTGACCCCCACGGCCATGGGCAGCAGACCGAGGATGGTGGTGATCGCGGTGAGCATGACCGGGCGAAAGCGCACCAGACCGGCCCGGATCAGGGCCTCGCGCAGCTCCATCCCCCTTGCCCGCAGCTGGTTGATGTAGTCGATGAGCACGATGGCGTTGTTGACCACCACCCCGGCCAGAGAGATGACCCCGATGCCGGTCATGATGATGCCGAAGGGGGTCGCGGTTATCATCAGGCCGAGGAAGACCCCGGTCAGTGAGAGGATGACGGAGCTCATGACGATCAGCATCTGGCGCACCGAGTTGAACTGGGCGAGCAGCACCATGGCGATAAGGAAGATTGCGGCCACAAAGGCCTTGCCGAGAAAGGCGGTGGCGTTTTGCTGCTCTTCCTGCTCGCCGGAGAAATTGATCGTGTAGCCGGCGGGCAGATCGAGGGTGGCCAGGCGGCTCTGCACCTCTTTCAGCACCTCGTTGCTGTTGCGGCCGAAGGTGTTGGCGGAGATGGTCACCACCCGGTTCTGATCGAGGTGGCGGATTGCACCGAAACCTGCGCCCATCTCGATCCGGGCCACCGTGGAGAGGGGAACCGGAGCCCCGGTCACGGTGGGAATGAGCAGACTGCCGATGTCGGAGAGGTTCTGACGACGTGGTTCGGGCAGGCGGGCCACGATGTCATACTCATCCTTGCCGTCGCGGTAGACCCCGAGTTTGCTGCCGCTGATGGCGGCCTTGACAGTGGTGGAGATTGCGGCGGTGGAGAGCCCCAGCAGCGTCGCTTTGTTGCGGTCCACCAGCACCCGGATCTCGGGCTTGGACTTGGAAAAATCATCCTTGAGATCGACCAGGCCGGGGACATCCTTGATCAGGGCCTTGGACTGCTCCACCAGCGCCCCCAGGGCGCCTATCTCTTCACCGCTGATCTCGATATTGACCGGCGGCCCTGTGGGCGGGCCATGCTTCTCCTTCTCCACCTTGATCTCCGCCCCGGCCATGGAGCCAATCGCCTTGCGGATACGGCCCAGCACGCTGTTCGAATCTTCGCTCCGCTCATGCCGGTCGACAAAGTCCAGGGAAATTTTGCTCTGATGGGACTGCCCGGCGGAACCACCGCTCACCTCGCCGCTTGCGGCAACGCCAACCTCGCCGACGACGAATTCCAGGTCCGTTTCCTGGCGGGCGACCTTCTCCACCGCCAGTGCCAGTTGGTTTGAGGTCTCCAGATTGGCCCCTTCCGCTGCCTTGATCTCGACGAAGGCCCGGTTCGGCTCGGACTCGGGGAAGAGCTCCACTCCGTGACCGAGCAGGCCGTAGCTGGCGATGATCA
>JAHJKP010000006.1 GCA_018821985.1 Pseudomonadota bacterium
TTCCTGAGTATACGTAACAACAAGGTGTAAAATTAGCTCGGAACTGTCTCCCAAATTATGTCAGATCAAGTCTGAATAACTACAGATCAGTATAGATCAGCCTCGATGAACAGACAGGTGTCTCTTCCCGGGATGAAGGGAGCGAGCTCATAGCCGCTGAACTGCCGGCGAATTCTGAATCCTGAGTCGTGGAGAAGTGCCTGCCATTTTTCCGCGGGAAAAGCTGCAAGCTGCAGAATGTGGCTTAGATCTTCATTGGCCATCCCTGCTTGCCGGGGGCGGACCCGATATCGCTCTTCGAGGGTGAGTTGTTCACAGGTGTAGCCGCGGCGGATCTCTTTGATCACCTTTCCGCCTCCCGGTTGATCAAACATCTGGAATTGAAAGAGTTTCTTGGTGCCCAGGGCCAGGATGGTCTGGTCAGGGATAAAGAGCTGCAGGAGCAGTCTGCCATTCTGCTTCAGAACAGTCCTGATCTGCTCCAGACAGGTTTTTGTCTTATCTGCGGTTAGAAGGAGGTTCAGGGTATGATAGGGGATAATCACGGTGTCGAATTGCCGTGATAGGGCCAGTGCGGTCATATCCATGCATAGATAGGAAATGTTTGTTGGTCTGGTATTGAGCTTGGCCAGGCGCAGCATGGAAAGGGAGAGGTCAATGGCGGTGATATCTGCCCCGGTCGCCGCCAGTTGCCGGCACAGGCGTCCGCTTCCGCAGCCAATCTCGAGGATGGTGCCTGGAGCCTTTATTCTTTCCAGGTAAAATGGCAGATCAGCATGGAAATCTGCCATTTCCATGTCGTAAAACTGACAGTAGCGTTCACTGCTGAGGGGCAGGAAAACCGCATCCGGCTCCTTGTGGCTGTCAAAGATATCGACTGTCATTATCTGTTTTTATCTGTTCTTTTCTGGTTCCCATACTGCATGCGAATCAGATACGTTCACGCCCTGGAATTTATTTTGTTTTCAGCAGGTCGCGGATCTCGGTAAGCAACAGCTCTTCCTTGGTGGGTGCCGGTTCGGCGGGAGGCTCTACTTTGGCGGCCTCTTGTCGTTTCAGAGAGTTTATGCCTTTGATCATGATGAAGATGGCAAAGGCGATGATGGTAAAATCAACGGCGGTCTGGACAAACTTGCCATAGGAGATGACGACCGCTTCAGTGCCCTCCGATGCCGCCTGCAGGGTGATGGCGAGTTTGCTGAAATCTATGCCGCCAATGAGCAGACCAATCGGCGGCATGATAACATCACTCACCATGGAAGAGACAACCTTGCCAAAGGCTGCCCCGATAATAATACCGACAGCCATATCGATAACGTTCCCTTTAATGGCAAACTCTTTGAATTCTTTGAGTACACTCATTTTCAATTCTCCACGGGTTGAGTTGGGGAAATACAAGTCATGTCCAAGTGTTAACAGTATGGCTTTTTTCTGTAGAAGGTTTAGCTCGGAAATGAGGAGATCTATCTCACTGTCTTCAGCTTCGTTTTAGGGATAGAGGATCATAAGCTAAAAATTCGATTTTCTGCAAGGGTGATTTGGTATTTTTAAATTTATCGTTGACTTGTGCTGGCATTTTCAGTAATCGTTGTCGAGAAAATTTCAGATGCTCGTAACTGAGCTTAAAAGGGAACCCGGTGACAGTCCGGGACGGGCCCGCCGCTGTGACCGGGGACGACCGTTGCATTCAAGCCACTGACCTTATTTTTCAGGTTGGGAAGGCGCAACAGGGAGGACGATCCGGGAGTCAGAAGACCTGTCTGAAATCAAGAAGGATGTCTCCGTGGACAAGGGGCAGACCTGTGTCATCTGTGGATAAAACAAGGCAATCCCCGGATCAATATCTATTGGTCCGGGGATTTTTTTTTGCCTTTTTACTGGCCTGCCCCGGACTGCTTTTCTTGAAGGAGAAAAAAATGAAGAAGCGGTATCCTCGACAATGTTTTTGTTTAGCAGTTTGTAGTTTGTTTTTCTCTGATGTAAGTGGCGTGCTGGCTGTGGAAGGTGGGCAACCGCCGATTCCGGCGGGCGATGTGGTGGCTGTTTCCCCGGATGTCGAGCAATTGCCGCAAATCGAGACCGTCAACGGCAAGACCTATTTGACCATCACGGCCACTCGGGTACCGGAAAAGAGCAGTGGGGTGAGCGCCAATCTGACGGTGATCAATCGCGAGGAGCTGGACCAGGCTGCGGCCGATAATGTAGGCGATCTCCTGGCTGAAAAGGGCCTCGGCCATGTCCAGAAATATCCGGGGGCGTTGACCACCATCGGTATTCGCGGTTTTCGCACCGAGACCCACGGCAATGATCTTCAGGGCCATGTCTTGATCCTCCTCGATGGCCGCAGGTCCGGGACCGGTAATCTGGCCAAGATCCTGACCAAAAATGTGGAACGGATCGAGATTGTCCGCGGCCCGGGAGCAGTCCAGTATGGCTCCGGCGGCATGGGTGGGGTGGTCAATATTATCACCAGGCAGGGCCGGAACAATTCCGCTTTCCTTGAGGCTGGAGGCGGCACCTTCGGGCAGGCAGTGGGGAGTCTCGGCGGCACCGCCAAAGGACAGGGGTTTGATTTCGCCGGGGCCTTTTCCTCGGCCACCCATGATGACTATGAGACGGCAAGTGGCGTCACTTTTGCCAATACCGCTCTCCATTCTCAGATTGGGGCCAGCGCCAATGTGGGCTATGAGTTTGCGCCGCATAACCGGGTCGGAATGATCGTCACCGATTTTGATGCCGACAAGGCCGGCAATCCCGGCTATCTGAGTGTCAATGATACCGACAATTATACCGATAGCAGCAACTATTCCGTGGACAGCCGCTACAGCGGCCAGAACAGTTCCGGCCGCTATCAGTGGATGGGACGCTACTTCTTCGGCAGGGATAAAAACGTCTGGATCGACCCAATGTCATCCAATCCTACGGGCTGGGATAACGGTATCGATTCCCGCAACACCACCGATCAGCAGGGGGGGCAGGCCCAGATCAGCGGAACCTTCGGAGTGCTGAGCCTGACCACCGGCCTGGATTGGCTCCATTATGCGGTGGAAAACAGCTGGAGCCCGCAGCAGACCAGCTACACCAATCCGGCCCTTTTCCTGCTGGCCAGGGTCGGGCTTCTTAATGACCGCATCATTGTTTCCGGCGGGGTGCGCCAGGACTGGTATACAGTTGAGGTGCAGCAGCCGACTGGCTCCAAGGTCGATGACTCTCATTTTACGCCCCAACTTGGCCTGGCCTGGATGGTAACTGATGGTCTCAAGCTGCGGGGCCAGGTGGCCCAGGGTTTTGTCATGCCCTCGGCCGACCAGTTCGCCATCGATATGGTTTCTTTTGGCCGCCGCACCATTGGCAATCCCGACCTTGATCCTGAAAAAAGCCTGACTTGGGAGGGCGGCGCCGATTATAGCAAAGCAGGCTTTTCCAGCTCACTCACCTGGTTTGCCACAGATTTTGAAGATAAGATTGTCAGCAATAAAGTGGCCAGTGGGGCCAGCTCCTATACCAATATGGGCAGTGCCACTATCAACGGTCTGGAGGCCGCACTCTCCTATGACCTCGGTACTCCACTGCACTGGGCCTGGGAGGTCCGGCCCTTTGTTGATATGACCTGGCTCAACCAGTATGAGGATGACGCCACGGGCCTTGATCTCACCTATGTGAGTGATCTGACCCTGTCAACGGGGCTTACCTTTTCTGATTCCGGTGCCTTTTCCGGCCGTCTCAATGTGACCTATACCGGGCCGCAGCAGGTGGATGACTGGGAAGAGAGCTATGAGGTGGTGGAGAAGGGCAGCTTTGTGGTTACCGACCTGACGCTCAGCTATCGTTTCTTGCAGGATGCAACCTTGGGGGACTTCACGGTGCGGGGGGAACTGCGTAATCTTTTTGATCAGGACTATGCCTATGTCAAGGGCTATCCCATGCAGGGGCGTTCGGCCTTTGTCAGCCTGAAGTGGGAGTATTAATGGCCATATCACGTTTTTTTCTCTGGTTGGCACTGGCCCTGACCGCTATCCTCCAGCCAGCCCTGGCGTTCAGTCAGAGCGGGATCTTTCCCCAGCGGATTGTCTCACTCGGGCCGATCAATACCGAAAATGTCTTTTTGCTGGGGGCGGGGGATCGTCTGGTGGCCGACACCAGCTATTGCGTGCATCCGGCAGCGGCCCGCGACAAGGTGAAGATCGGCTCGGTGATGCAGCTCAATATCGAACAAATCCTGAGCCTGCAGCCGGATCTGATCCTTGCCACCGGGCTGACCAGTCCGCAGCAGGTGGCTCAGTTGGCAGCCTCCGGGGTGCGGGTGGTTCATTTCCCGCAGCCTCAAGGTTTTGCCGCGATCTGCGCTCAGTTTCTGGAGCTTGGGAAGCTCCTGGGTCTTGAGGCCAGGGCCCGTGAGATCATTGCTGAAGCGCAGAAGGAAGTCCGGGCCATCCAGCAGCGGATCAAGGAGCTGCCTGCCAGGAAGGTGTTTCTGCAGGTGGGCGCCCATCCCTTGTTTGCCTCGGTTCCAAGTTCCTTTACCAATGACTATATCGTGCTGGCCGGCGGCATCAACATTGCCGCCGGTCAGCACGATGGCCGCTATAACCGGGAAAAGGTGACGGCCCAGAACCCGGATGTGATCATTATAGCGGTCATGGGCAGCGAAGGGGGGATCGGTGCCAGGGAAAGAGACGAGTGGCTGCGTTTTGCGCCCATCTCAGCGGTGCAGAACAGGCAGGTCTTTGTCGTGGATCCGGATATCATCTGCAGCCCCTCGCCCCTGACTTTTGTCAAGGGTCTGGTAGAGATCGCGGCGCTTATTCATCCGCAGGAAGGGCAATAGCAACAATGTCTTCCTTGTCGATCGTTGTTCGCACGCTCCAGCTGGGACGGAGCATTGTGTGTCGATGCAATGTGGCCAAGCAGAAAACCGCTGTTTATTGATTCATTAAAACAGCAACTCGAAATTTGACTATCTGAAGCTGTGGTGGCATTCTAAAAATGAACATTTTTTTAAGAGTGGCTTAGCCTCTCCACGATCAGGTATTGGACAGGTGAATAAAATCATTTTATTTAAAGGAGTCCTTGTGAAAACTAAAATCCTCATTATCAGTTTGATCCTCCTGGTTGCCATTCAGTTTGTCCCGTACGGCAAAAATCATGTTAATCCCCAGGTTATCGCCGAACCTCAATGGGACAGTCCGGAGACAAGAACCCTTTTTATGAGGACTTGCGGCGACTGTCACTCCTATGAGACTAAATGGCCGTGGTACAGCAGTGTTGCACCGGCCTCCTGGCTTGTTACCAGTGACGTAAATGAAGGGCGGCAGAATTTTAACGTTTCCGCCTGGAACCATCAGGAGAGGAACAAAGGCAACGAAGCTGCTTACGAGCTGCGTGAAGGTAAGATGCCGCCGCTGCCCTATCTTTCGGCACATCCGGAAGCGCGCTTAGGTGAGCAGGAAAAGGCGGCGTTGCTCAGCGGGATAAGCTCGACGTTTGGACACTAAATGCAGATTAGTGCTTCCATAGATGACTAAAGGTATTTATCGCAGGACTATAATAACAACCGTTACGATTGCGCTCATGGTCGTGATGATCGTTTAAGCATTGGTGTAACACTCACTTGTCCCGAATCATATTGCCGCATAATGTATGCTGAAAGCAGGTCATTTCAGGCGGCGGGTAATGATTGTCGATGAATAATCCACCATGCGGAGGCGTTACCGAAATATATCATGCAAAAAATAAACCCTGCCATTGGCAGGGTTTATTTTTTGTACGCCAGCGCACAGAGGCGATAACTAGCCAATGTCACAGTATACGTCCCGTGCGGACGATACGGAGCTTACACTATAAAAAGACTCATGCCTTATTCATTATGAAAATTATGCCAGATCAGCGTATTTCTTCATTTTATTGAAAAGGTTACCGATATGGATTAAAGGGACTTATCTCTTCACAGGCAGCCCGCAAGAAATTCGGTACATCTCACAATCAGATCTTTTTTGAAATTTTCCTCGGAGTAGTTAATGACGGTCAGTAAAACAAATAGGATCACAGGAGAACAACTACTTAACCGGATGAATGAGAAGGGCGAATTTCCAGCAGTGCTTCAACATATCACCGAAATAAATGTAAAGACCTCTCCTTTGAGCACGACTTCCGCCAATGAACTGGCCAGTCTCGTTCTGAAAGATTACTCCCTGACCAGCAAATTACTTAAAGTGGTAAACTCGGCGATGTACCGTCAATTCTCAGGTCAGATTTCAACTGTCTCACGGGCCGTGGTTATTCTTGGGTTTGAACAGGTCCGGATTACCGCGACCGGGCTTATGTTTTTCGCTAATCTGCAGGACAAAACCACAGCACAGTATGTCAAGGAGGAGGTGTTTTCTTCTTTCCTCACCGGAATACTGGCCCAGGACCTCTCGAAACATTTGAAAATGGAAGATGGGGAAGACCTCTTCATTTGTGGCATGTTCCACAATTTCGGGCGGTTGCTGATTATGTATTGTTTTCCGGACAAGTATGAGGAATATCTGGAATTGGTGGCGGAAGGGGAACTAACCGACGAGATGGCCATGCAGAGCACTCTTGGCACCACCTTTGATGAACTGGGAATGGAAGTGGCCGATTTATGGCACTTGCCGACATTAATTATTACCAGCATGAAAACGATTCCGCTGCAGGAGATAAAGAACAGAAACGCAAAAATCGATCGACATAGGAAACTGGCCAATTTTGCCAATGAGCTTTGTGGTATCACAATTAATTCTTCACCCGAGCAGCGGCAAGAGCAACTTCGCAGTGTGTTGAAAAAATACAAGTCCTCCTATAGCATCCCGGATGAAGAAATCGTTCAGATGATGGACTCGGCTCTCTCAAAGATGCGGGACTTTGCCGATGTGCTCAATCTCAAACAGACTGATCTGTGCAAACTTGACCTGCACAGCTTTAAACTGCAATCCGATCTGCCCACCGTTAACGTCCTTGATGACTCCGTCAATACCCTTGGTGAGCAAGCCAGCGCCGTCGATTCGGCTGAAGCCCCTGAGCGTTTTACAGTTAGAGCCGGAGCGCCGCCAGCACCGAGCATCACCCGCAACGAAGACAAGCCGCTGGTGATATTGGACGCTATACAGGAGATCACCAATGCCATGCTCGATGATTTTACTTTCGATCCGGTGCTCACCATGATCCTGGAAACCGTTTACCGCGGAATCGGTTTTGACCAGGTTATCATTTTCTTTCGCAACTCGAAAACGAATATCATGCAGCCTCGTTTCGTTCTTGGTCAGAATGTCGAGGAATTACAGATGAAATTCAATTTTCCGGTGGAGGAGAGCTCTGGAGATTTGTTTAATCAGGCCCTGGCCGAAGGCCGGGATCTCTACATTGAGAACATTGATGCTTTTGACGTCAACCACCGTAAACCTACTTGGTTTCGGGGTGTGATCTTTGCACCAAGTGTCGTGCTTTACCCTATCATAATTAACAGAAAAGCCGTTGGCCTTATTTACGGTTCCTATCTTTCGCTGGGCCACCATCTTAACAAACAGCAGTTGGAGTCCCTAAAAACATTGCGGAATCAGGCAGCTCTTGCCATCAAGTTAAGCTCCGTCGGTATCCTTTGATGGAATAAATGTTCAACTCGGGAATATTATTTTCTGACGTAGCGAAAACACCTTTCAAGCGTCTGTCCTGAAAAAGTAAAGTAAGTGCATGCATAGCCGGATTGCCAGGGAGAAGGACAGCTCTTTGTGAAAATCAAGTCAGGTCATGACCGGTGGTGGTCATGACCAGTTTCCCGTGTTTGACCCCTTTGACGCCGATCAGCTCATCGGCTATCTGTCTGATTTCCTGAGCTGTTCCTCGCACCACAAGGACTTCCAGGCAGTTATGGGCGTCGAGGTGGACGTGGAGGGAGGAGATGATCTGGTCGTGATGGGAGTGCTGCTGTTCCGTCAGCTTGTCGGAAAGATCGCGCACGTGGTGGTTGAAGATGAGGGTGACGGTGCCGATGGCTTCTTCTGTCGATTCGGACTTGTTCTCCACCAATGAGGTGCGGATGAGGTCGCGGATCGCCTCGGAGCGGTTGGTGTATTTTTTCTGCTCAATCAGCTGGTCAAAGTTGAACAGCAGTTGTTCATCCAGCGAAATTCCAAATCTGACAGTTTTTCCCATGTTCCTTCTCTCCGGTGCAATTTTTTTCATGACGAACTTTGACCAAGAATAACTGATTCCTGAGGAAAAACAATCGAATTCCCTATGCTTAAGGAGCAGGCAATGTATTTGCCTTTTTCCGGGCCCCCTCTGCTCTTGTCAGAAAAGATATTGACATACGAAATATATTATCGTACACAGTGTGTGTTACTTTTTGTTATTTTGTAACACATAATTACTGGTCACTGTATCGTATTATTTAGGAGGAAAGAACCATGCATATGGCAGATGCGCTTTTGTCACCGGCAGTCGGGGGTACCATGTGGGGAGTTGCCGCCGGTACCATCGCCTACAGTTCCATGAAGGTGAAAAAGGAGCTTGATGACAGCAAAGTCCCGCTCATGGGAGTTCTTGGCGCCTTTATCTTCGCTGCTCAGATGATCAACTTTACCATTCCTGCCACCGGTTCCAGCGGGCATCTGGGAGGGGGGCTGCTGCTCGCGATTCTGCTCGGCCCCTATGCCGCCTTTCTCACCATCGCCTCTGTCCTGGTGGTGCAGTCGCTGTTCTTTGCCGACGGCGGCATCCTGGCTCTCGGCTGCAATATCTTCAACCTCGGCTTCTTTCCGGCCTTTATCGCCTATCCCTTCATCTACCGCAAAATAGCAGGCAGCCGGCCTGGCCGGACCCGGTTGAGCATTGCCGCCATGATTGCCGCGGTCGTCGGTCTGCAGATGGGGGCGTTTTCCGTGGTGCTGGAAACCGTCTCTTCGGGTATATCTTCCCTGCCATTTTCCACCTTTGTGGTGCTTATGCAGCCGATTCATCTGGCCATCGGCATCGTTGAAGGCCTGGTGACGGCGACGGTTGTCTCCTTTGTCGCTGCTGCCAGACCTGAGATACTCAGGGCGGCAAGCGAATCGGTAACCCTTGGCAGCCTGTCGCTGCGCAAGGTTCTGCTTTCTTTTCTGGCGGCCTCCCTGCTCATCGGCGGCATTGTCTCCTGGTTTGCCTCGGAAAACCCGGATGGGCTGGAATGGGCCATCGCCAAAGTGACCGGCAGCGAAGAGGTGACTGGCACGGACGAGGGTGTGCACACCATGCTGGCTTCCCTGCAGGAGAAAATCGCCTTTCTGCCCGACTACTCCTTCAAGAAAGACGTGGCAACGGCATCTGAAGGGGAAGCCAAGGTCGGTGCGGTAAAAGAGGACACGACGGGCAGGCTCGGCACAAGTGTGGCCGGCGGCGTCGGTGCCCTGCTTTCGCTTGCCCTGGCCTTTGTCATCGGTATTGCCTTAAGGCGGCGTCAACAGTTCGCCTGATCCTGTCGCTCTTTTTCGTTGGATATCAAAAACTGCACGACAGGCTAAACCAGACGAACTTTTTGCAATGATGTCTGTCCCTGGCTTATGGCGCAGGGCTTCTGACTCTTGACCTTCTGATTTTTTAATTGCCATGCGATCCATTGACGGAGCAGTACTTGATCTGAAACGGCTGGATCTGCTGGCAACAGGAGATTCGGTCATCCATCGCCTGGACGCCCGGGCCAAGGTGCTGACAACCCTCGTCTTCATCGTCACCGTGGTTTCCTTCAACCGCTATGAGTTTACCGCCCTCTTTCCCTTTTTCATCTATCCCGTGGTTACCGCTTCGCTTGGCAATCTGCCGGGCGGCTATATCGTCAGAAAGATCATCATGGTGATCCCTTTTGCCTTTGTGGTGGGCATGCTGAACCCGATCTTTGACCGGGAGCTCTTTGTCCGGATCGGCCCCCTTGCCATCACCGGCGGCTGGATATCCTGCGCCTCGATCATCCTTCGCACCGTGCTCACCGTCGGCGCCGCCTTTATCATGGTGGGGGTGACGGGTTTTCTCTCCGTCTGCCAGGCCCTTGAACGGTTGGGCACGCCGAGAACCTTCACCGTGCAGCTGCTTTTCCTCTATCGCTATATCTTCGTACTCACCGAGGAAGGGGCCAGGGCCTCACGGGCCCGTGAACTCCGCTCCTGCGGCAGGAAAGGGCTGGGGCTCGCCAGTTTCGGCCCGCTCATCGGCCATCTGCTGATCCGCACCTGGCTGCGGGCCGAGCGGATCCACATGGCCATGCTGGCCCGCGGCTTCATCGGTGAATTCCACTCGCACCAGGTATCAGGTTTCGGCTGGCGTGAGCTGTTCTATGTGGCCGGCTGGTCAGCCGTGTTTGTCGTCCTCAGGATGGAAAATGGTGCCCAATGGATGGGCCGGCTGGTTACGGGGGTTCTGTCATGAGTCATCATATTGTCGAGGTCAAACATCTGCAGCATATCTATGCCGATGGCACCGTTGCCCTGCAGGATGTCTCCTTTACTATCCATCATGGCGAGTCGGTGGCGATTATCGGCGCCAACGGGGCCGGGAAATCAACCCTCCTCCTCCACCTCAACGGCTACCTGACCGCCCATTCCGGTGAGATCCGCATCGGTGATTTTCCGCTCACCAGGAAAACCCTGCCGGAGATCCGGCGCACGGTGGGCATGGTCTTCCAGGATGCCGACGACCAGCTCTTCATGCCCACAGTCTTTGATGATGTGGCCTTCGGGCCGTTCAACCTGGGGCTGCCGGTGGAGGAAGTCAAACAGCGGGTCAGGGATGTGCTCGAACAGGTGGGCGCGGCCCATCTGAAGTTCAAGCCGCCCTATCATCTCTCCGGCGGGGAGAAGAAACGGGTGGCCATTGCCACGGTCCTTTCCATGTCGCCGGACATCCTGGTCATGGATGAGCCGACCAGCGGCCTTGACCCTTTCGCTCGTCGCCAGCTCATGGGCCTGCTCCGCGATTTCCAACACACAAAAATATTCACCAGCCATGATCTGGACATGGTGGTCGAGCTCTGTCCGCGGACCATCGTCCTCCACCAGGGAACGGTCAAGGCCGACGGAGCCACCCTGGAGATCTTCAACGACGACGCCCTGCTGGCCGAGTGTCGCCTGGAAAAACCGCTCTCCATGCAGGGCTGTCCGGTTTGCGGCAAGGGCGTGTAATTTCGGCGGTAGTTCATCTTGTCCGGGAATGTTGGCCAACCATCGAAGATCAAAGATAATTCCCCATTCTGCTTGAGAATTTTACATCCTGCTGCTACAACATAGATGTGTTCTGAATTTTACAGTAGTTAATTGACTGACGTATGTTGTTCCCCCTTTTTTTTAACGTTTTTGGAGTCATTATGGTATCCCCACGATTAATAGCAAAAATTGAGTCCGAAGAACCAACCCTTCGATTGGCAGTTTTAATTGATGCTGACAATGCTCAAGCTGCTGTGATTGAAGGTCTACTTGCAGAAATTGCAAGATTTGGGGAAGCAACGGTGAGGCGAATTTATGGAGATTTCACTGCTCCAACGAGCGCTTCATGGAAAAAAGTGTTGCAGAAATATGCCATTAAGCCGGTTCAACAATTTGCGTACACAACCGGAAAGAATGCCACGGATAGCACTCTGATTATCGATGCGATGGATTTGTTGTACACCCGTAAATTTGATGGTTTTTGCCTAATCACAAGCGACAGTGATTTCACAGGTCTTGCGATGCGATTGCGTGAAGAGGGGCTTACGGTTCTTGGGTTTGGTGAAAAGAAAACACCGGATGCGTTCCGTAATGCCTGCCACAAGTTTGTGTTTACTGAAGTCCTTCGTCCAAGTACCTTAGTCAAGCCAGTCAGTCAGTCGTCAAAAGGTGAGAGTGAAAGAAAATCCGTGTCATCTCAGGTCCCTACAGAAATAATAGAGCCAAGCCATGAATTTCCAAAAGAATTCGTCCTAACTGCTCTGGAACAGTCAACTGATGATGCTGGATGGGCACAGCTTGGTACTTTCGGGAGTTACCTTACAAAATTACAACCCGATTTCGACTCTAGGTTGTACGGTTACAAGAAGCTTTCTGATCTTGTTAAAGCAAAGACAGATCTCTTTGTGACTGAAGAACGGCAAGCATCAGGATCAAATCAGAAAGTCTTGTATCTACGTGCGAAATAGTTTTTTTAACCCTTTCGTCCAGCGAACCGTCTTCAGCGACGACCGCTGGTCTCTATGTTATATACCCTTTGGTGAGTCTGTAGCCGGAGGCAATATAATCCTCTGCAATGGTTAATTTTTCTGTTTCGCTAGGCAGCGCCATGTCCCCCGGTCGAGACCTTCAACCTCTTTTCGAGAAACCGCCTTATGTCATTTGCTTTCCTCGGACTCTCCGAAGTCCTTCTTCGTGCCCTTGATGAAAGCGGCTACACCACTCCCACGCCAATCCAGCTCAAGGCGATCCCGGCAGTCCTCTCCGGCAAGGATGTCATGGCCGCGGCCCAGACCGGCACCGGCAAGACCGCCGGTTTTGTTCTGCCACTGTTGCAGCGTCTGGCTGGCGGCCCCAAGGTTCAGGCGAACCACATCCGCGTGCTGGTGCTGACCCCGACCCGGGAGCTGGCGGTGCAGGTTGAGCAGAGCGTTGCCACCTATGGCAAATACCTGTCGCTGAAGACGGGCGTGGTCTACGGGGGGGTGAAGATCAATCCGCAGATGATGAAGCTGCGCGGCGGGATCGACGTGCTGGTGGCAACCCCGGGCCGGTTACTGGATCTGTTCAACCAGAACGCCGTGAAGTTTGCCCAGGTGGAGGCACTGGTGCTTGATGAGGCCGACCGGATGCTCGATCTGGGCTTCATCAATGATATCCGCAAGATCCTCGCCCTGCTGCCGCCCAGGCGCCAGAACCTCCTCTTCTCGGCCACCTTTTCCAGTGACATCCGTACGCTCACCGAGGGGCTCCTCAGAAATCCGGTGCAGATAGAGGTCAGCCCGCGCAACTCCGCTCCCGGAAGTGTGAAGCAGTGGCTCTATGAGGTCGACAAGGGCAAGAAGCCAGCCCTGCTCAGTCATATGGTGCGCAACCAGGGCTGGGAACAGGTGCTGGTCTTCGTCCGCACCAAGAACGGGGCCGACAGCCTGGCGCGGAAACTGGGGGGCGACGGTATCATGACGGCGGTGATCCACGGTGACAAGTCTCAGTCCGAGCGTTCCCGCGCCCTGGCCGATTTTAAGGAGGGCAGGGTCCGGGTCCTGGTGGCCACCGATATTGCCGCACGCGGTATCGACATCAGTGAACTGCCGCACGTGATCAACTTCGATTTGCCCAAGGTCGCTGAGGACTACGTCCACCGCATCGGCCGTACCGGTCGTGCCGGTTCCAAGGGAGAGGCGATCTCCTTGGTCAGCGCCGATGAGGTCCTGCTGCTCTCGGCGATCGAGACGTTGATCGGCCAGCTTCTGGTGCGCGAGGTGGCGACCGGTTTTATCCCGACCCATCATGTTCCCTTGACCCGCCAGCTTCAGGTGCGCCCCAAAAAGCCGAAAAAACCAAAGCCGGTGCAGACGCGGGGTGAGGTCCGGAAAACAGATGGGGAACAGAAAAGCGGGGGCCACAAACCGCGCCGGGGCCGCAAGACATAGGCTGCCGGCAAAATCGTATGAGGTAGCGGAAGACCGAAAAAAACATCTGCTTTTCCGTTGCCGGAACGTATCATGGATGTCCTCCGTATTTCTGCTGCCACTTCTGGAGCTAAGGTGATGAAGATTCCGTCCTCTTTTTTGGCCGTACCGTCCTGGCTCAAGGAAATCCTTGACGATCCTTTCCGCAGGTACTTTTTCCTTGCCCTGTTTCTCCTTGCCCTGATCCTTATTGTCCGCGGGGAGGAAAAGCGGCCCAATGAGGGGCTGGTTAGTCAGGATGCGGTCCATTTCTTTTATCATCCCACCTGTCCCCACTGCCGCGCCCAAAAACAGTTCAATCTCTATCTGCAACAGAAATACTCGGAACTCTCGATCATTGCCCATGACACCTCCAGGCCCGAGGAAGCCAGCCGTATGCTGGCGATGGCCAGGGAACGGGGGGTAGCCCCAGAGCGCCTGGCCGTGCCGATCACCTTTGTCGGTCCTTATGTGCTGATCGGTTTCGATCGCCCGGAAAACAGCGGGGTGACCATTGAAAAGGCCATCGCCGCCCATATCTACAAGACACCTGAGGTCTTTACCGAGAGTGATGAACAGTGGCTGGCCAAGGATACGGTGGAACTGGGGTGGTTCGGGGTGATCCGGACGAGTGACTATTCACTGCCCGTGCTCACTGTCCTCTTTGGATTGATCGACGGTTTCAATCCCTGCGCCATGTGGGTGCTGGTCTACATGCTTTCCCTGGTGGCCAGCCTGAACGAGAGAAAAAAGGTCTGGATTCTGGTTGGCTCCTTTCTCATCGCCTCGGCAATCCTCTATTTCCTGCTGATGACCGCCTGGCTCAATGTCTTCCTGTTTTTTGGATACCTGCGTCCCCTCACCATTGTCATCGGCTGTTTTGCCATGGGCGCTGGAGGGCTGAGTGTCCGGGAATATATACGGGAAAAAGGGGAGGTCACTTGCCAGGTGGGTGATCCCGCGAGCCGGAAAAAAACCATGAGTCGGATCGAGCGGGTGATGGCGGCGCCGCTGAGCCTCACTACCCTGTCGGCCGTCATCATCCTCGCCTTTGTCATCAATTCCATAGAGTTTGCCTGTTCTGCGGCCCTGCCGGCCATTTACACCCATATTCTCTCCCTTCACCATCTTGCTACCCTCAGATATTACGGCTATATACTCCTTTATGATTTTTTCTTTATGCTCGACGACCTGATCATCTTTACCCTGGCTGTCCTTGCCCTGGAGAGCAGGGTAGGACAAAGATATGCCGGCCATTGCAAGGTCGTGGGCGGGGTTCTCCTTCTGGTTCTGGGGGTAATCATGGTCTTTTGGCCGGAGCTGTTGCGCTGATTTTCTTACTAAAAACACCCTGCGGCCTGAACGATCTGGTTGCCATTCTTTTCGACCGGACGGACATCAGTACGCATCCACCATTGAGGAGCAGTAAACAATGAGTACAGAACAAGCATTACAGGCACGGAGCGAATCCCAGTGTGAATTGTGTGGCGTAACAAAGGGGCTCGCTGTCTATGAAGTTCCCCCTCGCTCACATGGCAGTGCTGATGAGTGCGTACTTATCTGTGAAACGTGCCGTGAACAGATTGAAGATCCGGAAAAAGTGGATGTCCAGCACTGGCGGTGCCTGAATGAGAGCATGTGGAGCCAGGTGCCGGTCGTGCAGGTCATGGCATGGCGGATGCTCAAACGTCTGAGCACGGAAGGCTGGGCGCAGGGTTTACTGGACATGCTCTATCTGGATGAAGATACCCAGGCCTGGGCCCAGGCAACGGGTGCAGGGGGTGAAGGTGCGGTCAAGCATGTCGACAGCAACGGCACAACGCTTGAGGCAGGCGACACGGTCACCCTGATCAAGGATCTCAATGTGAAAGGGGCCAACTTTACGGCCAAGCGGAGTACAGTTGTCCGCGGTATTTCGCTGGTTGCCGATAACCCTGAGCAAATTGAGGCCCGCGTCAGTGGCCAGCAGATTGTTATTCTGACGAAGTATGTGAAGAAGGCGAACTGATAAAAATGATGCTCCGGGGCTAGGGGCATTGCCTGCCAGTGGTACTGAGTTCTCCTGCTGAGCCAATAAAATGATAAGGAGCTGACATGAACATTTGCCTGATAGACCAAGGCTGGAATGATCAATATGACCAAGAGCTTTGCTAAAATTCTGGGGCCGGGCGGTGTTGTGATCAATGCCGTTGCTGCTGGCCCTGTTGAAACCGAGATGCTTCATGTTATTCCCGAACAGAGAAAAAAGATATTAAACGAGCAGTCTCCACAGGAAGATTTATCTATCCTGAAGAAGTGGCGGATACTATTTATTGGTTGGCGACAGCAAGTCCGGAATACATAAATGTCACCTGCGTTGATATCAACAATGGCGCCTTCCCTCGGTGAAACTTGGTATATAATATGGTGACGTAATCTGAAGGGTGTTGAAATGATTGGGGTTTTGTCGTACCATATTATGGATATTGAATAGAGAGTTTGTTTTGCCTCACAAGGTGGCGACCTCAGAGGCTATTATATATCTTTTATAGCTACGGGAACAGGGAATGACTACGGAACAAACAGACCAGAACAAAAGAAAAAATGTCCGCTATAACATCGAACTCGGCTCTTTTGCTGTCTTCCGGCACGATTTGTCGGTACTGCCGGGTTTAATTGTTGATATAAGTAAGGGGGGACTTGCTTTTTTCTACCATGAAGATGAGGACTGGCCTCAGGACAACTCTGAACTTTTCTACCTCTTTGGTGACAAATATAATGTAGAGAATGTATCGTTGATCACCACCTATGATGCTGAGTTCACTGACACGAATCATCCTATTTATAAGGTTCTTGCTCAACAGAAAACCGGTCCGATTAAAATCCGTCGAAGAGGTGTTGAATTTGGGCTCCTTTCCAGAGAGCAGGAGGAGGCTGTCGAGGCACTTACCAATGAGTATCATGCCAGCCAGAAATGAGCACTTCTGGGAATTGATAAAGCTCATTCCTTCCCTATAACCCCTTTATTTCTGCCCAGGAAACTCCAGAGATAAAGGGGCCGCATAACTATTTAAGAACTGGATATAATATCTTTCTGATTTCTCAACGTTCGTAACGTTACCTGGGAAAAGGTGATTATTGCAAAGGAGAGAGAACGTGCTATCCCAGCCAGGTGCCAATCTGATAGACGGCTGTGGCCATGAGAAAGGCAAAGAAGGTATTGAAGGACATGGAGAACAGGGCCCAGCCCCAGTGTCCTGCTTCTTTGGCGATACAGACCACCGTGACAAAACAGGGGGCGTAAAACATGATGAAAATCAGGGCAGCCACTGCCACTACCTTGTTCCAGTTGGGGTCACGGGTCAATCTTTTCCCTAAAGAGTCAGAGGCCTCCGCCTTGACGTCACCCATGGAGTAAGCGGTTCCCAGGGTGGAGATGATCACCTCTTTGGCCGCAAAACCGCCAACCAGGGCAATGTTGGTGCGCCAGTCAAATCCGGCCAGCCTGGAGATGGGTTCCAGAGCGATGCCGATCCTGCCGGCAATAGAGTTGCGCAGAGCCTGTTCCGATTCCTGATTGGAAAGGGCGATGACCTGCTGCCGGAGCCTCTGTGCCTCTTCTGATACTACATCCTTCTCCGAGCTGCTCTCGGCTATGATCTCTGGTGCAAATGAAGAAGTCACGGCCTGTCTCTGTTGTTCATAATCAGCCTTGGTTGCCGCCGGCAGTCCGGGATAGGTCATCAAGGCCCAGAGGAGGATGGATATGCCCAGAATTACGGTTCCGGCCTTTTTGATGTACTGCCAGGTGCGTTCCCAGGTGTGAATGGCAAGGCCGCGCAGGGTGGGGAAACGGTAGGGAGGCAGTTCCATGACAAAGGGTGTGGCTTCACCCTTGAGCACAGTGGCGCGGAGAAACTTTGCCGCCAGAAGGGCGACCGCCCAGGAGATCAGGGTAAAGAGAAACATGTACATGGCCTTGTTCTCACTGAAAAAAGCGCCAATCAAGAGGGCGATAACCGGCACCTTGGCTCCACAGTTCATGAAGGGGACGGTGAGCAGGGTGGCCATCCGTTCCTTGGGGGAACGCAGGGTTCGGGTGGCCAGGACCCCAGGCACCGCACAGCCTCCGGCGATCCCGCCCGAGACGATAAAGGGCATGACCGAGGAGCCGTGCAGGCCAAAAATACGGAAGATACGATCCATCATGAAGGCGACTCTGGCCAGATAGCCGGAGTCTTCAAGGACGGCAATCCCCAAAAACATGAACATGATCAGCGGAACAAATCCAAGCACGCCTCCCATCCCGTTGATCACTCCTGAAATAATCATGGATTTAACCGGGCCGTCGGGCAGGATGGTTTCCACATGTTCGCCCAGCCAGCCAAAAAGCAATCCCAGCCAGGAGACCGGAAACTCGCTCCAGGAAAAGGTGAACTGGTAGAGGCCAAAGAGGATCATCAGCATGAACACGGGGCCCATGAGACGATTGGTGAGGACCTTGTCGATTTTGTCGGAGGTGTAGAGCCTGTCGGTGTCAAAGCTATGGGTCTGGACGCCCTGGCGGAGGATGGATTTGATAAAACCATAGCGATGGTCAGCAATGATTGCCTCGGGGTAGGCGTCCATGGTCTTCAGGAGGTGGTCAGAGACCTGGGTGACATTTTTTTCAAGGCGTGCCGCGGTGGCGCTGTCGTCCTCTTGTCCTTTCTGCAGGATCTGGTCATCATGTTCAAGGTATTTGATGGCGGTAAAACGGGCAGGATAGGTATGGGCCAGGAAAGTATTTTCTGAGATGATAGCGATCAACTCCATGATGGCCTCGTCCAGGTCTTCACCATAGGATATGTCACGGGGCTGCCATTCTTGTGTTACCTGCAGTATGGCCTGGCTGATCAGAGTCTCGGTGCCCTGTCCGGAACGGGCGATGACCGGAACCACTGGCACTCCCAGCAGTTCAGCCAATTTCTCGGCCCTGATCTCAATGCCGCGATCCTTTGCCACATCAATCATGTTGAGGGCAATAATCAGAGGGCAGCCAAGCTCCAGAAACTGGGTGGTCAGATAGAGATTACGCTCGAGGTTTGAGGCGTCAACGATATTGATCACCACCTGCGGCTTCTCATTTACCAGATAATCTCTGGTCACGACCTCTTCCACCGAATAGGCCGTCAGGGAGTAAGTTCCCGGCAGGTCGGTGATGGTAATTTCCTGATTATTATGAGTGAAGTTACCTTCCTTGTAATCAACGGTGATGCCTGGGTAGTTTCCTACATGTTGTCTGGCCCCGGTCAGGGTGTTAAACAGGGTGGTTTTTCCGGCATTGGGATTGCCGGCAAGGGCCATGCGTATATTCTCTTTCATCGGTAAATTATCTTTTTTCCTTCTGGCTCGGTGCACATCCTTGGGAAGAACAGCCGGAGCAACCGCAGCCGCAGCTCATTTTTTCTTTGGGATCTGTTGCGATCTTGAACTGTCTGTAAAGCTTTCTACCAATAAAGAAAAGGCAGAGTATAAGAATAAGGGCTACTGAGAGAGATTGCCACATGGTATTCCTCGGTATTAATAGTTAGGTCGTCCTAAATATGAGGCGCCAAAAAAAACCGCAGAGAATGCGGCTTGTTGTCTTTTATACTTCTGTCACCATAATGTTTCTGGTGGCAGTACTGTCAAGACTCAGGGTGGCGCCTTGCAGTTTTAACAGGCACTGTGAACCGTTTTCAGGGCAGAGTAGTTCAGCCTCTTCTCCGGCATAAACGCCAAGTGATGCCATTCTGGCGCAAAGTTTTCTATCCCCGGTGATCTTGCAGATCTTTACCCGCCCAGACCGGCAGGACTCTGAGAGGGGAGTGATCTGTCCGGGACAAGAAGATTGCTTAATGCAATTCTTTACTTTGTCTGCCAAGCAGGCACATTTGTGATTGAGTTTTTTAAAGGTCATGCTCATGTTTCCCTTTGTGAAAGAAAGCAATGTTTAGGTACACCAAACATTAATACCTGTCAATATTTTTTCAAGGGCTAGGGGGTGTAGCGCTGGATATTTAAGAGGCCGTAATCAGAAGATCATTTTTTTCTTCAGGCCATTTTGTTCTGCCGGCTACTGGTCTTTTATAGGAAAGTGCTTTTGGTGCATGGATGAAGGGTGACCAGCGTGCCTTGTAAGGCGGTGGCGGTCGATGTTGCGTTTGTTCTTGAACAAGGGATTGACGCCATGATCTCAGAGAAAGATTCTTGCCGGCAGGGTATTTGGTGGGGGAAAGGAACGATTTTGTTGCTGCTATTCAGTCGTTGTCATCGACGATGACGGTAATATGGTCGGCCTCATTGTTGCGCAGGGTCAGAACTCCACCCATCACCCGCAGGGCCACCGGATCATTGAGTGGTGCCCGGCCCTGAATCGTGATTTTTGTGCCGGGAACCAGGCCCATCTCGCGCATTCTGAGGCCGAGTTCGCCACCAGCTTTTATGGAGGAAATGATCCCGGATTGATCTTTCTTCATCTGACGCAGGTTCATCTCAGCCATTCTTTTCTCCGGATATTTGTGTTAGGGGACGGATTTATGTCTTTAAAAACAGCATTTTTATAGCCATCGCTGACAAGGATGTCAAGCACCCCGGGCGCGGACACGTTCTTAATATGTTGTATAACAAAAAAAAGGCCTTCCACGAAAATCGCAGAAGGCCTTGAATGAATGGTGACCCCAAGGGGAATCGAACCCCTGTTTACGGCGTGAGAGGCCGCTGTCCTAACCGCTGGACGATGGGGCCTAAAGGTCGATGTCTTTTTACAGGAATCGGATTCCCTTGTCAAGGAATTGTTCGAGGATTATCGAGGATAAATGCTGGGTTGTAATGAAAAGGAATTTACCAGGATCTCTCAGCTCTTGCCGCTTGCAATTTTTCGGCCCAGAGCTAGGGCCTGGGCCAGGATCTCAGTCTTTTTTTGCATGGCCCCACGTTGATCGACCCCCCTGACTAGCAAGGACTCTCCGTTTTCCAGATCGAGAGCGTCAAAGAGGGTACGTGCGGTAAGCAGTGCGCCGTCAAAGATTTTTTTTCCTTCGGTTGCTGCGGTTACCAGGAGGGTGCCTTGACGCTTTTCATCATGTCTGAAACGTATTCCTGAGAGATATTTCCTTGCCCAACGGGCCTGGAAACGGTCGATGAAGGTCTTGCATTGGGCCGACAGAGCATAAAAATATATGGGGCTTACCAGAATCAGATGGTCGCAGTTGTCAACCTTTTCGTAGAGGGCTGTCATGTCATCGTTGATAACACAGGTTGAGGTTTTATCGCAGCCGCCACATCCCTGGCAGGGGGATATCTGCAGGTCGTTCAGCCGAATGAATTCAAGGGTGGCATCAGAATTCTGCTCTATGCCGCTGGCTACGCTTCGGGCCAGGGTCTCGCTGTTGCCATTCTTGCGGGGGCTGCCAAGGATGATGAGGGTATGCATAGGGACTCCTGTCAAGGTAGGTCGGTCTTCACAGCCTTTTTCGGGCAGCGACCAAAGAGATCTGTTTCGGTCCGTAACCAGGAACTTAATGATTCCGTTAAAAAACGAGGGGCGCAGCGCCATGTCCAGTTGCCTTTGCTGGTTCCGGGACTGTTCATCCTGCAGTCGTTACCAAACCCCAGGATATCCTGGAGGGGGAAAATGGTCAGGCGACCGATGGAGGCCATGGCCAGGTAGATAAGATCCTTGTGTATTGTCGAGGGGTTGTCATCTTCCTGGTTGGCATTTTTTTTAATACGCCATCTCTGCGAGGGAGTCAGGTGATCACTGAGGAACCAACCGACGGTGGTGTCATTATCATGGGTTCCGGTATAGACTACACAGTTTGAACTCGAGAAGTTGTGGGTGAGGAAGGGGTTATGCGGGTTATCATCAAAGGCGAATTGCAGCACTTTCATGCCGGGGAAACCAAGGGTGCGACGAAGCACAGTCACTTCCGGAGTGATTATGCCTAAGTCTTCGGCGATGATATCGAGCGGGCCGAGGGCGCTGAATATTTTGTCAAAAAAGAGTTTCCCGGGTCCTTTGAGCCATTCGCCTTCTATAGCTGTTTTCTCTTCTTCCGGAATGGACCAGTAAGCCTCAAAAGCTCGAAAATGGTCGATGCGTGCTGTGTCAACCATCTGAAATACGGTACGAAATCGTTCAACCCACCAGGCGGCCATTTTTTTCTGGATGTTTTGATCAATGCTCTGCCATCTGTAAAGAGGGTTGCCCCATCGTTGTCCGGTGGCGCTGAAATAATCGGGCGGAACACCGGCAACATGAGTGGGGCGGAGGCTTTCAGGGTCAAGGGTAAATATCTCCTGATTGGCCCAGACATCCACGCTGTCCCAGCCCATATAGATGGGGATGTCGCCGATGAGTTTAATGTTTTCTTTTTTGGCCTTTGCCCGCAGAATCTGCCATTGCCGGAAGAATTCAAACTGCTCAAAAGCATAATATTGTATGCGATCGTGGTGTTTCAGGCGTAGGGCATCCAGGGTTTCAGCTTTGCGGGTGGCGATTTCGACAGGCCAGTCAAACCAGCCAAGGCCATGGAACTCCTCTTTCAGGACCATGAACAAGGTGTAATCCTCCAGCCATGGAGTATTTTCTCTGAAGGCGATAAATTGTTGCGAATCTGCAGAAAAATTTAAAAATGCCTCTTGCAGAATTTTTCCTTTAAAGAGACTGACTTGTGGGAAGTCGGCGCGGTACTCGGAAAAAATTGGCGCGGTTTTTAGGGAACTCTCTTGGATCAATCCTTGATCAAGCAGCAGTTCTGGTGAAATCAGCAATGGAGAGCCGGCAAAGGCCGAACTGCTCATGTAGGGAGAGTTGTCAAAAACTGGATTACCGGGTCCTGTGGGGAGAAACTGCCAATGCCCTTGTCCGGCCCGGGCCAGGAATTCAAGAAAGGCGTGGCTGGAGGAGCCTATGTCGCCAATACCGTATGGAGAAGGGAGAGAGGTGATATGGGCCAGGATGCCACTGCCACGTTGTAGGGGGGGGAGAGCTTGCATAAAAGGATATATTGTCGTAGTTGAAAAAAATAAATGTTTTTATTTTAGTATGTTATGTGCGTTTGTCGGTGATGGTGAAAAAAGATTGTGTCACCTCTCTTGCCTGTTTGATGAATCAATCTTACAATGCTGTAACTGTGAGTTTTGTTTTTAGAAAAAATTATTATTCCCCTTTTGATGTAATCCAATTTTATTTATTTGTTTTTTGTGGTCAGGCGTTGTACGCTACTATGTTTTGATAAGAATTTTGCAGGCGGCTGGATTTTTAAGTCGTTTTTTTTTTTGATTTCTTATCGCCAGAGAAGTTGGTGTCAACCGACCGGAATTCTCGATGTGTCAATGTTTTAGACTAAAATTTTTACTGTAATTATTGGGTTTTGTAAATAGATGAGTTGTTTTAAAAATATAAGCAATGGAGTATGTCCCAGTGCTCTCTGAATTAAAAGAAAATCTACTGAAAGCGGGTCAGACTGAAGGATGTCTCAGTTTTAGTGATTTGAATGAATTGTTGCCTGATGAGATTAAAGATCCGAATGCCATTGAAAATATCTTTAATTTCCTGGGGGCCAATAATATTCAGATCGTCACCGTTGAAAAAAACGGTGAAAAGAGAACCTTGTCTGGAGAGGCGTGGGATCATGATAAGGCTGAAAGCGATGATGATGAGGATCTGACAGATGGCTCAATCATGGCTGCGGGCGATATCAGCCATGAAGCAGAAGAGACCACAACCACATACCTCCGTGAAATGGGGCAATTTGATCTCTTGACCCCTGATGAAGAGGCGAAGTACTCCAAGTGCATCCGTGAGGGGTTTGATCAGATTATTTTGGCCATACGGGAAGATGTCACTGGGGTTGCAGAGATGGGCTTGCTGTGTACCCGGATTGACCTCTGGGAAAAGCGCGATCCCACCTTGAAACCCAAAAAACAGCAGCTTAATTTCATGCGCTACAGTGTGATCAGCGCTGCCAAGAAGTATTCTGATAAGCGGGAATTGCATGAATTGCAGGCCAAGATTGAGGCCTACAGCCGTTCCATTGAGGTTGCAAAGGATGCAATGATTCGCGCCAACCTGCGTCTGGTGGTCTCCATTGCCAAACGCTATATGCATCAGGGACTGACCCTTGCCGATTTGATCCAAGAGGGAAATCTGGGTCTGATGCGTGCGGTCTTTCGTTTTGATTATACCAAGGGCAATAAGTTCTCCACCTATGCCAGTTGGTGGATCAGGCAGGCCATCACCCGGGCGATTCTTGATAAGACCAGGACCATTCGTCTGCCGGTGCATTTTCTCGAGTTGCGCAGCCAGTTTTTCAAGGCCTTTTACGCCCTGTTCAAGGAGCTGGGCCGTGAACCAACGCCACTTGAGATCTCCAAGAGCACCGAGCTGCCCATGGATAAGATCCTGGCCATCCTGGAGGCATCACGGGAGCCCATTTCCCTGGAGACACCGGTTGGTGATGATGACTCAACCCTGGGCGATTTTCTCGAAAACAATGACTCTCAGTCGCCGTATGATACGGTGCAGACCAGGGAGCTTGCCGGGCGGGTGACCGAGATCCTGTCAACCCTCAGCGAACGGGAAGAAAAGATTATCCGGCTTCGTTTCGGTATCGGCGAAAAGGCCGAATATACCCTGGAAGAGATTGGCAAGCGATTTAATGTCTCCCGTGAGCGGATTCGCCAGATTGAAAAAAAGGCCTTGAATCGGCTGCGCCATTCCAGCAGACGTGATCAATTGAAATATTTTCTTGATTAAGAGATAACATTGTACTTTAGTATGAAGCCGGACTTTGTGTCCGGCTTTTTTTTTTAGGTGTCGTTCGTAAGATAGCATGCTTTTGACGCTATTTCGTAACGTCGGCCATGGGCGGCATAGTCTCGCTCGCTCCAAGGCTGAATGTCACGTTCGACCGGTTCCTTCTGTCGATTTTGACATCCAACTGACTATTTTATTTTTTATTTGCGGTTTATTATGAAATCTTTTGTGCAACAGGCAGGACTTGGGGATATTCTGGAAAAGGTGGAGGCCGGTGAGAGGCTGAATCTGCAAGACGGGCTGGCCCTGTATAATACCAAGGAAATCCTGGCCCTTGGCTATATGGCCAACCTGGTCAGGAACAGGATGAATGGCGACAAGGCCTATTTCATCTATAACCAGCATATCAATTATTCCAATATATGCACCAACCTCTGTAAATTCTGCGCCTTTGGCAAGGATAAGGGTTCGGATCTCGCCTATGAGATGGATCTGGCTCAGGTCAAGGAGAAGGTGCGGGCCCGGCTTGATGAGCCTATTACTGAGATCCATATGGTGGGTGGAATCCATCCTGACCTGCCTTTTGACTATTACCTGGAACTGTTGCGCGGCATCAAACAGGTCAGGCCCGATGTCCATATCCAGGCCTTCACCTGTGTCGAGATTGCCCATCTGGCCGGGCTGGCCGGTAAGTCTGTGGCCCAGACCCTTGATCTCCTGCGGGATGCGGGCTTAGGCTCCATCCCCGGCGGCGGGGCCGAGGTCTTTGCACCTCGCATCCGGGCGATAACCTGTGAAAAAAAACTCTCAGGCGAGCAGTGGCTGGAGGTGGCCAAGACCGCCCATCGCCAGGGTCTGCACACCAATGCCACCATGCTCTATGGTCACATTGAGACCATGGAGGAGCGCCTGGAACACCTCGACGCCCTCCGTACGGCCCAGGATGAAACCAAGGGCTTCCTTGCCTTTATCCCGCTCTCCTTTCATCCCAAAAATACTGAGATGAGCAGTCTCTCCCGCACTACCGGCATTGATGACCTGAAAAATATCGCTGTTGCCAGGCTTTTCCTCGATAACTTCCCGCATATCAAGGCCTACTGGGTTATGATCGGACCCAAAATGGCCCAGGTCGCTCTCTCCTTCGGGGCTGACGATATGGACGGCACGGTCAAGGAAGAGGTGATCACTCACATGGCCGGTGCCGACACCGACCAGGCCATCGGCAGTAAGACCCTGGTGCGGTTGATCAAAGAGGCGGGCCGGGTTCCTGTGGAACGGGATACGCTATATAATGTGATCAAGGTGCATGACTGATGAGGGGGTACAGATGAAGGGGTTGCAGAAAGAGGTGATGGAATCCATTACAGGAAAGGTTCTGGCGGGCGGTAGGATCAGTGACGAGGAGTTTCTTGCGCTTGAACGGGACGCAGACCTTTATCAACTTGGATTTCTGGCTGATAGTATCAGGAGGCGCCTCCATCCGGAGGGCAATGTCACCTATGTTGTTGACCGCAATGTGAACTACACCGATATCTGTATCTCCGCCTGTAAATTCTGTGCCTTTTTCAAGGCGCCCGAGGATCAGACCGGCTACCTGCTCACCTTTGATGAACTTGCACTGAAGATCCGGGAAACCCAGGATCTGGGCGGGACTCAGATCCTGCTCCAAGGTGGACTTCACCCCGATAAACCACTGGAATATTACGAAGAGATGTTGCGCTTCATGAAGACCACCGGCATCCATGTCCATGGCTTTTCGCCCCCGGAGGTCTGTCATTTTGCCACCCTCTCGGGCCTTTCGATCCGTGAGGTACTGCAACGGCTGATCGCTGCCGGTCTTGATTCCATCCCCGGAGGAGGCGCCGAGATCCTTTCCGATCGGGTGCGGGAGGCCACTGCTCCCCGGAAGTGTTCGGCTGATCAGTGGATTGAGGTCATGGAAGAGGCCCATAAGCAGGGCTTGCGCACCACCGCCACCATGATGTTCGGCCATATCGAGACTGTTCCCGAGCGGCTGGAGCATCTGCGTCGTCTGCGGGAGCTGCAGGACAGGACCGGCGGTTTTACCGCCTTTATCCCCTGGCCGTTTCAGCCCGACAACACCGCTCTCTCCCAACAGGTCGAGATGGAAAAGACTACCGGCATGGGCTATCTGCGTATGCTGGCCTTGTCGCGAATCTATCTTGATAACTTTGAGAATGTCCAGGCCTCCTGGGTGACCCAGGGACCGAAGATTGCCCAGCTCTCTCTTTTCTTTGGGGCCAATGATTTTGGCAGCACCATGCTCGAGGAGAATGTGGTGGCGGCTGCCGGGGTCAGCTTCAGGCTCTCAGAACAGGAGATCAGACGTCTGGTCGTTGATGCCGGCTTTGAACCGCGGCAGCGGCTGATGGATTATACGGTGATTTAAGGAAGGTATCTTCTTGCCATCTCCAGTACCCACATCTCTGTCTGCAAAGAACGAGCTCCCTTCTTCCCCTTTTTCTCTCTATCTGGCCCCCTGGGTCGTGCCGATCAGTTCGCCGGTTATCCGGGATGGTGCTGTTGCTGTCAGCAATGGCAGGATCCTTGCTGTGGGCAGCTCCTCTTCCATCCAAGCCCAGTTTGCCGGTGCACGCGTTAAGAACTGTCAGGGGGTGTTGCTGCCCGGTCTGGTGAACGCCCATATCCATCTTGAGTTGTCTGCTTATCACCATGTTCCGCATCCGTCCCCTGATGAGACCTTCTGCGACTGGATTCGCTCCCTGCTTCAACTCAGGCAGGAAGGAGGGATTGAGCCGGAAGATATGGCCCGTGCGGCCCGGAATATGCTCCAGCAGCAGCATGATGCCGGAGTTCTCCTCCTGCTCGATATCGGCAATATCCTGCCATCTCCCCCAGCAACCATAGCGTCTTCTGTCCAAGTTTCCTTTCTCCTTGAACTGCTGGGACCCACTGCCAAGGCTGAAGAACAGGTCCTGGCCAGGATTGCCTCCCTGTCCGACTCAGTGGCGGCCACTCCCCATGCGCCTTATTCGACCACTCCCGGAATCATGACGTCCCTGAAGCAGAGGGCAGATCGTCTGCAGCATATTTTTTCCCTCCATGTGGCGGAATCAGCTGATGAGATTGAACTGCTGCAGAGTGGCAGGGGCTGCTTTCGTAGCTTTCTTGAAGAACGGGGTGGTTGGGAGAATATTTTTCCCAGTCCGGGAATGGACGGCCGTGGGGCTGTGGAGTACTTGGAGCAGCTGGGACTGCTGGATGCGAATCTGCTCTGTGTCCATTGTGTCCATGTGAGCGAAAAAGAGGTGCAGATGCTGGCGGCGCAGGGTTGCAAGGTCTGCCTCTGTCCAGGCAGCAACCGCTTCCTTGGAGTTGGGGTCGCGCCCCTGGAGTTGATGCTGGCTCATCACCTGCTGCCTGCCCTCGGTACGGACTCCATCGCCTCCAATGAAGAGCTTGATCTGTGGCGGGAGATGCAGATCCTGCGTGAAGATCATCCCGGGGTGGCTCCTGCCGCGGTCATGGCCATGGCAACCCTGGGCGGGGCGCAGGCCATGGGGTGTGAAGAGGAATTCGGTACCCTGTCCCCTGGTCGAAAAGCCATCTTGCTCAATGTCGACAGCCCCTCTCTGCAAGGCGTGGACAATGGGGAGCAGCTCCTTGATACCCTCACCAGCGGCGGTCGTCCCGAAAATATTCGCTGGATCGTTGAAGCTTGATGGCTAACCGGTCGAAAGCAGATTCCATGTCCTGGAAGTCTGAATGTCAGGCGGGAAGCGGGGCTGAATCCGTTCCCAGACAAATGAAGACGTCTGCAGTCAATACATCGGTATTCCCGATTCTCAGATTTATCGCGGCCAGTATCGTGGTTTTTTTTCACTTTGGCCAGAAGCTTGAGTATTATCCGCAAGTCCCGGTGATATTCAGAGCAGGTCCCCAGATGGTTACATTTTTCTTTGTGCTATCCGGATTCGTGCTGTATCTGGGGTATCAAAGGAGGGAACTTGTCTTTGGGCAATATCTTCTGAAGCGCGCAATCAAGATATTGCCTTTGTATTTTCTGGCATTCTTGATGTCGGTGGTGCTCAGGATTTTATCCGGTCACTTGTCTTTTGCCGAGTTCCTGCTGAATCTTTTCTGCCTGCAATCCTGGTTTCCGCATCCGCTCTCTTTGAACTTTACCAGTTGGTTTGTTTCGGATTTGCTCTTCTTTTATTGCGTCTTTCCCCCCATCTTGTTCGTTCTGAAAAAAACAAGACCAGATGGCTGGAAAATGGTAACAGTGAGTTTGCTGCTCTGGGCTTTCACGCAAGGCGTCTTGATTATCTTGATCAAGCTCCTCAACACAGGCATGTATGCCGTCCATTCTTACCCTATTTATGAGTTGATTATGTATTTCCCTCTTTCCCATTTTTGTAGTTTTTTCATGGGGATATGCGGAGCATATTTTATTCAAAGCAATGGCGTCGCAAGGCGGCAGGGGACAACACTGTCCTTGTTGCTGACATTGTTTATCCTCTGTGCAGTGGGATTGATGGTTCAGTTCCAGCCTGAATTAAATAAACTGGCAGACTGTAAGTTGCCCTTTGTTTCCAGCTTTTACGCGCCTGTTGTTCTGGTCCTGCTTTGTCATATGACCCTGTCAACTAATTCTTTGTTAAGAGTATTGTCGTGGCCGAAGTTTATACTCTGGGGAGAAGTGAGTTATGCCCTCTATATATTGCAGGCACCCATGCATACGCTGTATAAATATATTCTTCCTGAAGATGTCGCTGTGCAGCCGGGAATGTATTTTGTTTGGTTTTTTGTATTGCTTCTATTCACCGCTTTTCTGGTAACCTGGGTGGAAAAAACAATCATCAGGCGACTGAAGATAATTGTATAATTTGAAAGGATAAAAAGTGATGAAGCTGCCAGTCACGGCCAGGATCGGCATGGTAAACTATATCAATACCGCGCCGATTTATGAGAGCTGGAAGAAAAGGGAACATCCTGCCCAATGGCATCTGGTTGAGGCTCCGCCTTCCACCCTGAACCGGATGCTGGCGGCGGGAGAGCTTGATCTCGGATTTGTTTCTTCCCATGAGTATTGCGCCCGTCCTCAACTGTATCGAATTCTGGCTCATCTGTCGATCAGCTCAAGCGGTTCAGTGGGCTCAGTGTTCCTCTTCTCCCGGATTGATCCCAGCAAACTTGATGGGTGTCCGGTGTTGCTCAGCGGACAGTCACAGACCTCGGTTTTTCTGGTCAAGATCATCTTGGAGGAATTTTATGGGGTCAAACCCGTTTATAGCTCCGGCGATGTCAGCGGTGATATGAGCACCAAGGCTACGGCCTTGCTGGCTATTGGCGATCAGGCCCTGCGTCTGGTGGGAGATCCTCAGTTTCCCTATCAGCTTGATCTGGGTGCGGTGTGGCAGCATCATACCGGCTTGCCCTTCGTTTTTGCCGTGTATGCAGTGCGGGAGGATTTTTGCCGGAGAGATCCAGAGACCCTGGCCCTGATTCATCGGGAACTTGTTTGCTGTGTTCGGGAAGGGCGGCAGAATCTTGAGGCCATCTGCCAGGTGGCAGCTCCGAGGATCCCCATGCACCCTGATGAATGTTATGTCTATCTGCGGGCCATCGAGTATGATCTGGGTGCGGAAAAACAGTTGGCCCTGGAGAGGTTTTTCCGCTATCTGATAGATCGGGACGAGGGCTCGGCGCAATCGCTGCCCTTGAAGATAGTTGAAAGTTAATGGTGGAAAGATGAAGGACGAAAGTGGAGATTGCAGGTGATGGGAAAGAGGCAGGTACCAAAAAAGATCCTGGTGGCAGTGACTGGTGCCTCGGGCATGCTTTATCTCCAGTCTTTTCTGACAGCCATTGCCGATCTTGATCTGGTGGTGCATGGCATCTGCTCCGAGGCGGGGCAGAAGGTGCTCGGGTTGGAAAAGGGGATAACCCCGCAGGATCTGCCGGCGGTCAGTACCTGGTTCGACTGCCGTGATTTTGGTGCGCCTCCGGCCTCCGGTTCCAGCGGCTATGATGCCATGCTGGTCCTGCCCTGCAGCATGGGAACGCTGGCAGCCATTGCCGCCGGGATCTCGGCCAACCTGATTCAGCGTTGTGCTGATGTGATGCTCAAAGAGCGGAAGGATCTGGTGCTGGTGGTGAGAGAAACCCCATTTAACAGGACGCATCTCAAGAATATGCTGGCGGTCCATGATGCCGGGGCCATTATCTGTCCGCCCATGCCGGGCTATTATCTGCAACCGGCCAGCCTGGAAGAGGCTGCCGATACCTTTTCCTGGCGACTTGCCGATCAGGTAGGGATCGATATCCCTGGTCGGCGGCGCTGGGGCACAGAGGAATAAAAAATGTTGAAAAAGATAGCTATTCTCCTGGAGATGGTGAAATTTAAACTCACAATCTTCGCCATGCCTTTTGCCTTGATGGGGGCCTTTCTGGCGGGTCGCGGCGTGCCGGATGGGTTGACTTTTCTGTGGATTATCCTGGCCATGGTGGGGGCCAGAACCTGCGCCATGGGTTTTAACCGGATTGTAGACCGCCATTTTGACCGCGCCAACCCCCGGACGGCAGGCAGGGCAATACCGGCTGGAGAGGTGCGCCTGGTAGAGGCCTGGGCCATGGTAATCCTGGCCGGGCTCCTTTTTTTCTTTGCCTGCTATAATCTGAATGCCCTGACCCTGAAGCTGGCGCCCCTGGCCCTCTCCTTGACCCTTTTTTATTCTCTGACCAAGCGATTTACCTCGTTCTGCCATCTGGTGCTCGGTGTGGCCCTGGCTTTTTCACCCTTGGGCGGTTGGGTGGCGGTCTCGGGAGACCTCTCTGGGTTCCCTTGGGTGCTCTCCCTTGGTGTTCTCTTCTGGGTGGCTGGTTTTGATACCATCTATGCCTGTCTGGATGCAGATTTTGACCGGGCCTCCGGCCTTCATTCCCTGCCCTCCCTTCTGGGGCGCGAAAATGCCTTCAGGTTGGCGATTGGCTTTCATCTCCTGGCTTTTATCCTCTTTGTTCTGACCGGGGTACAGGCCCGTCTTAATCTCTGCTATTATATCGGTATCGTGCTTACAGCCGCAGTCCTGTTCTATCAGCATCTGGTGGTCAACCCCAGGGATCTGTCCCGGATCCAGGGTTCCTTTTTTTCTCTGAACGGGGTGATCAGCCTCACCCTTTTTGCTGCCACCTGGCTTGCCCTGCTGACCGAAAAAGGGTGAAACAGTGGCAGGATTCTGTGCGACTCTTTACTGCGTGCTCGTTCTCTTTTTTGGTGTGACTGGTGCTGTCGCGGCAGAAACTCCTCCCCTCGGTGTGCCTGATTCTGCACTGCTGTGTTCCGCCTATGGTGGTGATGAGAGTGGTGATGAGACCTTTCGCTATGATGTCTCCTGGAGCGGGGGCATCAAAATCGGTGAACTGCTTCTGCGGATAAACCGGATTGCTCGGGATCAGGACACCTTCGAGATCCATGCCCGGGTTACAGATTACGGGGCCTTCCGTTTTTTTTATCCTGTTGATGACACCTTTGTCACCCAGGTGCAAGGGGAAGATCGCTTGCCGGTCAAATATGAAGTAGAACAAAAAGAGGGACGCAGTTACAAGGCGCATCGTCTGACCCATTATGATCAGGAGGGAAATCTCGTGCACTATCGGAAGAATGATGAGCCGGAGAAACAGTATGTCGTGGCCGGCAGGGTACATAATGAGTTCTCATCATTTTTTTTCACCAGGGTGCTTCCCTTTGCGCCGGGCGCATCCCTTGTCGTACCCACCTTTGCCGATGATAAACGTCATGAGGTGGTGGTAACTCCCAGGGAGTGGACCCATTTGGAAGAAACCCTGCTGGGCCCGGTGAACGTGATTGAGGTCCTGCCGCGCATGACCTTCAAGGGCTTGTATGACAAGAGTGGAGATACGGTGATCTGGTTTACCGATGATGGCTGCCGGGTGCCGGTGCGGATTCGCTCGAAGATCCTGATCGGCTCGCTCACCGCGGAACTGGTATCGTACCAAGGCTCATCCTGTGGCAGGCGTTGGGATCTGGAGAAGAAGGTCTTGAAAATCAACGGAGATTGAGCAAGGGAATGGAGCGGCTATCGGCCCGAAACAGGGGTGATATCCGGGCTGTACCACTTACGCCCGGATATCGATGATCCTGCCGGTTGTTGCGGTATTGGTGGATGATGCAGGTGCGGGGCTTGGCGTCGGGCTTTGCATATTCTGGCTGCTGGCCGTACCCTCCAGCGACTTTTGCAGAAGCTGTAGAGCCAACTCCGGTTGTTTATTGGCATACGCTAAAACAGATAAACCACTGCTGGCGCTAATTCCTTCCATGGTAACTCCTCCTTTATTTTTTTATAAAATAGATTGTTAATGGTAGTTTGTCAAAGGCCTGCTTTAAAAAAAAATGGTGTGAGCGTTTGGCAGCAGAACAGGAGGTTGCAAAAATTGGATCGGTTAATATGTTCTGCCGGGGCAAAACAGCGTGCAATATGAGATCTTGTCGATAATACAAATTTAATATTGTCAGTTCTTAAGACGTCTGCATTCGTAACGCTTGAGAATCATTTAAAGATAATGGATAGCAATCAGTCTGGTCACTTCTGGTTGATTATCAGAGTTATATTTCACTGGCGTTGAACAAAAAAGTGTTTATATTATTTTCCATTTTATACCCTTGGACAAACAAGGGGCATATCTGAAAATTGCAATAACTGCATGAAGATTTTATTCTAATAATAAGGAGAGGATAATGAAACTGATTCTGTTGGGCGCCCCCGGCGCTGGAAAAGGCACCGTCGCCAAATTGTTGACCGCACTCGATGGCTCTGTCCAGATTTCCACCGGCGATATCCTGCGTGGTGCTGTCCAGGCGAAAACCGATCTGGGCCGCGAGGCCGAGGGCTTCATGAAACGTGGCGATCTTGTGCCTGATTCCCTGATCATGGGGATCATGGAAAAAAGATTGCAGGAGCCTGACTGTGCCAAGGGCTTTCTCCTTGACGGTTTTCCCCGGACCATTCCTCAAGCCGAGGAGTTGACCCAGCTGCTGGACAAACTCAATATTAAACTGGATATGGCCGTTGATATTGATGTCCCCCGTGATATCATCCTTGACCGTCTCTGTACCCGCCGGACCTGCGAGAATCCAAAATGCCAGGCCATTTATAATGTGAAGTCCAATCCACCCAAGGTGGAGGGGATCTGCGACAAGTGCGGCGCCAAGGCAGTTCAGCGTGAGGATGAGACCGAGGAGGCTATCACCCATCGTCTTGAGACCTATAACGAGAAGACCGCCCCTCTTATCGGTTTCTACCGGGAGAAAGGCCTGCTGATGAGTGTGCCTGCCACCTCCAGCGATGATGTGATTAATGCAGTGAAGGCAAAACTGAATCTGTAGAATTTTAGGTGCCGTTATGAAATAAGCAGTGCCTTGTTGCTTATTTTATTACGGCACCTTATGCCGCTTCCAGGAAACAGCCAATCTTTTCCGGCTCTTTCCTGGAGTGGCGTCTGGCAGATAACACACAGGGAGGCTGTTCGGCGATGACCGGTCAGCCTCCTTTTTTAACTCAAGCTACCCTCAAACAAGGAGTTGTGGACAAATGACTCAGGCAATTGTGAAAACTGATTTTGCGGGGCTCAACCTGGTGCATCGGGGAAAGGTCAGGGATATGTATGCCATCCCCGGTCATGATGATAAGCTGCTTATGGTGGCCACCGATAGGATCTCTGCCTATGATGTGGTGATGGATGATGCGGTTCCGGGCAAGGGCAGGATCCTTACTCAGATCTCCCTCTTCTGGTTTGACCTGCTGGGCGACATTGTTGACAATCACCTGATCACCGCCAATGTGGATGAGTATCCCGCGCTCTGTCAACCCTATGCCGACCAGTTGCGCGACCGTTCCATGCTGGTTCGTAAAACCCAGCCCCTGTCCATAGAGTGCATTGTCCGCGGCTATCTCTCCGGTTCCTTCTGGAGTGCCTATAAGAAAAATCCAACGGTCTGTGGTTTTGAACTGCCCGCAGGGATGCAGGAATCCGACCAGTTCCCCCAGCCTCTGTTTACCCCCTCCACCAAGGCGGCCCTGGGCGACCATGACGAGAATATCTCCGTTGCCACCATGGAGACCATGGTGGGCAAGGAGCGAGCCCGTGAGATCGCGGATATCAGCATTAAATTGTATAGCCGGGCTGCGGAGTATGCCCGGAAAAAGGGGATCATCATTGCCGATACCAAGTTTGAGCTTGGTCAGCTGGGCGACCGGCTGATCCTGATTGACGAGGTGCTGACCCCCGATTCTTCCCGCTTCTGGCCGGTGGATGAGTATCAGCCGGGCCGCGGCCAGGCAAGTTTTGACAAGCAGTTTCTGCGCGATTATCTTTCCTCTCTCGATTGGGACAAGACCCCGCCGCCACCCAAACTTCCAGTGGAGATCATTGAAAAGACAAAATCCCGCTACGAAGAGGCCCTGCGCAAGCTTACCGAGGGCTAAGTTGTAAGGACACAGGGTAAAGGTCATCATCGGGATGGCAGAAACTGCAGGCGTTCTCTTCCGCAATCCCTGTTCTGTGTAAGGAGCCGTGGCGCAACGCTCAAGGACAATAGTGCTTGTGGCGTAACGGCTCCTCCATTCTCGAGGGACGCGATCTCGTTTCACGGTTATTCTACGGGAGAATGAATGTCATGCTCGATTTTACGGAATATACCAAGATCTTTATTGCCTTGCTGGCCATTGTCAATCCCATCGGGGCAATCCCCATTGTCATGGCCTTGACCGCAGATGCCTCGGAGGAGGAATTCAAGCGGACCACCAAGACCACGGTTGTTGCTGTCCTGGT
Source organism: Pseudomonadota bacterium (assembly GCA_018821985.1). Taxonomy (GTDB): domain Bacteria; phylum Desulfobacterota; class Desulfobulbia; order Desulfobulbales; family Desulfocapsaceae; genus UBA2270. The sequence continues at coordinate 35,241 of JAHJKP010000006.1, forward strand.
GATCCTGCTCACTGCCTTGTTGACGGGTGAAGTGCTGCTCGGTTTTTTTGGTATCAGCATCAGCTCGTTCAGGGTCGGCGGTGGAATCTTGATCCTGCTCATGGCCATCTCCATGCTTCATGCCCGCCAGAGTCCGATCACCTTCAGCAAGGAGGAGGCCAGTGACGGGAACCGGGAATCGGTGGCAGTCGTTCCCATCTCCATGCCTCTGCTTGCAGGCCCCGGGGCCATCAGTACAGTCGTTCTCTATACCCAGAAAAGCCACGCACCTCTGCACTATCTGTGCATGGGTTTGGATATCTTGCTGCTGGTGCTGGTTCTGTGGGTCGCCTTCCTCTCCATTCCCTGGATCTCCAAACATACCACCCAGACGGGTATCAATATCTTTTCACGGGTCATGGGGCTGATTCTGGCCGCCATTGCCGTTGAATTTATTGCCAATGGCTTGAAGGGCTTGTTCCCAGCCCTTGCCTGAATGATTCGAACAAAAAAAAGCCATGATCGCCCATTTCCAGGGTGAGCATGGCTTTTTTTTGTTCATGCTTTCGGCTGGCAAGATATATGAAGTATGCCCCCGTATTTTAAAAGTCTGCTCGGTGCGCTACGCGTAATGATGAGACTAAAACACCTCGCGAACCTGATCCATAAGCCTGATATCGGGATTCGGATGAAATTGTGGTTTGTTTTCCTTTGACTTTCCATAATGCGTCCCATAGTATCGTAATATCTAGAAATCAACCAGAGAAGATGCAATAAGCGGACAAGAAACTCTTTGAGTTTCTATGTTTCATTGAGCAATATAAAAATAAGCGGAAACTCCGTCCACCTATAAGGGGTGATATGATGGAAAAATTTCCACTTATTACACTGTTAAGCGTAAAAATCATGAAAACGAAATTCGGCATACTTCTATCTATCTTTCTCCTCATTGTCGCATGTAACAGTGCACAATCAGAATCCAAGGCAGACGTTCCAAAGGCATTCGCCAGTGTTATTCCAACTGAGTTAAAAGGAAATTTAAAACTGATTGAGGTTAAAGATCGTTGCGAAGGCTGTGAACCCTGGAGGTATATCGATTATTACAGCAATGACAGCAACGAACCGTTAAAAAAAGAAAAAGTATCCGTTCAAACAGGTTATCGTGCAATGTATGCCTATCCAGGCACGGAATACTTTTCAAATACAAAAATAGAGCAAAGTATATCAGGCAACTATCCTCAAGATAAAGCTACGGTGATTGATGCGATAACCCATGAATATAATAGAAAAAAAGAAAGGGTCAAAAGTTACCTCGAGCAGACACCTGGCCTTAGGGAAAAAATGGAGCCATTCAAGGCTAAAGGGAAGGACCATATAACTTTTGAGCACGAAACAATAAATGGCTACGAATACGTGTCATATACTGAAAATGTCATTGGTTTACTCGGCAATACTATAAGCCAAATAATACATATTTTCGTGCCGGAGCAAGAAATCATTATCACGGCATATTTGTTACGCCAAAAAAATCAAAAGTTCAAAGATATCGAAGAATTTTTAGGGTTAAAGAAAGATTTTATCGAGAGCTACACTGAATTTATTAAAGAGAATCGCTTAACAAAATAATTCAGCGGATGGCGTTAACGTTGGCGGCGCTGACGCGGCAAGTTCTTTGGCGCCACCGCTGATTATCAGCGTTGGGCCTCAAAAACAATTCTACATAAAGATTTGGACTAACTTTAAAGTTGAAGAATGTTGAAAAAATATTAGCAATTGCATCATTCGTAATTGCATTAATAGCTATAGGCATATCGCTGAAAAGTTGTGATATTTCTCAACGTGCTCTTGAAATCACCGAGAGTGACTTTATGGGATCAAGAACGTTAGTTTTGATTGCATCATATATGAAAAATAACGAAACCATCAAATGGGCTCCCGTGGATGATCAAATAACACTTCAAAGTATGCGAATTATTTTTCCGCCAATACTAAATGTTAATCCTTGGCCAGTTTTACCACCTCAATGGGAGTTGCCAACACCTGTACTTACCAATTCTCTGAGAAATAGCGTTCTAAAAGAAATTAAAAGGCCACCGAAAGATCAGTCATTAGTTGGTCTTAACAGAATGTTGCCAATAATAGTCGAAGCAGCTTATATAGCTAAAGGTCAAGTGATAAACGTAAGGAGTTGTTACAATATTCTTTTTGATTTATCAATTTCGGATAGAGATTTCGTCCCACCACAAATTGATTATAGAGGTTCTGTTCTTGTTGCTCATACACCTAATTTAGAACCATCTTTTTTGAATAGTATGTGGAAAGAGCAGCTCTCTACAATGAAGGAAAAATAAAATTGGCCCAACAAGACATTCCAGTGGAAAATCAAGGGTTAGGTTTATCAAAGTTCCATTGGTAATTTTGACGTTCAGTGTTTCAAACAAACACTTCGTATCCCCTGTTTTCCACTGAATTCGGCGTTCGGTGTAAGAGAATAAATGACAATCAACCTTGATTCTTCAGCGAGGCTTCTACATGAAGCGATTCAGCAAATGGGTTGGTCTTCAGACCCAGCATTACTCGTTGATAGAGTAAAACGGTTAGATCTTGGATTACCTGCTGAAGATGAATTTATTTTCATATTATCTTGGCTTGGAAAATGCGCTCTCACACATAAATTAGACCAAAGTCAATTCCCTCCTAGGTCTAAAGATACTTATCAAGTGCCTGACTTATTAGCTTCTTTCCAAACCAGAGTTGGCCCTAAGCTGGTACTCATTGAGATAAAAGTAACAAACAAGCAAAAATTGAAATGGAAAGCAGATTATTTTGGAAAACTTAAAAGATATTCAGACCTGCTTGGTATCCCGTTGCTTGTAGCATGGAAGTTCTATGGTCTGTGGCTTTTGGTCGATATAGAATGTTTTCAAAAAGCAACATCAAATTTCCATTTGTCACTAGAAACAGCGATGAAGAATAATCTGATGAGCTTCCTTGCTGGAGATTTTGGCTATGTATTTAAACCAAATGTTGGTCTTCATTTTGTCATAAAGAAAGATAAACTTGTTGACCGAAAAGCAACTGGCGAGAGTTCAGAAGAACAACAATGGCTGGTCAGAATTGAAAAAGCTTATTTCACAAATTCGGAAGGGGTCGAGACCACTAATCTTCCAAGTGGTCTTTGGCCTTTATTCATTTCTGCTGGACCAGAGGCGCATGATAAAGTTGAACTAGATTATATCTATCAACGCTTTGTAATCCCAGACAATAACGGAATAAAGTTTGCTCACACAGCTCTGCCTATATTGTTAAATTTCTCAAATAATGAGGAAGAAAAAATTCATTGGCGAAAACAACTTGAAGAGCATCATTATCCAGTCGAATATACAATATTTTGTGATGCAGCAAAGGCTGGTATTGAAAGAAAATTCGTGCAATATATTTTTCATGTTCAGCCTTTCGAGATTCCAAGTTTTCTCAAAGAATTAAAGATAACCGAACAAGGTTTTTCAACCTGACCGCCGGGAGCTGCGTTCTCCGAATCTTGTGCAATGGCGGCAGCAGGTTAAAAACGGCGTTATGTGTAAATCAAGAAACTGATCAATGGCAAATAACTGGAACATACCTGCCTGGCTAGAGAAAGAAGTCAGGGAAAGAGACAAGGTGTGTGTGTATTGTGCTGTTGAGTTCACTCCAGCTAAAGTATCTAAAAAAA
>JAHJKP010000030.1 GCA_018821985.1 Pseudomonadota bacterium
CAGGCCAGGTAGCATCAATATCCGACAGCCAGGGCAACTCCATCGCCTACACCTACGACAGCGAAGGCCGCCGCACGGGTGAAGAGGTGCATGATCCGCAGAACGCCCTAACACGGTACGCCGGCTTTGTCTATGATGCCCGCGGCAATCTGGAGCAAGTGACCCTGCCGGGGAACGCTGTCCAGACCGCCGAGTATGATCTGGTGGGCAATCTGGTCAAGACGGTCAACGCCACCGGGATGCAGACCGACTCCACCTATGATGCCCTGGGCCGTCTGCTGACTCTGACCGAGGCGGGCGTTGTCGCCGAAAGCTATACATACGATGGCCATGGGAATATCAGTCAGGTGCAAGACGCCGACAGCAAGGCAACTCAATTTGTCCATGATGACTTTGGCAGACGAACCATGGCCTCAGCCCCGGATACCGGCCAGAGCAGTTTCAGTTACGATGCGGCCGGGAACCTGCTGGCCGTAACCGACGCCAAAGGCCAGACCGTGAGCCGTAGCTACGACGCCGTGAACCGACCCCTCAGCCAGAGTTCCGCCGGGGGCGAGATCCTCTTTACCTACGATCAGGGGGCTCATGCCATCGGCAGGCTGACCCAGATTGTCGACGAGGAAGGCACAACCTCTTTTGCCTACGATGACGCCGGGCGGCTTGTCAGCGAAACCCGGATAATCGGCTCCACCTCGCATGTCACCGGCTACAACTACAACGCCGCCACCGGTGAGTTGGCAGCGATAACCTACCCCAGCGGCCTGGTGGTCGGCTACAGCCGTGATGCTGCAGGCCGAATCAGCGGGATAAGTCTCAACGGCACGCCGCTGGTCTCAGGGGTCAGCCATCTGCCATTCGGGCCGCTTGCATCCGCAAGCCTGGGGATAATCAACCTCACCCGCAGCTATGACCAACGCTACAATATCAGCCGGATCAAGGCCGCAGGACTGGATTTCATCTACACCCGTGACGCCGAAGGTCATGTAAGCGGGATTTCTGGGATTACAGCCCCGACCACCAGCGGTACGACCACCGATTACAGTTACGATCCCACCAATAACCAGTTGACAACCGCCGCACCGAAGAGCTACAGCTACGACGCAAATGGCAACATGCTCTCCGACGGCGCCTCGACCTTTACCTGGGATGGACTCAACCGGCTGGTTAAGGTCGACAAGGCCGGCGCGGTCGTGGCCGAGTACGGTTATGATGCCGGCAACCGCAGAATCCGCAAGACCGTAGGAGCCGTTACCACCCATTACCTCTACGATGCGGACAACCAACTTATTGCCGAGACGCTGGTGGACGGAACCGTACTTCGGGAGTATATCTACCTCGACGGCGAGCCCATCGCCCTCAACGAATACCAGACCAACCCCGGCACCTACTACTTTGTGGGCGACCACCTCGGCACCCCGCAGCAGCTGGTCACCGCCACCGGAGCCGTGGTCTGGCAGGCCGCCTATCTGCCCTTCGGCCAGGCCCAGATCAAGACCGCGACGGTGACCAACAACCTGCGCTTCCCCGGCCAGTATTACGACGGAGAAACCGGCTTGCATTATAACTGGAATCGATATTATGATCCGGAGGTGGGGAGGTATATCACCGCCGATCCGATCGGGCTGGCTGGGGGGATGAATTTGTATGCCTATGTGGGGAATGATCCAGTTAACAAAACAGATCCTACAGGATATGCAGTTTGGCTGTGTAGAAGGCAGTTGAAAGGCGTGCGGAAAGATAGTTCAGATAAACTTGGTGGTCATGCATATATATGGCTTGATAGCAAAAATCAGGGGTATGGGTTAGCACCTAAGAATTGGGCCAATTTGACTGTATTAAATATAACTGTTGAAGGATGGATTGAACCAGAGTCCAGCAAGATTGGATGTAGAAAAATTTTCGATTGTCCTGAACAAGAAGAGAATGTAAAGAATTTCATCGAACGAGAGGTAACTAGCTCTTTTTTAAAATATAATGTTTACAGTAATAATTGCAACCACTGGGCACAGAAGGCATTAGATCATGCATATTAATATTGAGATTAAATGGTTATACTATTCAATCATATTGTCGTTTATGCTTGTGTGTTCTTGTATGGCAAACGATAGCATATTGAAAAATACAAACGGTCATGCAGAAGTTGTTCTCGATTCTACTGTCTATAGAATTAATTTCCCTGCGCTTAATAGCGCAATAATACTAAATAAAAATATCAAATACATCTTTGATTCATTTGATATTTCCCCTTCATCTAAAGATATTCTTATTGCTGCAAACCCATTAAGTGGTGATGAGGCATTAATTCTGCTCTCGTCTGACGGATTGTATCTTCGTTCGCTGATAAGTAAAAAATTTATTAGAAATCCTGCATATTCTCCTGAGGGAAAACTTATTGCATTTCTATCTTCTGAGGATAGAAGTGATGATAGTTATATTCCTAACTGGTATGTATACACTATTGGAGTTAATGACGGTGTGGCGAAGAAAGTGTTCAGTATACCTGTTTCACCGTATACACCATCATGGGATCCAAGTGGGAAACAAATTTTTGTGACAAGTAAAGACCGTAGCATTTACTCAGTAGACATAATATCTGGTAACTATTCAAAAATAATTGAATATGGATTAGCTCCGACTGTTTCAAATTCCGGATCTTACATTGCTTATCTTTCATCCACAGTCAATGATGATCAGAAAAAATTATTGAAAGAATATGTGAATATGACAAGTGATGAATATGTGTTAGCAATGAAGGATAAGATCAAGTCAAAAAAGATTTCTGAAATAGAAGAGTTGCAGAACAATAATTCAATTATTATTTACGATAGAAAAATAAAAAAGAGTACAATTCTTACAGAAAGGCTAAGCCTTGAGGATAGAGTTTTGTGGTCGCCAGACGATAACTACCTGATCTACAATGATGAAAAACGCTTAAATCGCGATATCTATGTGATTGACATAGAAACTGGCAAGACAGAACTTGTTAGTACCATAAATGGCAAGATTATGACTTGGGATAAATAGAAGTCGGCACAACTAGACAAACAAGGGGACATGCAGACAATCAGGGGACACAATACCATTTCCTGTTGACTTTAACATTTTGCCTGCTACTTTTACCCCATGGCAAGAATGAAACGAATAGTCGTGCCAGATTACCCACATCAAGTTATACAACGTGGTGTGCGCTCAATGGATATTTCTTTCGAGGATGATGACATCATAGAAGATAACTAGCCGACGTACCACGTTTTTCCTCCAACCACGGTATCAACTTTTCTACAGGGAACAAGTATCTGCACCAAAACGACATCTCGCTTTCCGGGCCGGTTTCATCGCTCTCTTTTTCTCGGAACTACAACAGCCAGAGTGTCGAAAACTCGGTGATTGGTTTTGGTTGGTCATTTTCCTGGAATGAGAAACTTACCTTCGAAACAGCTCTCGGTCTGGCCATTTATAACCGGGCAGACGGTCGGATGACCCATTTTACTTACAACGGTACCGATGCCTGGATTAACGATGTTGGCAAGAAGGCTGTTATCACCGCAACAGAGGACGCACCCGGCTATACCATGACCCAGCCGAATGGCACTCGTCTCTTCTTTGATATAGACGGGCGCTTGATTGAAAAACGTGATCTCAACAACAACTCTACCTTCTTGGCCTACGATGGCGACAACCTCACCGCTATCAGTGATGGCTTTGGTCGCAGTGTTACCCTCACCTATAACGCCGGTGGAAAACTGGACTCGATCACCACCCCAATCGGAACCTATTCCTACACCTACGACGCTAATGACAACCTGGTCTCCATGACCCGGCCGGACAACGCAAGCCGGACATACCTCTATGAAGACCCGAACGATGTTCATAATCTGACCGGGGTCATCGATGAAACCTCCACCCGTATCCTGACTGTCGCCTACGACCTGATGGATAGGGTCATAAGCTCGGCGCTCAGAGGTGGCTCCGATCGTTTGAACAGTATTGCACGTTTTTTAAGTGGAATCTCTGCTTGATTTCACGCTGCCTGTTCAACCGTCGGCAGCATCACGGTATACGCCTCGTCAGGTGTTTTTTTACCTAAGTATTATCTCCCCGGATTTCCAGGATAAGTATTGTCATGGGGAAAACGGATTTCTGATTCCTTATTCCTTATTTAATTGCTTGCACCCAAAGCTTGCCAGATCTTCCTGATGGCCACAGCCGCTGGGCTTTGCTCATTGCAGACTACAGGAGTGCCCTGGATCTGGCACTCAATCACTGTAGGATCAAAGGGAATGCGGCCTAAAACCTCAATTCCACGTTCAACACAGGCGGCCTCTATCAATGCCGTCATTTCCGGATGAAGATCCCATTTATTGATACAGACAAAAGTCTGTAGCCTGAAATGAAGGGCCAGGTCAAGAACTCGTTCCAGATCATGCCAGCCGGACTGGCTTGGCTCGGTCACCGCCAATACAATGTCGACACTGGAAAGGGAGGCAATAACCGGACAACCGATCCCTGGCGCGCCATCAATCAGAATCAGATCGACCCCTGTCTGTTCTGCCAGCTCACGGGCCTGCCGTTTGATAAAAGAGACCAGTTTACCTGAATTTGCTTCACCGGCAAAGAGCTGGGCATGAACCAGAGTACCATATTTGGTATCTGACATGAACCAGTCTCCACAGTAATTTTCTTCGAGCACAATGGCCTGTTCCGGGCAGAAATGAGCACAGACACCACAACCTTCACAGCTCAATGGGTTCATCAGGGCCGTCTGAGCTATGGGGTCCATGGTGATAGCCTCAAACTGGCACAGCTCCACACAGGTTCCACAGCCGCTGCACTGATCGCTGATGACTTTTGCCTTGACCCCGGAACGGAATTCATCGCGGCTGCGCGGTTTTGGATCAAGCAGCAGATGCAGATCAGCGGCATCCACATCACAGTCCACCAGAATCTTGTTTTCCGCGAGATAGGCCAAAGACCCTACCAGGCTGGTCTTACCTGTCCCGCCCTTACCGCTTAAAATAACAATTTCCTTCATCGCATGATCTCCTGCAGCAGGGCTTGGAAAGAGAGGCGCAGATCCAGACGGCTCTCCACCATGCATTGGCCCCGGGCATAGCCTTCCGCAATCTTTCGGTCAAAGGGAATCTTGAGCAGAACCGGAATATCCTCCTGCCGACACCACTTTTCAACCCGTGCGTCCCCCAGATCAGCCCTGTTAATAATCACCCCACAGGGCTTGGAAAAGTTACGGAGGACTGCGGCGGCAAGCTTCAGGTCATGAAGTCCGAAAGGAGTGGGCTCGGTGACCAGGATGACATAATCAGCATCGGAGATTGCCTCGACAAAAGGACAGGAGGTGCCAGGAGGTGCATCAATGATGACCAGCACGTCCTTGTCCGCCTTTTTCTTCACCGCCTTCAACAGAGGAACCGCCATTGCCTCTCCCACCCGCATCCTGCCATGGACAAAGCTGATATTTCCTGCCATGCCGGACTCAAGCATGCCGATCTCCCGCTCACTCCGGACAATGGCATCTTCCGGACAGACCCGAAAACAGCCAAGGCAGGAGTGACACATCTCCGGAAAGGTCATGATGGTATTGGCAAAGAGGGTTATGGCATTAAAGCGGCAGATATCGCGGCATTTCCCGCAATAGGTACATTTTTCTTCCAGGATCTGCGGAATGATAACCGTACACCGTTCACTCGTCGCAAGATCCGGCTTGAGGAAAATATGGCCATTGGGCTCTTCCACATCACAATCAAGGTACTGAACCGGGCCCGGGGCACACAGGGCCAGACTTGTTGAGACAATGGTCTTACCGGTTCCACCCTTACCACTGGCAACTGCTATCTGCATCCGCTCATCCTAACCCTTGCTGTTTCGACCTTTACCTGAACCACAACCGGCGCCGCGACCTCTTCCTTGTCCACCACCTTGGCCCTGGCCACCACCGCGCCCCCGGCATTGCCCGCCACCCATGCCGCTACCAGAAGTGGCGGGCGATGTGAAAATAACTGGATCGGCAGAAGAACTGGCCTGAGCTTGTGAACCGCTCCTGAATTTTTCCACAGCCTCGCGTACCGTTCCACTCACATCAGAGACAACCTGAATACCTGCTTTCTCGACTACTGGCATGACCTTGGGCCCAACTCGTCCGGTGAGAATAGCCCCTACACCTTTATCAGCAACCATGGCTGCCACACTTATCCCTGCCCCCTTGGCTGCATCTCTGCCCTGGGTATTGTCTATGGCTTCTATGAGTGTGCCGATGTCGCTGTCAATAATGAGCAGACAGGCCGCCCTGCCAAATCGAGGATCAACAGGAGAATCCAGAGTCATTCCTGTGGCGGAAACAACAATTTTCATAATGCCCTCCATTTCTATTAAAAAGATTTCGGTAGAACTTTCCTAAACACGCCCACCTATATCGTGACTATGCACAAAATATAATGAGATATTACACAAAATCAAGAGATAAAATGATTGCCTTGAAAAAAGTTTCCGACAATAGAAACTTTTTTTCATATTTTTCTTACTGATGGCGGTTTAACGAAGAATGGTTCTAGGCGGGTGATAACCGGATGGAGCTGTGGTATTGGGCATAAGGATGCCTTCTTTGCCGATCAGGGTACCGGGACTGGTTACTGAATTACATCCGGTCTGGGCCTTATCCCCAAGGATGGCGCCAAACTTTCTGCGGCCGGTATCAATGGACCCTTCACTGGTACGAACAGCAACATTTCCTGCCAGAAATCTGAGATTGGCAAATTTGGTGCCAGCCCCCAGATTGACATCCCGGCCCAGAATAGAGTCGCCAAGATAGGCAAAATGACCGGCCTTGGCATGATCGAGAAAGATGGAATGTTTCACCTCGGTGGTATGGCCAATGACACAATGAGATCCGGTCAGGCAATAGCCGCGCAGATAAGCCCCCTGACGGATCTCGGTATAGTCGCCGATAATGGCAGGCGACTTGATCAGGGCCCCGCTTTCCACCAGTACTCCATGCCCCAAGGCTATCTGCTTGCCCATGAGTACGGCCCCGGCCATAATGACAGTGGCACCCGTTAGTTCACGGCTACCGGAGCTGACCCGCAGTTGCTGTTTCGTGGTATCGCCATACTCAATCTGCAATCCGATGGCTGACAGGATCTGTCCTTCATGCAGAACAACCGTCCTGGTCAGTGGCTCTCCTTCCGGAAGCAGGGGACTTGTGAGCTGCGGATACACATAGCCGTTCATATACTCTTTCAGCCGGTTCAAAGCGGTCCAGACGTACTCCGTTTCATGAAAAAGCGGAGCATGGAGAAACGCAGAGAGATCAAAAAAAGAGTGAGGGCTAAGCATGGCTGGACTCCATAAGCACTAAAAAAATATGAAACTGCAAGAACCATAAAAAAACAACCTCAGCCGTTGTAACAAAATAACAGTAACATTGAAACAGCGTGAACGGCATAAGATGCGGTTAGGGATGTCATGATTATTGCGTAACGGCCCATAAACAGTACGGCATCACCAGTTAATTGAAAAGATTATCACCAGACTCTCAATAGTTAGAGGCACACAATTATGAGTGAAAGGAACGTTTAATTCAAGAAAAAAGGGGCATATTCCTCCTTTCTCCAGTACCTTCCCTCCTTTCCCTTGATGTTCTGCATTTACAGTCTTGACTTCGACCAGAGCAATGTTTAGTTTTTTCAGCCAGTTTGAGGATTTAAACGAGAACCCTTTAACATACGTTCTTCCCTGTCTTAATGCACCCCCTCAAGCACAGGGAATTTATCGGGAGTTACTCCCTGACTCAATAAAAGTCACTTATCCAGTTACCCTGGATCAGGAGGTTTACGTGGAATTTAATGATACATTATCCATTGGGATGGATGATTTTTCCGACAGTGAAAATATGAAGATCCCGGAGGTCCTGCCCATGATGGCAGTCCGGGATGTAGTGATCTTTAACTACATGATCATTCCCCTTTTTGTGGGCCGGCCTGGTTCGGTGGAGGCAGTCAATGAGGCGCTGAAGAAAGATAAACTGTTGATGCTCGTCACCCAGAAAGATTCAACTCAGGACAACCCCGAAGCTAGTGGCCTGTATTCAATAGGCATGGTCTGCATGGTCATGCGCACCCTGAAACTGCCTGATGGTCGGTTAAAGGTACTGGTGCAGGCGGTTTCCAAGGCCCGGATTCAGGAATATGAGCAGACCGAACCTTTTTATCAGGTGAAGATTGAAGTGCTGCAGGAAAAAGAGCCTGAAAAGATCACGGTCAAGATCGAGGCCCTGATGCGCACTGTTCGTGAGCAAACTGAAAAAATCATGTCCCTGCGCGGCATTCTTTCTGCTGACCTGATGACCATCATTAATAACATCGAAGAACCTGGACGACTGGCCGATCTGGTTGGTTCCAATCTTCGCTTGAAAATTGCGGAATCACAGGCCATCCTTGAAGAGGTTGACTCCGTCGCCCGCCTGAAGCTGGTCAACAACCTGCTGACCAAAGAGCTGGAAGTCACCACCGTCCAGGCCAAGATCCAGTCGGATGCCAAGGAGGAGATGGGCAAGTCCCAGCGGGAATATTATCTACGGGAGCAGCTGCATGCCCTGCAGAAGGAGCTGGGGGATGGTGATGAACGGGTGCAGGAGATCGAGGAGCTCTATAAGGCTCTGAAGAAAAAGAAACTGCCCAAGCTGGTGCGTAAAGAGGCGGAAAAGCAGATCAGCCGCATGGAGATGATGCATCCTGATTCCTCAGAGGCTACCATTATCCGGACCTACATTGACTGGATCCTCGACATCCCCTGGAGAAAGGCCACCAAGGATCGTCTTGATCTGGTGGCCGCCAAAGCGGTTCTGGACGAAGATCATCACGGACTGGAGAAGGTCAAGGAACGTATCCTTGAATATCTGGCCGTACGCAAACTGAACACCACCACCAAGGGCCCGATCCTCTGTTTCGTAGGTCCCCCAGGGGTTGGCAAGACCTCACTGGGCAAATCCATTGCCCGGGCCATGGGCCGTAAATTTCACCGCATGTCACTGGGTGGGATGCGGGATGAGGCCGAGATCCGCGGCCATCGCCGCACCTATATCGGGGCCATGCCGGGACGAATTATCCAGGGTTTGAAACTGGTTGCCTCCAATAATCCCATTTTCATGATGGATGAGATTGATAAGATCGGTTCTGATTATCGCGGCGATCCCTCTTCCGCCCTCCTTGAGGTTCTCGATCCGGAGCAGAATTTTGAGTTCACTGATCACTATATGAACATGCCCTTCGATCTCTCCAAGGTCATGTTCATCACCACCGCCAATATGACCGATACCATCCCCGGCCCGCTCCTGGACCGGATGGAGGTAATCCGGCTTTCCGGCTATACTCAGGAGGAGAAGCTGGCCATTGCCAGACGCTATCTGCTGCCTCGGCAATTGAAGGAAAACGGGATCAAGACCAGCCATATCCGTCTGCAGGATGAAACCCTGCAATATATTATCAGCCATTATACCTATGAGGCAGGGCTGCGAAATCTGGAACGCGAGATTGGCAAGGTCTGCCGGAAGGTAGCCAGGAAAATTGCGGAAGGCGGTAAAGGGCCTTACAGTATCACGCTAAAAACCATTGACCGTTATCTTGGCCCGCCAAAAAATATTCCAGAGTCAGAACTTGACAGCTTGTCGCAACCAGGGCTCGTCACCGGACTGGCATGGACCGAGGTGGGTGGCGAGATCCTCCATATCGAGGTCAACCTCATGCCGGGCAAGGGCACCCTGACCCTTACCGGCCAGCTTGGCGATGTGATGAAAGAGTCGGTGCAGGCAGCACTCACCTATTGCCGCAGCCGCTCCCAGGAGATGGGGGTGGAAGACAGCTTTTTTGAAAAAACAGATATCCATGTCCATGTCCCGGCCGGCGCCATCCCCAAAGATGGCCCGTCTGCCGGAATCACCATGGCTACGGCCATCTATTCCGCCGTCACCAAACAGGAGCTGATCAAAGGTCTGGCCATGACCGGCGAGGTAACCTTGCGCGGCAGGGTGCTGCCCATTGGCGGACTGAAAGAAAAGGCCTTGGCTGCCCTGCGCGCCGATATCACCAAGGTGATCATTCCCGAACAGAACCAAAAGGATCTGGCCGAGATCCCCAAAGATATCCGTGACAAGATGCAGTTTTTCCCGGTCAAGGATATGGACGATGTGGTCAAGATTGCCTTCGGGCGTGTCCAGAAAACGGACAATAAACAAGATTGAAACCCAGCGGCGACGCAAAGCCTGATTGCCAGCAGGCCAAGGATGACCAAGGGCCGCCCATTTCAGAAATGGATAATGGGCGGCCTCCACAGATGAGTAACGACAGGCCGCAGAATGGCTCTGGTTTCCTAAAAAAAAGGGCTGTTCGCTGGACGGCCTTTTTTTTATTACTTTGCCCGATGGCACTTGCTGGCTGGCTAGGCCTGTATGCCTGGCAGTCTGCGCCCCAGCAGCAGGCAGAATACACCATTGTCACCATTCCGCCCGGATCAGGAATCAGGCAGATACGAAAGATATTAGCCTCGGCCAAGCTGGTTGATGATGACATCCGCTTTCTGTTGCTGGCCAAGCTTCTTGGTCTGGCTCGGAAATTACCGGCTGGCGAGTTCAGGTTGAGCCTCGGCAAAACACCGGGTGAAGTATTGCGACAACTGGCAACGGCCAAACCGGTTCAATATGCAGTAACCATCCCCGAAGGACTACGGTTAGAAGAGGTGGCAGAGATCTTTGCCGCCGGGTCCTGGTGTGATCGGGATCGGTTCCTGGCCCTGACCCACGATCCTGAGTTTATTCACTCCCTGGGGCTTCCATCAGTACCAAGCCTGGAGGGCTATCTTTATCCAGACACCTATCATCTGACCCACGATCTGCAGGATACCAAAGAGCTGATTGCCATGCAGGTGGCCCGTTTTTTTAAAATATGGTCTGCATTACCCAATGACACCGAACATCGGATGAGCCGTCATGAAATTGTCACCCTGGCCTCGGTAGTGGAAAAGGAGACCGCTGATTCAACAGAAAGACCCATTATTGCAGGCGTCTTTCTCAACCGGCTCAAGACTGGGATGCGCCTGCAATCAGACCCCACAGTTGTCTATGGCCTGGAAAATTTTTCAGGCAACCTGACCAGAACAGACCTCAAGACAGAGCACCCCTATAACACCTATGTCATCCCGGCATTGCCCGCCGGTCCCATCTGCAACCCAGGCCAGAAGGCCATGGAGGCCGTTCTGCGTCCCGCATCTACTGACTTTTTTTATTTTGTCTCTAAAAATAACGGAACCCACCTATTCTCGAAAGATCTTTCCGAGCATAATCAGGCAGTTCAGGAATATCAGCACAAAAAGAAATCACAAGAGAAGTGAGTCCTTTTCCCCTCGATACCCACTGAAAGATGGGCGCTGCAAAAATGAGTTGACTTACGCTTTCCCTCTGACCGATAATCAACTTTGATTCAAAGTTGTGCCTGATCATTGAAAAGCACAACACAAAGCCGCAAGGAGTCCCTTCTTTTTGGGGCACCCCTTGATTTCAAGGTCGTCAACAATGCTTATCAACACCCTGTTCAAATACTGGACCTATCGTCTCTTTGCTCCCGGCGTTGTCCTGCGTGGAACCTATGATGCCTTTCGGGATCTCCTGACCTTTGACAGCCGGAGTCACGAGCTCATGGCCGACCTGGAAGAGCTCTATTATCAAGGGAAAAAAGAAGATTTCTGCCGGATTACTGCCAGATACGATGCCCTTTCGGCCAGTGTTGGTGGTATGGTGAAGAGCCTTGAACGTATGGCCCCTGGATCTTTTGTCACCCTGCCTGAATATTTTCGCAAGTTTGACTTTTACAGCAGATTCTTGCTGGCCCCACCCGCTCTTCATTTTGGCCCACCCTTTGTCCTGACCCTGACTGACCCCGCCGTAAAACCAGAGCTTGCCGGTGGTAAAAGCGCCACCCTGGCCGTTATGACCAACAGCTTGCAACTGCCTGTACCTTCCGGTTTTGTCATCACGGTGAACAGCTTTCATTACCTGCTGGAGTACAATGATCTGCGGAGCAGAATCAATGAGCTCCTGGCACAGATCGATCTTACCATCCCTGACAGCCTGGCACAGATCTCACAACAGCTGACCGATCTGATCAAGAAGGCCGAGGTTCCTCCCGCTATTGAAGAGAAGATCCTTGCCGCCCATACAAGCTTATGGGCAGACCAGGCAGATGATATCCTGGTGGCTGTGCGCAGCAGTGCCGTGGGTGAAGATGGCAAATGCTCTTTTGCCGGACAGTACACTACACTTCTTGAAGTTCAGAAAGACAATCTCATCCCGGCCTATCTAGCCGTCCTTGCCAGCAAATATACGCCAGAGTCATTGGCCTACCGGATACACAGTGGACTGAGTGATGAAGAAACACCCATGGCGGTACTGGTGATCAAGATGATAGCTTCCCTGGCCAGCGGAGTCGTGTACACTCTTGACCCCGCTGGCCGGGATACAGCACATCTGTTCATCCATGCCGTGCCGGGGCAGGGAGAAGCACTGGTCAGCGGGCGGAAGATCCCGGATGTCCTGGCAGTGGAAAGAGCAGACACCAGCTGCCACAAACCAGACCTAAAATATGCAGCCAGGCACTTCCTGACTAAGGTGATGACCGCTGAACAGATCACATCTCTGGCCACTGATGCCCTGAAGATAGAGTCTCATTTCCAAACCCCTCAGGATATCGAATGGACTTTGACGGACAGTGGCAAGATCCTTTTTCTCCAGAGTCGTGCCCTGCAATCTCATTCACCATCGCCGGACACCGACATCGAAAAAGATCCGACATCAATGAGCAAAACCCAGAACGCAGTACTGCTCCAGGGTGGAACTATGGCCGCACTCGGTCAAGCCTGTGGCCCGGCCTACTGTGTGGACAAAACCCATCCCGTAGAACAGACGCCTGCCGGCGCTATTCTTATCATCAGAGAGACCCTGCCCTCCTATGTCCAGGTTCTTGACCGAGTCAATGGGGTACTGGCAGAGCTTGGCAGTGTTGCCGGCCATTTCTCCACAGTCTGCAGGGAATACGGGGTTCCCCTGATCTGCGGCCTCGGTCCTGAAATTCGGAGAGTAGATCAAGGCCAGATCATAACCATGCAGGCAGAAAAGAAGAGTGTCTATGAGGGTGATATCCTGCCCCGTCCGGCGACGGTTCCTCTCCATGAATCACAAAAGCAGCTCCCCTTTTTCCGGAAACTTCGCAAGCTGCTGGACAACATCACCCCCCTGCACCTGATTGACCCCAAGGCCAAAGGATTTAGCCCCGAATCATGCCGTTCTCTGCATGACATTATCCGTTTTACCCATGAACAAGCGGTCAGATCAATGTTTTCTCTAGGGGGGCGCCTGGGGAACCGTTCCCGAAACCGAAAAAAATTGCTTTCAGATCTGCCTTTTGATATCTTTGTAGTCGATGTCGGTGGCGGTCTTCTGCCCGCAGCCGTCCGGGAAGAGACAATCACTGTGGATCAGATCTGTTCAGCACCCTTTCAGGCCCTGTGGGCAGGACTGACCCACCCTTCGGTTCAATGGCAGGAGAGGGCTCACTTTGACTGGAAACAGTTTGGCGAACTGACCATGGCTGACGGAATCGCCAGCTCAGAGTCACCGGATTTTGCCAGCTATGCCGTGCTTGGCGCTGATTATATCAATCTGATCATGCGTTTTGGCTATCATTTTACTCTGGTCGATGCCCTCTGTGGTGAGGACAGCTCCACCAACTATTGTCAATTCCGTTTTGCCGGTGGCGGGGCTGATTTTTCCGGTCGTCTGCTGCGTCTTGATTTTATCCGTACCCTGCTCCAGCAGGCGGGATTTCAGATCGAGACCCGGGGTGATCTGCTCGATGCCAGGATCTCTTCCCTGCCCAGTCCGGAGATGAAGATGCACCTGCTCACCCTGGGCCGCCTACTCGGGGCCACCAGACTCATGGACATGTCCCTGCATAACAAGCAAGAGGTTCAACAGTATGCAGATGATTTTTTGGCAAAAACATAACAAAAAAAGATCATGCCTTATACCGTAAACTGGCTTACCAGCCAACTGGCTGCCGGATCCGCCCCCATGTCCTATGATGATCTTGACACCATCAGAGAGCAGGGGATTGACGCCATTGTCAATCTGTGCGGCGAGTTCTGCGACCTGCATCAGATTGAGCAGGAGTCAGGATTTGAGGTCTACTATCTTCCTATTCCGGATGAATGCGCGCCGGATATGGAGTTGATGGAACAGGCGCTGCAATGGCTGGACGAGGCCCTCTATCTGAAGAAAAAAATCCTGATTCACTGCCGGCATGGCCTGGGCCGCACCGGCACCTTTGTCTCCGCCTATCTGCTGAGGCGCGGGCTGGGTCTGAAACTCACCGAAACAACACTGAAGCCCGCCCGGGTAACTCCCGGCAGCTACAGCCAGTGGCAGCTGTTACGCAAGTATGGTAAACAACAGGGACAATTGAGCGCACGCGCGCCGAGTATTGAGGGCAAAGAAACCGTTAACCTGCTGCCCTTCCTGCAGGAATATACGGCAATCCTGCAGGAGGCGGAAACCCTGGCCCAGGCAGCAGGAGTTGACCCTCTGGAGCTGGATATCGAAAATTGCTGTCATGCCTATTTCGAGATGGAATTAATAGAGGCCGTCCATATCAGTCACACCTTGAATCGACAGCTAAACCGGGAACAACGGCTGGCCGCCATGGAACGGGCAGACGAAACATCTTGCCGGCTCAGAAACCAGCAGACAACAGAAGGCGGCACTCCGGAAGAAGCTGCCCGACAGCTTGCAGCCAGCCAGACCCTTTCATGCCCGCTCCTGGTGGACCAGGCCTGCATCCTGCACGCCAATCGACCACTGAGGTGCCGCTCCGGTTTGGACATGGATATACAAAACAGGCTGAACGAGGAAATACACAACTACTCGCGTGATATTTTTCTCGCCCTCACCGGCGAGTTCCCTCCAGCCGGCAGCCTCAGATTTACAATTTTCGACACAGTTTCCGGTCGCTTTGTGCAACAATATTTTCAGGCCATGATCAAGGATTCTCAAGGATAAAAACATATGCCCCAGGAACAGAAATCAACCCGCCTGCTGATTGTGGACGATGAACGGGATCTCCTTAACCTGCTCAAGAAAGTCCTGTCCAAAAAATGCGACTGTGATGTCGCCCTGACAACGTCCAGCCTCGAGGCTCTAGAACTAGTCAGGAGCTGGAAGCCCGATGTGGTGCTCACCGACATTATCATGCCGGACATGGATGGACTGCAGCTCCTGCAGTCCATCACTGCTATTGATTCCACCATCAGCACCATCATCATGACCGGCTATGGAACCATTGAGATAGCCGTGCAGGCCCTGAAAGACGGCGCCTATGACTTTTTTGAAAAGCCTTTTGACAACAACAAGATCAGCCAGGTGGTCAAACGCGCCCTTGAGCGGACATACCTATTGCGGGAAAATCTGCATCTCCAGCAGCGTCTGACCAGCACCAGTGCACTGACCGGGTTTATCGGTCACTCACCGCCATTACGACGAACCATCGATCTTTTGTCACGCCTGGGGCAAAGCGACGCCACCGTGCTCATTCGTGGAGAATCAGGAACCGGCAAGGAAGTTGCCGCCCGCACCATCCATGCCATGAGCAAACGGGCAAAACAGAAGATGGTCACCATCAACTGCCCGGCCCTTCCTGAGCATATCCTGGAGAGCGAACTCTTCGGCTATTGCAAGGGGGCATTTACCGGCGCCGATCATGACAAAACCGGCCTCTTTCTCGAGGCGGACGGCTCCACCATCTTCCTTGATGAAATTGCCGATCTCCCGTTGGGACTCCAGACAAAACTCCTGAGAGTCCTGCAGGAAAAGGAAATCCAGCCTCTGGGACAGACCAAGACCTTCAAGGTTGATGTCCGGGTGCTGGCTGCCACCAATCAAGATCTTGAGGCCAAGATGGCCAAAGGGGAATTTCGGGAAGATCTCTTCTACCGCCTGAACGTGATGACCGTCACCCTCCCCACCCTAGCGGAGATCAAGGAGGACATTCCCCTGCTGGCCCAACATTTTTTGGTCAAGTATTCCCAGGAATATGATCGGGAAGGAATGGAATTCACCCCCGAGGCCTTGCAATGCCTTATGCGCAGGCAATGGAAGGGCAATGTCCGGCAATTGCAGAACATCATCAACCGGGCGGTACTGCTCTCTGACAGCCGGAAGATCACTCCCCATGAGCTGACAAGCTTCGAGGACAATGGCAAGAGCGGAGAAATACAGGATCAGGTTCCCGCCTGTGTGTATCAGCTTCCCTATCGACAGGCCAAGGAAAAGGTGATTGGCCCCTTCACCAGCGCCTATCTGCGCCACTGCCTGACGGGCTCCAAGGGCAACGTCTCTGCCGCAGCCAAGGCCAGTGGTATGGAGAGGCAGGCCTTTCAACGGTTGATGCGCCGGTACGAAATCGATGCCGACACCTTCAGAACAGCCTGAGCCCCCACCCCTCTCTACTCCCTGACAGGACAAGCAATATCTAAAGAGATAGTGACACCTGAATGTTTCACTGTCTCTTTTTTGTTGCAGCCTCTGAATGAAGATTCAAGAGGAACCGCCACATCCTCCATAACAGCCCCGCAACCATCAAACACATAACATGTTAATATAACAACATATATACTCTTTTCTCACTTCCTTCCTTTTTCTGGCTCTCAATGTGCATAGCACAATGATATCGAGCTGATAAGTCTTTCATAAACTCCATACAGAAACACCACTGCTCCATGGCCATATGAACATAACAAGAAAATTCAACATATTTGCCCTGCTCCTGCCCCTGGCATTGCTTCTTGCCCCGAATCAGGCCTGGGCATTACAAGTCCACGCTCCCCCAGAGGGCATTTATATCCATCAACTGGCCCATCTCTTTTTCGCGGCCGCCTTAAGCTATCTTTTCTGGGACGTGCGGCGAAGCGCCTTCCCCGGCAAGGGCTGGCGCTATCTCCAGATCTTCTGCGTCTTGATGATCCTCTGGAATATTCTAGCCTTCTCAGGACACTGGCTGGGATTTCACATTGATAATGCCGACATCATCCGTTCGGATGGATACTTTTCATCACATATTATCGGGCCAATCTCCGCAATCAAATTCATCTACTTCTGCGCTACTCTGGACCACCTGCTCAGCGTGCCTGCACTCCTTTTCCTCTTCCTTTGCATGCGTTCCCTTTATCGCAGCATAGATAAGGAAGAAAAAAAATGACCTATCTTCCCCTGTCTCCGGCCATTATCACCGACATGATCGGTTCTCTCTGTATCATTGTCTTATCGTTTCTTGCCCTGCGCTATGCTTGGCTGCTGATCAGAAAACAGCCGGAGAATTTTCTCTGGGGATTTCTCTTTTACTTTTGTCTGACCCTTGCCACTTTTGCCATCTCCCGGGCCACTGGACATTTACTCAAACATATTCTCTTGTTTTCCGGAAATCAGGAGGCATGGCGCATTATCAACCCCATTTCCGGTGGCGCCAATACCCTGTTCATGATCTCCCTGGCGTCCGTCACCATTTATTACCATAAAGGGATTGAAGGATACCAGGCCATTAACCGCAAGGCAAAAAGTCTAAAAGAGGCCTATGATCAACTGGAAATCGCAGCAGACCAGCTTCAGGGGATGAATCTGCACCTGGAAGAGATGGTCGAGGAAAGAACCCTTGAGCTCTCGGCCTCGGAAAAGAAATTCCGTAATCTTTTCAACAACTCCAAAGACATGGTCTTTTTCAGCGATGCCACAAATCACCTTTTGACCATGAACAACGCTGGTTTCGAGATGCTCGGCTATCCCGTCGAAGGCCCCCCGGACCTGAACCTAGTTGATATTTTCAAAAATGAGGATGAGCTGGAAAGCTACCATAATGTTCTGCGCTCTCAGGGATTTATCGAAGATTTGGAGGTAGAGTTTGCTAAAATGGATGGAACCGGCATTTCAGTTCTTTTGTCAGCCACCGCAACTTATGATGAAAACAACAAGTTTAGCGGCTGTGACGCCATTGTCAAAGATCTCACCCGGATCAAAACGATGATGGCACAACTGGCAGCCAGTGAAAAAATGGCCTCCGTGGGCCAGATGGCAGCAGGTGTGGCTCATGAGATCAACACTCCCTTGGGCGTCATCCTTGGCTACGCACAGCTGATGATGGATGACTTTTCTCCGGAGAGTGAACCGGGACAGAACCTAGCCATCATTGAACGACAGACCAAGGCCTGCCGCAAGATTGTGGCTGATCTGCTCAAGTTTTCCCGCCAATCGGAAAGCGCCCGCGAAGATGTCTCCATCAATGAGATCCTGATGGATGTGATTGCCGTGACCCAGCACTCCCTGAACATGGACCACATCAATGTCCATCAGGATTTTACCCAGGATCTGCCGCCTGTTGTCGGCGATACCGAACGATTACGACAGGTCTTCGTCAATTTGGTCAACAATGCCCATCATGCCATGGAGCAGCAGGGCTCAGGCGATCTGACCATGATCTCCCGTTATGATTCCACCACCAATGAAGTAGTGGCCACGGTCCAGGATACCGGCCATGGAATCCCGGAGAAGATCCGGGCCAGAATATTTGATCCATTCTTTACCACCAAATCAGTGGGTAAAGGGACGGGCTTGGGCCTCTCGGTTTCCTACGGGATCATTCAGGACCATGGGGGACGAATAGAAGTGGAAAGTCCGGTAACCAACAAACAATCCGGAGAAAAGGCTCAAGGAACGGCCTTTCACATCAAACTTCCAGCAGTGCTGGCTGAGGCAGCAAGTGTACGCGAGTAATATTTGTGAAAAAACAAGAAGTTGATGAACCTGGATAAAGTCATCAAAGAGATGGTCGACTAAAACAACCTATTGGAGGTAAATCATGGCTGAGATATTAGCATTGGACGATGTACAGGATGCAACCGTGCTCATTGGAAAGATTTTGACCAAAAAAGGTCATAATGTGCACAGTTTTACCGAAGAAGACGAGGCTATTGCCTATGCAAAGGCCAATAAGGTGGACCTGGCTATCCTTGACATCAAGCTGAAAAAGATGAGCGGAATCGAGGTACTGGAACTGCTCAAGGCATCAACACCTGAGATGCGGGCCATCATGCTTACCGGCTATCCGACCGTGGAGACGGCGCGCGAGGCCATCAGCCTGGGGGCGGACGAATACTGTGTCAAGCCCATTGACCGGAACGAGCTCGAAGAAAAAGTAGAAAAGGTCCTGAAAGGAAAAGACAAAAAAAGCAGTATCAACGTCTGACAGATAACGAACAAGATAGTTTGTACAGTACAAATGCTGCATGAAATGCAGCCTACCCACTCACTACTCACTACTTCCCCATCATAATTGGAGGATATTTTTCCATGGATATTAAAGCAATAAACCTGGCCAGGGCCAAGATGTATCACTTTCTCTCAGCCATGTATCGAGATGAGATCCCCCTCCATCTGATAGAACAGATGAAGAACCGTGATTTCTCAGATCGGATCGATGCACTGCAAGAAGTCTGCACCATACAGGATTTTTGTTCCGGCCTGACCAAGATGACCTCAGGTCTCCAATCAGGAACACCGCAAGATGTCTTCAGTGAACTGCGCTACGAATATGCCGACCTTTTCTTGAACGCCGGCAACAATCCGGCCTTTCCTTATGAATCCTGCTACGCCACTCGGGAACCACTGGTCATGCAGGAACCGGTTGTCGCCATGCGCGCCGCCCTGAATGCAGCCGGAGTCCACAAAAATCCCGATTATTTTGATCTTGATGACCATATCGCCGTCGAACTTGAATTTATGCGCTATCTGGCGGAACGCGCAGCCTATAACGATGAGGACCAGGAAAAGCAGTTCACTTTTCTCCGCAACCACCTCATGAGCTGGACCGTGGAGTTCTGCGCGGTACTGGCTTCCGCCGCCAGGAGTGATTTCTACCGCGGTCTCTCTGAGTTGACCATGAGCTATCTCTTCAACGAACGGATGTTCTCTTTCTCCATGCTTGCGGACCAGGTCACCAGCCATGCCTATATCACCATCCTCGAACAGATGGCAGCGGCTGTCGCCACTCTCGATCTGGGTGAGGAGTACACCACCATTGCTGAAGGGGCTGAGGCACCGGAGAAAATGCGCAGCGTCAATACCCATTGTTATATCTGTCTGGGGCTCTGTGGCCAGGAGGTCAAGGTCAAAGACAATATTATCACCGGCTGCAAGGGTCTGGCCGGCGATCCCAAGGGCGGCGGTCGCCTCTGTGTCAAGGGAGCCAACGCCCACAACAACACCTACAGCGCCTATCGCCTCAAAACCCCGCTGATCAAAGAGAATGGCCGCTTCCGGAAAGCAAGCTGGGATGAAGCCATGGAGCGGATGGTGGAGAATCTGAAAAAAATTGATCCAGTACAGCTCGGTTTTCATCAAGGCAATGACTTTAACATGTGGTGCCATGATGCGGTGATGGCAGCCTACGGCACTCCTAATAAAGTAAGCCATCGCCAGATGTGCGACAATCCTGCCCGTATGGCCAATGAGAAAAACTTCAGCGAGAAACGGCCTTGGATTGACTATGCCAACTCTCAGTTCATCCTGCTCTTTGGTATCAACGAATTGGCCACCTCTGCCGGACAGCGCAAGGTCACCCTGCTCAAACAGGCGGTCAAGAATGGCGCCAAGCTGGTGGTGGTTGACCCGCGCCGCTGCGAGACCGCAGGGATCGCCACTGAATGGATCGCCATTAAACCGGGCACTGATGGTGCCATGGCCATGGGCATGTGTCACACAATAGTCAAAGAAAAATTGTACAATGAAGAATTTGTCGAAAAATGGACCTATGGCTTTGACGCCTTTCAGAAACGACTGCTGGGAGAAGAGGATGGCATAGAGCGCACTCCCGAATGGGCAGCAGAGATCTGCGGGGTTTCTGCCGAAACTATACGACGACTTGCTCATGAATTTGCCGCCGCCGCCCCTGCCGCCGGAGCCAACTCATGGACCGGGGTTTCCCAGGGAGCCAACACCTTACACGCCGTCCAGGCCCTCATCGCCCTGAACGCACTGATGGGCTGTTTTGACGCCCCTGGTGGCCCGGCGCTGGTCAGTAAATTCAAACTGGCCTCGCCTTGGGGAGAGGATCAACCCAAACCCCCGAACAATGCTGCCAAGGTCAAACTGGACAAAGGCCATCTCTGGAGCGGTTGGATCCCCGGCTATTTTGAAAAGGATGTGGATGCGGGCAAACTCAAGGCCATGGTCTGTTATTTTGGCAATCCGGTCATGTCCTGCGGCAATGAACCCTCAATCAAGCGGGCCATTGAAAAACTGGAATTCTCCTGCTCCATTGACTGTTTCATGTCCAACACCACCGAACTCTGTGATGTGGTGCTACCTGACTGCACCTTTCTAGAACAGAGCCGCGTGGTCTCCGACTGGATGTATGAAGCGTTCCTCTCCATGGGGCAAAAGGCGATCAATCCCATGTACCAGGCAAGATCTATCGTCTCCATCTTTTCGGAACTCGCCAGGCGCCTCGGTTTTGGTGAATATTTCCCCTGGAAGAGCGAAGAAGAGTACATGGAAAATCAGATGCGCAACCAGGCGATCAGCCTCGAGGAACTGCGCAAGACTGGCTATTATATCACCAATAAACAGGAATTTTATAAGTACAAGACTTGGGGCTCAATGAATCCACCAGCCGGATATGGTGCGTCCGGTAACACTAAAACCGGCAAGTACAATTTCATGAACCCCCTGGCTGAAGAAAACGGGGTTGACGGCTTACCCGATTACAAAGATCCCTGGGCAGACTGGCCGGAACTCCAGCCAGATGAGGCCTTTCCCATGATCACTGGATATTTCCGGGTACTGGAACATGAACATACCAGCACCTTCTGGAATGTAGCCCTGATGAAACAATGCGGTAGCAACCCGGTCTGGATCAACTTTGTGGATGCTAAAGACTTGGGCATTACCAGCGGCGATGATGTAGTGATTACCTCGCCTTGGGGCGAAGTCAAGGCCAAGGCCGTTGTCACCTGGGATATCCGCCAGGGAGTTCTGGGTGCCGCTGGTGGCTTTGGCCATAAATACGGTCTGGAAGGTGACCCTAAATACCCGCAGTTCAAGGGTTTCAACACCAACGTCCTGATGCCTCCCAACGTGGCCTGTAAATGGACAGGAACACCGCCGTTGAAGTATATCAAGACCAATATCAGGAAGGCCTGATAAAAAAAGCGGCAGGAAAATGATTTTTCCTGCCGCTTTCCACCTTTAGAATTAGATTCATCACATGGAACAGATTAACGAACTGAAATTTCTCAAGGTCTTTCAGAAGGTGACCAAACTGATCAGCATGGTGCTCGATCACCAACAGGTGATGGATACCATTGTCAGGGAATTGCCCGGTCTACTGGATATAGACGCGGCCACCATCCGCCTGCTTGATCCCTCGACCAACACCTTTGTCATGGGCGCAGCCCACGGCCTGTCCATGGAATATCTCTCCCGCACCAATATTGATACCGCCGAGACTATGGCGTTGATCAACTCGGGATATCCGGTGGCCAAAACCGATGTTGACCAGGATACCAATTTCAGTGATCAAGCGTTGGTCAGCCAAGAGGGAATCAAGAGTGTGCTCACCCTGCCCATCCTTTTTCAGGATTCGGTCATCGGTATCCTGCGCCTGCTGACCCGACACAACCGGACATTCACCTCGGAGGAGATCTCCTTTTCCATGGCCTTGGCCGAGCAGGTCGGCATTGCCATTTCAACTGGCCGCATGTTCACGGAAATGGGAAATCAGATTGATTTCATGAAAGAGGTGCAGGAGATCTCGACTCTTGTCAACTCCACCCTGGATCTTAATTCGGTATTAAATATCATTGTGGAACGGCTGCCCCGTAGCATGGGTTGCCAGGCCTGCACCATCCGCCTGTTACGTCCCGAGACCAATCATCTGGAACTGGCAGCCTCCCATGGGATCTCTGAGGAATATCTGCAGCGGGGAGAGGTGGAAAGAGAAAAGAATATCACCCTTGCCCTCAGCGGAGAACCGGTCTCAATCTATGATGTGAGCCGGGATGAACGGGTGATGTACAAAGACAATATGAAGAAAGAGGGGATAAAATCGTTGTTGGCTGTTCCTCTCAAGGTTAAAGGTGAAGTTATCGGTATCATCCGCATCCTCTCTGATAGTCACCATTGTTTTACCAGCAGCGAAATCAATTTTGCGGTCACCATCGCCGAAATCGGGGGGACCGCCATCCAGAACGCCAGAACATATCAGAAGATAACCCTGCTCTTTAATCAGGTGGAAGAAAGTGAACGTTTTGTCGCCAACATCCTCAACTGCATCCGCCCACAACTGCTGGTGGTAGACAAAGACCTCCATCTGGTCCTGGCCAATCGGGTCTTTCTTGCCGCCATGGACAAGGAGGAAAATGAACTTCTGGGTGCTGACTATCACAGTCTGTGGCAGGATCAGGCTTGCCCTGCTAAAACGTGTCCGGTGGAACAGGTGCTGGCAACGGGTCAGACCGCAAGCCATGAACACCAACTGATCAAGAATGATGGCCCGCACTGGGTTGAACGGACAGCCTCACCCATGCTTAATGACGGAGGAGAGATTGAATATGTGATCGAAGTTATCCGTGATATCACCGCCAAACGGCAACTGGAGCAGGAACATCTGGAACGCGTCAAACTGCAGGGGGTCGTGGAACTGGCCGGCACTGTCGCCCATGAAATCAATTCGCCCCTCTTTGCCGCACTCGGAACGGCGCAGCTGCTTGAAGAGGAAATGGAATCTGATGAACTGAAAAAAGACGTTCAGACCATTATCAGAAATCTTAAAACTATTGGCGAACTGACCAGGAAGATGACAACCATGACTGGTTTTGAAAGCCGCGACTATGTTGGTGAGACGAAAATCGTTGCCTTCACTAGCAATAAAGAGAGCTGAATTCAGGCTGTAAATGGATCATAAAAAGCCCCAAAGAGATGCAGGAAGAGGTCCGTCCGGAAAGAGGCCTCGACAGGCCACCATTCAGGGAAAACAACAGGAAACTTGCAATCATTTATCATTTTCCTTTCGCGGTGAGCCTGTCGAACCACAATAACAACCTTTGCAACCGCCTCTCTGGTTACAACCAAGGGTATCAGACTCTCAAGTCGGGTCGAGTTCTTTCCTGTTTTTCCGACCGTTTCTCCTTTTTGTTGCTTTGCTCGAGAATGTCCCGGGCGGTTTCTGCCTCGCCCGCCTCGGCAAAAGTGACAGCCATCATCCATTTATCCCACTTATTGAGACATGCTTTATCATTTGACATAATCTGTTCCTCCTTGTGAACATCGTTGTTTTGAAAAATGGGTCTATTTTTTCTTTCTTCCCTACAGTTCCATTGCCTTTCGTTTCTCAACTCTCGTGTCCAGCCGATGACACCGGGTGTTGGCCTGTTCCAGCACACCCTTGGCTGTTTCATGGTCGCCAGCCTCGGCAAAGGTTATTGCCGTCATGATTTTGTTGAGATACGTCTGTTTCGTCTTGGTCTCCATTTTTATTCCTCCTCTCAGCTCTTTTTATTCTGATTCATTTCACCCTGTCGCCTTTATTTAAGCAAGATATATGCCAGAAAAAATACACACGGCCATCTTATCTGATTTATTAGTTAATCCGGTCCACTGGCATCTTTCTGGCAACATGTCAGGAAATGGGAATGTGAAACGCTACGCCTTTATTTTAAATTTATATCCTACAATAACAACATGTTAAAAAGTGTTGCGTTTATCTGTTACAGATGTTGCAATTTGCATCATTTTTGTCAATTTTTAAAATTTTTTGGCTTTTCTGAAAAAGTAAGGTAGATCAGAGCGAAGAACCTATTCGGAAGGAGTAAGTGACAGTCGGCTTGATGTCGGCTGCACACCGGCATGCGCCGCATAATCACTTTGCAGGAGCAGACAGATACCGCGAGGATGCAATGGGAATATTTTCGAAATGGCATGACCCTGAACACGATGATGATACTGTCTCCTCTGACATGGAAAAACTGCACGACACAGTGCTGCGCGCCAATATGCCACCCCGGATTGAAAAGGCGGCATTACGGGAAATTGAAAAACTTGTAAAGACCAACACCTCGGCCACCGAATACACGATCGGCAGTAATTATATCGAATATCTTGCAAGCCTGCCGTGGAATACCTTCACCGAGGATAATCTTGACATTGACCGCGCCCAGAAGATTCTCGATGAGGATCATTATGGATTGCATGATATAAAGGAACGTATCCTGGAATACCTGGCCGTCCGTATCCTCAAATTATCATGCCGCCACAATGTACTTCTGGCCGATGATGATGAAACAGCACGAAGCAATCTGGAGCATGTTCTCTCACGGGAGGGCTATATTGTTTCCTGCGCTGCCGGAGGTGATGAGGCGATCTCCCTTCTGGAGAAAAAACGTTTCGATCTCGTGGTGACGGATCTGAAGATGAAAGGTGCCGATGGGTTGGAGGTACTGGAAAAAGCCAAGGCCATGGATCCTTCCACCGAGGTTATCATTGTCACCGGCTATGCCACTACCCCGACCGCAGTCGAGGCCATGCAGAAGGGCTCCTTCCATTTTCTTGCCAAGCCCTTGCAGCTTGATGAGCTCCGTGAAACGAGCAAAAAGGCCCTGGCAAAAAAGAAAACAGAGCTGAGCGCAAAGGGGCCGATTCTCTGTTTTGTCGGCCCTCCGGGAACAGGGAAGACATCCCTGCAGCGATCCATTGCCAGGTGCCTGGGCCGGAAGTTCATCCGCATATCCCTGGCGGGGATGAAAGATGAGGCGGAGATTCGCGGCCATCGACGCAGCTATGTCGGAGCCCTGCCCGGCCGCATTATCCAGGAGATCCGCCGGGCCGGATCCCGTAATCCTCTGGTCATGCTCGACGAGATAGACAAAATCGGACAGGATTTCAAGGGGGATCCGGCATCCGCCCTGCTCGAGGTACTCGACCATACCCAGAACAGCCACTTCATCGACAATTACCTTGACCTGCCCTTTGACCTGTCACGGGTCATGTTCATTGCCACTGCCAATACCATTGACCCGATTCCCCCGGCGCTCCTTGACCGGCTGGAGCTTCTCCATCTCTCCGGCTATACTGAGGAGGAAAAAGAAAAGATCGCCTTCGACTATCTGATCCCGCGTCAGATTGAGGAGGCGGGTCTGTCCGGGCATTCACTGACATTCACCCCGGAAGCGGTGCGGAAGATCGTTCGTGAGTATACGCGGGAAGCAGGATTAAGAAATATTCAACGGCAGCTTGCTGCTGTCTGCCGTAAGCTGGCGAGGGAGATCGTGCTCCACGATCAAGAAATAAAAAAGATAGAGATTACCGGGGAACTGGTTGAAAAATACCTTGGTCCGCGCCGCTATTTCTTTGAACTTGCAGATGATACCGAAAGAATTGGTGTCGCCACCGGCTTGGCCTTGACCGAGGCTGGAGGACAGATCCTTTTCATCGAGGCAACAATCATGAAAGGGAAAGAGACCCTAATCCTCACCGGCTCACTGGGGGAGGTGATGAAGGAGTCTGCCCAGGCGGCATTGAGTTATATCCGTAGCAACGCCGCCTTATTCCATATCAACGATGATTTTTTTGATGGCCATGACATTCACATTCATATTCCTGCAGGCGCGGTCCCCAAGGATGGTCCTTCCGCAGGCCTTACCATTGCCATAGCCCTGCTTTCACTGCTGACCAGAAGGCCTGTGCGCAGAGATGTTGCCTTGACGGGTGAACTGACTTTGAGCGGCCGGGTGCTGCCGGTGAGCGGGATACGCGATAAAATCCTTGCCGCCCGCCGGGCAGGCGTGAAAACCGTCATCCTTCCCCTGTTGAACACGGCCGATTTGAAGGAGATTCCGGAAGAGATCTTACAGGACATGAAGGTTGTGACCACGAACAACATCAGCAAGGTCATTGATCTGGCATTACGCTGAGGATGGCATTTATACCGGCAGCATCCATCTCCATGCCCTCCGGGCACGCGCATGGGTTTTCCCCAGCAGATCCTTATCCCTGAAATTATCGTTTGCAAGTCAGGCAAGGATCGTGCTAATGTGGACAACATAATTCTGTGGTGCAGTGCTCTTTTGTCTCGGCAAAACGGCTTCACCCCCTCTCTCCTTTCTCTCTTCTTCACAGCCATTACGGGAGTTTTTTTCATAATGACAGATACGGGTGTGCAAAAAAAACGTATCTACATCCTTGATGACGAGGTCATCACGGTCCGTCGTCTGGTCCAGGCCCTGACCAAAGATGGGTATGAACTGGAGGGTTTTGTTACCGCCGCCGAGGCCATTGCCCGCATTGCCGAACGCTCACCGGACCTGCTGATCACCGATATTCGCCTGGGCGATGCCAATGGCCTGGAGGTGTTGCAGCAGGTAGTCGCCATCGCCCCGCAGACCATGGTCATCCTGATGACCGGTTATGCCTCTATTGACCAGGCGGTACAGGCCATCAAGATCGGTGCCTTCAATTATCTGGCAAAACCCTTTCGCCTGGAAGATCTGCGTCAGGTGATCGGTGATGCATTGAAAAGCGCCAGCCATGCCAGGCTGACTGCTGACCGGACCACGAACACTCCCGACCGTTTCGGGGAAATCATTGGCCGCTCCCCTGCCATGCAGGAAATCTTCGAGACCATCAGGCAGGTTGCCCCCCTTAACTGCAATATCCTGATTCAAGGCGAAAGCGGTACCGGCAAGGAGCTCGTCGCCCGGTCGCTCCACGCCTACAGCGACCGAGCCAGCCACCCTTTCATCCCCTTCAATTGTGGGACATTCAGTGAAGAGTTGATCGCCATTGAACTCTTCGGCCACGAAAAGGATACCTTTACTGATACGGTAAACACCAGGCCTGGCTTGCTGGAGACCGCGAACGGCGGCACCGTCTTTCTCGATGAAGTGGGTGAAATGCCCATTCCCATACAGATCAAGATGCTGCGGGTCATTCAGGAACACTGCCTCCTGCGGGTGGGCGGCGTCCGCCCCACTGTTGTTAATGTCCGCATCATCGCTGCCAGCAACCAGGATATCGAAAAGATGGTAACAGCAGGCAGCTTCCGCCAGGATCTCTTCTATCGATTAAAAGTGGTCCTGATTGCACTTCCCCCCTTGCGCCAGCGTCAGGAAGATATCCCGCTTCTGATCCAGCACTTTGTGACCCTCATTGCCACCCAGTTCGGCAAACCAGTACCCGAGATCACCAGTTCCTTTATCGACACCCTCAGCTCCTACAGCTTTCCAGGTAACATCAGAGAACTGCAGAATATTGTGGAACGCGCTGTCGCGCTTGCCCGGGAACCGATACTGACAGCCAAGGCTCTACCTTCTGATCTTTTTTTTTCCGAGATCCGGCCTCTGCCTCCGGAGAATGCCGGCAATCAGCTGAAATTCCTCGAACAGGAACATATTTATGAGGTCTATCGCCGTACCGGCTTCAACCAGACTGAAACAGCACATCAACTCGGTATTTCCCGCACCACCCTCTGGCGACGCCTCAAGGCATTGAATCTGATTCCCGACAAACGATAATATCCGTTTTCGCAGACCATTACCGACTGCACCGGCGCACGCCGAAGAAATAGCTGGCTCAACCCCTGTCATTTGAGACCATCCAGCTATCTGCAATAACTCAGGACATTTTACTTGCTCCTAGGCCTGATAGTTGCCGAACCTCCCACAATATGTTACGCTTTTTTCTTAAAACTGTGTTCCTCGCCCCTGATGGACATCGGCCGGGATAAAGCCCGGCCTGTACGGACAAAAACTGGCAAGGAATTTTAACCTTCCGCAGGAAGGCGTTCTCGTTATTGACATCAATGGAGGCATCGTTCCCGAGATGCCTCCGGACAATATCCCTTCAGCGCCATCCGCCCCCAGCCCTTCCGGTCCATCCTCCAGGAGATGCTCTTTCCTGTGAAATGGCCTCAAGACGTGACGCTGGCAAGTTTCGTTTCAGCACATTGTGAAACGTACAGCAGGACCAGCACAGAGCAGGATGGCCTTTCCGGTCGGTATTAGCGGCCATACTATGGCCTGTAATACCGACAGTGATATTCACGTGAATCTCACTGTCACTATGGTTTTCATTTCAATATCATCGCTGCCTTGATGGCGGATGACCAGTCAGCAGAACAACTCTACCGAGGCCTTTCTCATAAGCAGGAATGACATCGTTCCCAGATAATCAAGGGTTCATCAAAACAACCGATTGCCCGGAGGAAAAGCATAGTATGAATAACGGAATGGTTCGATTGCTGGTTGTAGATGATGAGCCCATCATCGGAAAGCGACTCAGACAGGTGTTCAGCAAGATGGGATTTGAAATCGAAACTTACACCGAGGCGACGGCGGCCATGGCAGCCATGGCCGCAAAGCCCTTTGATATCGTGGTGACGGATCTGAAGATGGACGGCATGGACGGCATGGAGGTGTTACGACGGGTACGGATCATGAATCCACACACCCAGGTGATCATCATCACCGGTTACGCCTCGTCTGAAACAGCGGAACTGGCGCGGCGACAAGGGGTATTTGAATTTCTGGCCAAACCCTTCCGTCTGGACGACCTGAAACAGGTTATTGTTCGCGCTCTGGAATATCAAAGAGGTGTGCATTGAGCACAGGAGAGCATGATGGGCATTGATTCTACCTCCTATGCCTCTCTTGATCAGAAGAATGTCCAGGAACAGATCGAGATGCAAGGCTGCTCTTGTCTGTTTCTGCCTCACTCTATCCGGGGCAAGCTCATCGTCTCACTGCTCATTGTTGCTGTACTGGGCATCCTTGCCACTCTTGCCGCCAATTATGCCATGTGGCGCACCCAGGACAAAATCCGGATCATTGAATCCTTTTTTGAACTGAACCAAAACGTACTTGAGGTGCGGCGTTACGAGAAGAACTATCTGCTTTACAATAACAAGGAGGATCTGATGAATGCCTTGAACTATATTGATCAGGTACGATCCTCCATTATTACAGTGAAAACATTTCTTCCCGGCAATGAAGGAGAGCTCCAGACTTTTTATGACAAGGAACTGGGTAAATATGAAACCAACTCCAGTCAATTGATGGCCGATAATCTTCCATTACGCAACAAAAAGCGGCTGCAGGACTCCCTGCGCATGCTTGGTCAGGATATTACCCAGCACGTTTTTGACATGGATAGTCGAGCCCGGATTCAGGTGGAACACGAAGTGGCCAGCTACCAGAAAACGGCCCTGCTTATCTTTGGCCTGGCCAGTTTGCTGAGTGGGATCCTTGCCTATTATCTGCTGCGCTGGATCATGCGTCCTCTCATGGCCATCCGGGAGGCAGCCGCCCAGATCATGCAGGGCAAGATGAGCTCCATTCCGGTCAATGAGGCGGTGAGCTGCTCCGAGGAAGGCATCGAACTGGTAAATTCCCTGAACCTGATGCTGCAGACCATCAATGCCAAGCAAGATCAACTGGTGCAGTCGGAAAAACTAGCGGCCATCGGCAAAGTCTCCGCCGGCATTGCCCACGAGATAAACAACCCCTTGAATAATATTTCACTCACCGCCGAGGTGCTGCTTGAGGAGCTTTCCGATCTGGAAAAAGGTGAACATCTGGAGATGGTGCGCGATATTCTGACCCAGTCCGACCGGGCAAGAGAGGTGGTTCATCACCTGCTACAATTTTCCAGAAACGGCAAGAGCAAGGTCATGAAGCACATCGATCTGGTCAGGCTGGTCGATGAGTCCCTCGCCCTGGTGAAGAACCAGTTCCGCATGGGCGGGGTGAGCTATGATTTCGACCATCCAGAGCAGCCGGTGGAAATAATCGGCAATCCTAACCAGCTCCAGCAGGTGCTGGTTAACATGATGCTCAATGCGATACAGGCCATGCAGACAGACGGCCTTCTGCGCCTGGCAGTGGAACAAGAAAACGGGCAGGCGCAGGTCACCATCAGCGACACAGGCGCCGGTATTCTTCCAGAAATGCTTCCCCATATCTTTGAGCCCTTCTTTACCAGCAAGGATGAGGGTACCGGCCTGGGTCTCTCCCTGAGCTACGCCATTATCAAAGAGCACCAGGGTGACATTGAGGTAGACAGTGATGAAGGCCTCGGAACCACCTTCCGCATCACCCTGCCGCAAGGCCCAGCCAGGAAGGAATAAGTCCATGGAGCTCCCATTCAACGCTGCCTTTTCCCATTCCTTTCAACAGTTCAGGCGTATCCTCGCCCTGAACAACACGGTGCTGGAAAAGATCGCCCACATGGAAGAGGCCCTTGCCGGCGAGTACGTCTTTGACCGGAAGTTTCTCTCCGAATCCGTGGAATCGTTGAGCGAGCTGGTACGTGAAGTGATCTACTGCCTCAACAGCCTGGCCGACAACCGTTACCTTGACCTCTACCCGCGCTATGAAGAGCTGGCCGACAAACTTGCCGTGCTGGCTGCCGAGTATGCAGGACCCTACGACCGCAGCCTTACCCTGGCCTATGAGCTGATCAACAGCGATTTTGAAGAGCTGGTCGGCGCCAAGAACGCCACCTTGAGCGAGATCCGCAACCGGCTCAATCTGCGAGTGCCCGAGGGCTTTGCCATAACTGTCGCCGCCTATCGCCTCTTCATGGAGGAAAATGATCTCTTTGCCCGGATCGATGTTATCTGCGCCGAAGCTGGGAGTAACCGGGAGCGTAGTGACCACATCAGCCGTCTGCTTGCCGGGACAAAGCTGCCCGAAGCTCTGGTGACTGCGGTAGAAGAGGAACTGACCCAGCTCTGGCAGCAGACCGGAGGCAAGGCGCTCCTAGCTGTGCGCAGCAGCGGTGTGGGTGAAGATACGGAGACCCGAAGTTTTGCCGGGCAGTTTCATTCACTGCTGGAGGTAAAACCGGAGCTCACCTCGGTGCTTGCGGCCTACCAGAAGGTAATCGCCTCCCGCTTTTCAGTAGCTGCCCTGGAATACCTCGGACCCACGGCCGGCAGCCGGGAAGTCCCCATGGCCGTCGGGGTGCAGCCGATGATCGCGGCCCGTGTTGCCGGGGTGACCTACAGCCGCAACCCGGAAAAACCGGAGACAAACCATCTGCTTATTACCGCAGTGCGCGGCGCGGCCCGCGGCCTGGTCGACGGGAGCAAGGCGGCTGACCGCTATCTGGTCAGCCGTACCTGGCCCTTTAGCCTGCTGGAAAGCGAACTCGTGACAGCAGAAGAATATTCCAACAGCAAACCCTCCCTCGAGATCCTGGCCAGCGGTCTGCGCCGCGGTTCGGCCTCCCTTACCCCGGGGGAACTGGCGAAGATGGCCGAACAGGCCCTCCTTCTGGAAAAGGCCTTCGGCGAGACGCAGGACATCGAGTGGGCCCTGACCGACGAGATTTTCATCCTCCAGAGCCGCCCCTTTTCCCTGCCGGCGAAACCGGCGCCGCTGCCGGGCGAGCTGGCCGCCGAACTGGCTGCCGCCACCCCGCTCATGCAGGACAGAGGGCAGGTGGCCCAACTGGGCATCGCGGCAGGCAAGGTGGTACACGTGGATCAGGACACCGACCCGGAGCAGTTCCCAGTGGGCGCCATTGCCGTGACCCGCTTTCCGAGCCCGCAGTTCAGCCCTATTGTCTGGAGGGCCGCTGCAATCATCACCGATGTCGGTGGGCCCACCGGCCATCTTGCCACCATCGCCCGCGAATACCGGACACCGGCCCTCTTCGGTACGGGTGAGGCCACAAAACTCCTTGCCCCGGGGGAGGAAATCACCATTGATGTGGAAAACAAACAGATCTATCAGGGAATCATTGAGGGTCTGGTACGTCTGCAGGCCACAGAAGAAGACCCTTACCGCTCCTCTAAGGAGCTACGGATCCTGCGACGGATCCTGCGCTGGGTGGCGCCCATCACCCTCGTCGATCCCACAGCCGCTGATTTCAGGGCGGAAAAATGCAGCACCTTCCACGACATCCTCCGGTTTTCCCATGAAAAGGCCATTGACGCCCTGATCCATTTCCATGCCGACCAAGGCGGGAAGAAAGGGATGCAGAGCCGGCCGCTACGACTGCCTGTGCCGCTCAATCTGAGGCTCATCGATATCGGCGCCGGCGTGACCCCCGCTGCACCACCTCAGGGCGAACTGACCATGGCGATGCTGAACAGCCGGCCACTCATGGCCATCCTCCAAGGCTTTCTCAAGGATGCCGAGGGTGGCAAGGAGCCGATCCCCTTAGGCATCAGAGACATCCTTTCCGGCATGGGAAAGCCCATGGCCCTGTTCAGCGGGACATCCTATCCAGGCGACAACCTGGGCATCATCGCCGAAGAGTATTGCAACCTCAATCTGCGCCTGGGCTATCACTTCAACGTGGTGGATACCTACATGTCGGCCGAGCCGGATAACAATTACATTTACTTCCGCTTCGTCGGCGGTCTGGCCGACAGGAACAAACGAGAATGGCGGGCCCGGCTGATCGGCAACATTCTCGCCGGCCTTTACTTCAAGGTGGATCGTAAGGGTGACCTGGTGATCGCCAAGGCAAAAAATCTTGATCTTCTGCAGATGGAGCGGGTACTGGGGCGGCTGGGCGAACTGATCTCCTTCAGCCGGCAGCTTGACGTGCAGATGCGCGACGAGGCGGCCATCGAACGCTTCTTCCTGCAGTTCCTCTCCTCCCTTAAAGAAGAGCAGAACGGGGAGAGGAGCTAATGGTGCGGCGCTGGCTTAAAAAACAGCTTGTCAGACTGCAGGAAGTCCGCAAGCAGCGGAAGCTTGATGCCCAAAATCTACTCAAGGCGCGCTACCATGTCTTCCGTTCCCTGCTGGCCAGCAACAACCGGGCGGTGGACTGTCTCACCGAGATCTCCATACTCCTCCGGATGCAGGGGGATCCTGCCGGTCTGGCCCGGCTCACCAAAAAACTCATTGCCGAAACCGGGGAGATGGTCGGCCGCCTGGAGAACCTGGCCGGAGGCCAATATCGGGGACTCTGGGGTGTACAGGAGAACCTGGCCGATACCATCACAGCAAAGCTGAAACTGCTCGCCCCCCCCGAAAAGGTGCCCTTCCTGCTGCCGCTTGCCAAGGTCATGCCCGCTCACACATCCATGACCGGCAACAAGGCCGCCGCTTTGGCCACCCTGAGGAGGAAGGGGAGTTTCCGGGTACCTGACGGTTTTGTGGTCACCCTGGCTGGCTGCAGCTCCTTCCTTGACCATGAAGGGCTCTCCCTCAAATTGGTACACATCCTTGCCACACACGGTTCTTCGCAACAGCAGACCATTCCTCCGGCCGTGGCGCGCCAGGTACAGGAGCTTATCCGGGAGGCCACGCTTCCCCCTGGCCTCATCGAAGAGCTTGCCGCCGCCGTCCGCCCCTTTCTGCAAAAGGGCAAGGCCCTTGCTGTGCGCAGCAGCAGCATCAGCGAAGATGGCCGCCATCACTCCTTTGCCGGCCAGTTCAGCTCAGTGCTCAATGTCAAAGACGAGGCACATTTCTTCGCTGCCTTCAAGGAGGTGGTGGCCAGCAACTTCAATGCCCGCAGCCTGGCCTACCGCCTCAATGCCGGCCTCGACCCTCTGCATTTCGACATGGCCGTCCTCTGCCTGGAGATGGTGGAGGCCCGGGCCGCCGGTATCCTGCTCAGCCAATCTCCCCAGGAGCCGGAAAGTGATCTGCTGCTGATCAGCGCCGTGCCCGGCCTGGGTGAGGCGGCCGTTTCCGGCAGCGCCGCCGCCGACCTCTATCATGTCCACCCGGACGGCAGCGTGGACTGGCAGCGATCCACTATCGCCGACAAGGAAAGATTCCTGGTCTGCAGTGAAGATGGCGGCCTCGTCTGGCAGGATCTCCGGCCGGAGGAACGGCTCAAACCGGTGCTGGACACAGAAGAGCTGCAGATTCTGGCCGCCTGGGGTAAGGCCCTGGAAGCAGCCGAGGGCATGCCCCAGG
Source organism: Pseudomonadota bacterium (assembly GCA_018821985.1). Lineage (GTDB taxonomy): Bacteria > Desulfobacterota > Desulfobulbia > Desulfobulbales > Desulfocapsaceae > UBA2270. The sequence goes on from JAHJKP010000030.1 coordinate 35,035, forward strand.
ACCTTGAGTGGGCGGTGGACAAAGAGGGACAACCGATCATCCTCCAGATGCGGCCCCTTACCACCATGGGTGCCCAGACCGACGATTCCTGGATGGCAAAATCCCCGCCACTGGCCGAGGGGATTATGGCCTCCGGCGGCCGGGCCACCGGCCAGGCCCTGCTGGTGAAAAACAAGCGGGATCTGGAAAAAATCCCCCAGACGCCGGTGGTGCTGGTTATGCCCCAAAGCTTTGTCGATGCGGCCAACCTCCTGGGCATGGTCGCCGCGGTGCTCGTCGATCTGGGCAGCCCGGCCGACCACCTGGCCTGCGTGGCCCGTGAACAGGAAACCCCCATGATCTGCGGACTCGGCCAGGCGGGAACCATTCTGACCGAAGGAGAGTGGCTCACGGTGGACGGACACCATGGCAGGGTTTATGCGGCCAGCAGTGACGAAATCAGGAGCGCGGAAGAGGCCTGGAAGAATGGTCCGCCTACCGTCAAGGCGGCTCAAATAAACCTGCCCCCTCTCTATCGCGATCTACAAGAACTGGTCACAGCCCTCCACCTCACCGATGCCTACGGCCCGACCTTTTCCATCATGGAATGCCGATCGCTCCACGATATCATCCGCTTTGTTCACGAAAAAGGGGTGCTGGCCATGTTTAACGCCGGCGACGAACTGCTGGAAGGAAATCTGGGGGTCGTGCATGCCATCGACTCGCCGGTCCCCTTTTTCATCAGTGTCATTGACATGGGCGGCGGCCTGAGCCCGGTAAAAGAAACGCTTAGGCGTAGAATACCCCCGGAAATGGTTCTTTCCCGTCCCTTCCAGGCCCTCTGGAAGGGGATCACCACCCCGGGTCTGCACTGGGGTCCGCCACCGGGTGGGGCGCCTATGGGGGCGGTAATGTCCTCTTTTATCACCGATCAGAAGTCGGAACGGCCCATCGGCATGCCCAACTACTGCATGGTCAGCCGCGATTACTGCAACATGAACGCCCGCATGGATTTTCACTTCATCATGATCGATGCGGTCTGTTCCCTTTCTCCACGCAGCAACCACATCAAGTTTCGCTTCAAGGGTGGTGGCACCAGCCTGGAACGGCGGCGACGGCGCGCCCTCTGTATCGGGGAGATCTTCGAACACTATGGTTTCGCCGTCGACGTGCGTGAGGATCTGGTCAATGCCGCACTGCAGGGCGCCACAGCCGAGGCCATTGAGGAAAAACTGGTGATGGTTGGCCGGATCCTGGGTTTCACCCGGCTGCTCGACGCCTTCATGGCCGATGACACCATGATCACAAAGGTGGCCGCTGCCTTCATGGTCGGAAATTATACCCTTGACGGTATTGATTCCCTGTAAGATCAGGCGTGATAAAAGCGGAGGCTGGGCAGCTCCACGGCAGTAAGAAGATTGCCATAGGCAGCACCGGTGTCGATTCCGATCTTGTTGGGGGTGACCAGGGGCGTGGCAAAGGGGGTGTGACCGAAGATAATCCGTTTACCGAAACTCCGCTCATCGGAAAGAAAGGGTTCACGGACCTCACAGAGATCAGAGATATCCTGTTCTGCAAGGGATCGATCAAAACGCAATCCCGCATGCACAAAGATATACTCCTCCGTCTCCCAGTAGGGCACCAACGACTCCAGCAGATCACGATGTTCCTCCGGCATGAAAGAAAGATCACCAAGTTCGGCCAGACTGGCTCCACCGTAACTTTCCAGGGTATTTTCCAGACCAAGCCTGCGCAGATAGGGAAGCAGAGCCTGATCATTCCTGCGATGATACTCAAGAAACAGATACTCATGATTGCCCATCAGGGTGATCAGGCGGGTTCCTGTTGCCCGCAGCTGACAGAGCTGATCCAGCACCTCTCTGGTGCCGGGACCACGATCCAGGTAATCACCAAGCACAACCAGGGTGTCACGACTGGCGTCAAAAGGCAGCCTTGCCAGCAAGTTCTCGAACTTATCGGCGCAGCCATGGATGTCACCAATGGCAAAAATTTTTTCATTCAGCATAGCCCTCTTCCCTCCTTGGACGCACTCTTTATCTGCCGTCGTGGCTGGACAAATCGAATCCTATCGTTCCTACCTTTCTTTTTCATGGGCACACCTGCCTGCCGCTTGGCAAACAGCACCCTCCCTCTATATCAAGCCCCCATACCCTTTATACAGTGCATCTGTTTAAAATCGGCAGCGGAAATCATCCCACCTTTCACTCTTACCCCATTTATAAAAATTTATCTCTATCTTGTCAAATTGTTGAGATTTTATGAGCAGAATTTCCCTGCGAGCTCTTGTACAAAATGGATGACAACTTAATAGGGGGGAGCTCTTTCCAGAAAACTATTGACAAGATATTGTGGACAACGTAAGAACAGCTACCTACTCATACTTAGACAGCTATGGACAAAAATGGATAAGACATTTATTTCAATCAAGGGTGTGGCGGAAAAGCTGGGCGTTTCTGAGAAGACCATCTATCGCATGGTCAGTGATAATCAGATCCCCTTTGCGGTCAAGATTGGCGGGCAATGGCGCTTCAAGGCAGACGAGGTTGTGGACTGGATCGACAGCCAGAAACAGCCGGCAACCACTGTACCCCGGAAAAAGACGGATTATCATATCTCCCTGGCCTCTGCCCTGGAGAACGGGGCGGTTCTCTATCGCATCCACGGTAGCAATCGGGACGAGATCATCGATGAGCTGCTGGCGGCCCTGCCCTATTCCGCCAGCATTGATGCCAAGGCCGTCAAGATCTCCGTGCTGTCGCGGGAGTCAGTGGCCTCCTCCTCCATGGATGGGATTGCCTGGATGCGTCCTGACCCGGCCATGCCGGTCTATCTGGAAAAAACCATGGTCATCCTCGCCTTTCTTGAACATCCTGTGGATTGCAAGGCCTTGGATCGTCGACAGACCGAACTGCTTTTTCTGGTGTTACCCGCCAACAATACTGAGATGGCCATTCTTGAACGCAAACTGTGGCGGCTCTCCATGTCTGCCCCCTTTCTGACCCGAATTCGGGAGCAGTTGACCCGTAAAAAACTACTAGATTTCATCGTGGCCCAGGAAGCTGTTGTCTTCCCCCAGGGACCACCAACATGAATTTCCTTTTTTTATCCTGGCTGTTGCTGGGGCTTGGCGCCTGCACGGCCTCCCTGCCCTGGCGTTCTTCCAAAATTCCTGCTATTCTTGGCGGTGGCAGCGCCGTCCTCGGCTGTCTGTCAGGGCTGATTGCGGCCGGGCAGGGCCTCATTGCCGGGAAGGCTGAAACCTTTTCGCTGCCCTGGTCCATGCCCGGCGGATCGTTTTCCCTGCGCCTCGACGGCCTGTCGGCCTTTTTCCTGCTGCCGCTTTTTATCGTCGGTCTGGCGGGGGCGGTCTATGCAACCGAATACATGCAGAAGGAGAAGGCACCTCTGCACTGGACCTGGTACAATTTCCTCCTAGTGTCCATGGCCATGGTGGTGACTGCGGCCAACGGCCTGCTTTTTCTCTTTGCCTGGGAGTGCATGTCACTCACTTCTTTTTTCCTGGTGATCACGGAATTCAATCTGGCCGAGGCGGTGGCGGCCGGCTGGACCTATCTTCTTGCCACCCATCTGGGCGCAGCCTTTCTCTTTGCCTTTTTCCTCACCGCCGGCGCCTTTTCCGGCAGTCTTGATTTTTCCTCTTTTCATCTCCTTGGCAAGCTTTCTGTGCCCGTTGCCTCTGCGCTTTTCCTGCTGCTGCTGGTGGGATTTGGGAGCAAGGCCGGCATCTTTCCCTTTCATGTCTGGCTACCGGATGCGCATCCGGCAGCGCCCAGCCATGTCTCGGCGATCATGAGCGGGGTCATGGTCAAGACGGCCATCTACGGCCTTCTCCGTATGTGCTCCTTTTTACCTGTTTCTCCTGTCTGGTGGGGTGGCCTGTTGATGGCCCTCGGTATCATTGGCGCCCTGTTCGGTATTGCCATGGCCGCCCTGCAGCGTGACGTGAAACGCGGCCTTGCCTATTCCACCGTCGAAAATGTCGGCATCATCATCCTGGCCCTTGGTTTCTGGATGCAGAGCCGGGCTGCGGGCCAGCACCTTATCGCCGCCCTGGCCCTGGCCGGCGCTCTGATCCACCTTTTGAACCACACCTTGTTTAAAAGCCTGCTTTTTCTGGGGGCCGGATCACTGATACACGGCAGCGGCAGCCGTAATCTGAATCACATGGGCGGTCTCATGCGGCGTATGCCGGTGACCTCGCTGCTGATCGTATGCGGAGGTATGGCCATCAGTGCCCTGCCGCCCTTTAATGGTCTGGTCGGTGAATGGTTCATCTACCGCGCCCTGCTGGGGGGAGGCTCTACCCTCTCCGGCCTGGGCGGCTTTTTCCCGGCGGCGTTGCTCGGTCTCCTGGCCCTGGTGGGCGGCATGGTCATTATTGTCATGACCCGAATCATCGGCATTGCCCTGGCGGGATCTCCCCGCAGCCCGGAGGCGGCGCAGGCGCACGAGGCCGGTTGGCCGATGCTCAGCGCCATGACTGTTATGGCCCTGCTCTGCCTGGCAGGCGGTCTTGCACCGGTGCTGCTGCTGCGGGTAGCAGGCCAGGCCGGAGTCCTGCTTGACCCGGATTCGGCGAATCTCTTTGCCGGCCAGGACATAAACCCGTGGTGGTTGGGAATGATGGCATTCATGCTGCTTGGCTCTTTGCTGGCCGCATTCAGCTTCAGTCGCTGGCGGCAGAGGCGGGGGACAGTGGCGGCTGCCAACACCTGGGGTTGCGGCTTTGCCTTTCCTGCAAGCCGCATGGCGTACAGCGCTGAGAGCTACACCGAACTTGCCCAGAGCGGGATGTTCTGCAGTTGTCTGATCCCGGAGAGCAAGGATGGTCAAACAGTCGGTTATTTCCCTTTGATTCGCTCCTTTGTCTTCACCGCGCCTGATCCGCTGCTGGAAAAATTCTTCAGGCCCCTGTTCCAGTGGACTGCCGGCTATTGCCGCCGTTGCTGCTGCCGCCTGCAGTCAGGCAATCTGCACATCTATCTGTTCTATGTCTTCAGTGCCACCATCCTCCTTCTTTTCTGGGCCTGGCAACGATGAGATAAGAAATGAAAATAACAATCCTCCAACTGTTCCTCCATCTGCTTCTGCTCTTTGGTCTGTCCCCCCTGCTGTCCGGTGTTATCGGCAAGACCAAGGCCCTTTTTGCCGGTCGCACCGGCCCGCCATGGCTCCAGTTGTACTATGACATCTGGAAGCTGTTCGGCAAAGGGCTGGTCCTCAGCCGCGTTACCACCTGGGTCTTCCGGGCCGGGCCGGTGGTAGGCCTTGCCGTGCCGGTGCTGGCGGCCCTTCTGATCCCCTTTGGCTCTATCGGCGCGCCCCTCTCCTTTACCGGCGATCTGATCTTTTTTATCTATCTCTTCGGCCTGGCCCGTTTTTTCACGGCCTGCGCCGCGCTTGATACCGGCTCTGCCTTTGAGGGCATGGGCGCGGTGCGGGAGGTCACTTTCTCCTGTCTGGCTGAACCCACTGTCTTTTTTGCCTTCATCGTGCTGGCACGGCTTTCCGGATCTCTCTCGCTCGACGCCATGTTCGGCCAGACCCTGGCCGCATCCTGGCACAGTGCCGCGCCGTCGCTGCTCCTTATTCTGGTCTGTCTGTTTCTGGTGACCCTGGTGGAGAACTGCCGCATCCCCTTTGATGATCCGAACACCCATCTGGAGTTGACCATGATCCACGAAGTCATGGTCCTTGATCACAGCGGGCCGGATCTTGGCATGATCCTCTACGGCGCGGCCATGAAACTCTTTGTCCTTGGCGCCTTGGTGGTGCGGTTGTTTCTGCCCGGTACTACGGGGAGCATGATTCTTGATCTCCTGCTCTTTGCCGGCGGGATGCTGCTCCTGGCTGTGATCATCGGGGTGGTTGAATCCACCATGGCACGACTGCGGCTGCTGCGGATTCCCCAGTTGCTGGTGGGCGCCTCGCTGCTCTCCTTTTTCTCCCTGATCCTGCTTTTAAGGTAACGCCATGGATAATACCGTTAACTTCCTGCTGCTGCTGGTCATCCTGCTTAACTTTTTTATCCTCGGCAGCAGCCGTCTGGTCTCCTGTATCCGCACCGTTGCCATCCAGGGTGGAATGCTTTCCCTGCTGCCTGTTCTCGCTCACGGTTTTTCCGGCCATACCCTGTTTCTGGCGGCTGGGGCCTTCCTGCTCAAGGGGATTGCCATTCCGTTCCTGCTGTTCAAGGCCATCCGCCAGGTTCGTATCCGCCGGGAGGTGGAACCCTTGATCGGGTATGTGCCGACCCTGATCCTCGGCACCCTGGCCACCGCCGGCTCCTTTATCTTCAGCGACCGGCTGCCGCTGATTGCCGAACACAGCCAGTCCCTTTTCGTCCCGGTCGGTCTTGCCACCCTGGCCACCGGCTTTCTCATGCTCATCACCCGGCGCAAGGCCATCACCCAGGCCCTCGGCTACCTGATCTTTGAAAATGGCATCTTTGTCTTCGGCATGCTGTTGACTGAGGCCATGCCCCTGATGGTGGAGACCGGTGTCCTGCTCGATCTGCTGGTAGCGGTCTTTGTCATGGCCATTGTCATGCATCAGATCAACCGGGAGTTCTCCACCATGAATATTGACAAGCTTTCGTCATTAAAAGAATAATATGGAAAACAATCTCCTCGCCCTCATTCTGCTTCTGCCTTTCGGCGGTGCCTGCCTTGCCTTCGCTCTGCCTTCAGACCGTCTTCGGCCCTGGCTGCTGCCCCTGTGCGGTTCGCTGCATCTGGTGCTGACCTTTGTCGTCATCCAGGCCGGGCCGTTGTCGGCGGCGAATGGCTGGCTGGGCATTGATCCCTTGAGCCGTCTGATCCTGCTGATTATCAGCCTGCTCTTCTGCGGCTGTTCGTTTTACGCCCTGGGCTATCTCCGTTATCGTATCTCCTGGGGCAACAGGATCTTTGTCACCTGTCTGTTGCTTTTTCTCTTTGCCATGACCCTGGCCGCCATGGCGCGTCATCTGGGCATCCTCTGGGTGGCGGTAGAGACTACCACCGTGTCCAGCGCCCCCCTTATCTATTATAACCGGAACCGTCTCTCGATTGAGGCCACCTGGAAATACCTGCTTCTCGGTTCGGTGGGTATTGCCCTGGCCATGCTCGGTATTCTCTTTGTTGCTTATGCCGGTCTGGCCGGCGGCGGCCACGTCAGCCTCCAGTTTGATGACATCCTCCATGGCGCGGCCACCTATTCCCGGCCCTGGCTCAAGGCAGGTTTTGTCTTTCTCCTGGTTGGGTTCGGTACCAAGGTCGGTTTTGCCCCCCTGCACACCTGGAAACCGGATGCCTACGGCGAGGCGCCGGGTCTGGTCGGCGCGCTTTTGGCCGGCGGCCTTACCAGCGTCGCCTTTCTCGCCCTGCTCCGGACCCTGCAGATCATGGATGCCGCCAGTGAGGCGGTCATGGCCCGTGAGGCTTTTCTGGCCATGGGCCTTATCTCCATGGCCTTTGCCGCCGTCTTTGTCATCCGCCAGCCTGATTTCAAGCGGATGCTGGCCTATTCCAGTGTCGAACACATGGGGATCCTGGCTATCGGGGTCAGCGTCGGCGGGATTGCCACCTTCGGGGCGATGTTCCATCTGCTCAACAATGCCCTGACCAAGGGGGTGCTTTTCCTGGCGGCCGGCAATATTCATCGTCGTTTTGAAAGCAAGCGGGTGGGTGATGTCCGTGGGGCCATCATCCTGCTGCCCTTTTCCGCCTCCCTTTTTCTCCTCGGTTTTCTGGCCATTACCGGCTCTCCTCCCTTTGCGCCGTTTATCAGTGAGTTTACCATCCTGCAGGGGATCTTCAGCGGCGGCCATTATGTGACCGGTGGACTTTTTCTTTTCTTTCTGGCGGTCATCTTTATCGGCATGGGGAGCACGGTGCTGTCGGTGGTCTTCGGCAATCCTCCGGAAAAGAAAGGAGATGAGAACTATCGGGAAACCCTGGCCACCACCGGGGCGCCGCTCATCATGCTGCTGATTATTCTGGTTCTGGGGGTCTATCTGCCTGATCCGGTCCGCCGGATCTTTGCTGATGCCGCGGCCTTGCTGGAGGTGAGACCATGAAAAATGATGTCCTGCAACCGCAACTCCTGAAAAACGGTGGGACTATTGACCTGACACAGCTTGCGTCTCTGGGCTATGAGGATTTCAGCGGTTGCCTGCTGGCCGAGGTTAAGGCTGGCGGCAGGGTGGCGGCCTTTTTCGGCGTGCCGGGGGCAGGGGAGAACGATGGTCTGGAGCTGTTTGCCGTGGTGGCCAGGGATCGCCATGCGAACCTGGCCGTGTATCGAACCGAGGTCGGGACCTCTTTTCCGTCGCTGGTTGCCAGTTGTCCGCAGCTCCATCTTTTTGAACGGGAGATTGCCGAACAGTACGGGGTGAAGCCTACCGGTCATCCCTGGCTCAAGCCCGTGCGCTTTCATCGGGTCTGGCAGGGGCAGACCGATGTCTGGGGCCGGCCGCTCGACCAGCACCCGCGTCCGGGCGATATGGAATTTTACCGGGTGGAGGGGGAAGGGGTGCATGAGGTGGCCGTCGGTCCGGTCCATGCCGGGATCATTGAGCCGGGCCATTTCCGTTTTCAGTGTTACGGCGAAAAGGTGATGCATCTGGAGATCTCACTCGGCTACCAGCACCGGGGCATCGAGCAGATGCAGTTCCAGGGGCCGCATCCCTTTACCATGGCCCAGATGGAGACCATTGCCGGCGATACCACGATCGGTCATGGTCTCGCCCATTGCCAGGTCATCGAGGCCCTGAGCGGCTGCGAGGTGCCGGAGCGGGCCCAGGCCATCCGGGCCCTGGCCCTGGAACTGGAACGGCTGGCCAACCATGTGGGTGATATCGGCGCCCTGGCCGGTGATATCGGTTTTCTGCCCACCGCCTCCTTCTGCGGCCGGCTGCGCGGCGACTACCTCAACCTGAGCGCGGCCCTGTGCGGCAGCCGTTTTGGCCGGGGACTGGTGCGGCCCGGCGGGGTTCACTTTGACCTTGACGCGACACTGGTCCGTGAGGTGCTGACCCGTATTGATGAGATTGAAGGCAATACCCTGGGCGCCCTTGACCTCTTCTTTGACATGCCGTCGGTCCTGGCCCGTCTGGAAGGCACCGGCCGGGTGTCCCGGTCGACGGCGGAGGATCTGGGGCTGGTGGGGGTAGCGGCCAAGGCCTGCGGGGTTGCCCGTGACAGCCGCTTCTTCCATCCCACCGGGGTGTACAGCCATCTTTTTGATGAGCTGATCACCGAGGAAACGGGTGATGTCATGGCCAGGGCCCGGGTGCGCTACCGGGAAGTCGTGGTCTCTATTGACCTGCTCCGCCGGATCGGTGCGAACCTGCCCGCCGGTATCATCAAGGTCCCGGTCGGGCCGCTGCAGGCCAACAGCCTGGCGGTGTCTCTGGTCGAGGGCTGGCGGGGCGAGGTGGTGCATGTGGGCATCACCGATGCCCACGGCCGTCTGCGGCGCTACAAGATCATCGACCCCTCCTTTCATAACTGGAACGGGTTGGCCATGGCCCTGCGGGATGAGCAGATATCTGATTTTCCCCTGTGCAACAAGAGTTTTAATCTGTCTTATTGCGGCTTTGATCTCTAATGGCAGCCATTATTTTTGAGAGGAAGTAAGGAAGACACTATGTTACGAGTAATCAGTGAGCGATTTCGCCAGGGATTCAGGACCGGGAAGTTTCCGGTGGAGGAGCCAAAACTGCCGCCTCGCTTTCGGGGGCTGCCGCAGCCTGTCGGGGCGTGTCCGCCAGGCTGCCGGGCCTGTGAACAGCTTTGTCCGTTTGGCGCCTGCGCGGTGCGGAAAGGAAGGGTGGTCATTGATCTTGGCCGCTGCCTCTTCTGTGCCGATTGCCCGGCCTGCCCGCAGGGCTGTATCACCTTTGGCAATGACTACCGGCTGGCCGTGCGCAGACGCCAGGATCTCCTCTACAGCGGCGGAGAATATCCCCTGGCGGAACCCCTTGAACCGGCCAGGCTCAAGCTCTTTGGCCGTTCGCTCAAGCTGCGTCAGATCTCAGCCGGCGGTTGCAATGCCTGCGAGGCCGACTGCAACGTGCTCACCACCCTGGTCTTTGACCTTGGCCGTTTTGGCATCCAGTTTGTTGCCTCACCCCGCCACGCCGACGGCATCCTGCTCACCGGGCCGGTCACCGAAAATATGCGCAGCGCCGTGCTGGACACCTATGAGGCGGTGCCCGGCCCCAAGGTCGTCATTGCGGTCGGGGCCTGCGGGGTCAACGGCGGCCCTTTTGTCGACAGCAGCGAAATCAATCAGGGGGTTGACACCCTGCTGCCGGTGGACCTCTATGTCCCCGGCTGTCCGCCGCATCCCTACACCATCCTTGATGGCCTGCTGCGCCTG
>JAHJKP010000031.1 GCA_018821985.1 Pseudomonadota bacterium
GCCCATTCTCACAACCGGACCTTAACAGAGCTACCTTTAGAAGAAAAATCTTAACATCCTGGATAGAACGAACGAATTCATAAACAGATAACAGTTTAATTTAAAAAGAAAAATCAGAATTTGTTACGTATACTTCCAAAATACGAAAACTTTAATCAGAAAGAAGATGATCTCTGTTTTTGTCGACCAGAGGACTATCAATTTTTCTGACCCCTTGTTAATAACACGTCTCTCTGCCGTCGACATTGTTGTTCCTAACGGGAAAGCCAGACCTCGTTCTCTCTGTTATAGGTATTAGTTCGAAACTTGCTTTTTCCCTGTGTCTCTGCTACATTAATCTTTTAGTATATGCTAACCGGTTCAGGAATTGAATTATGGTCTATTTCTCAAGGATTGGCCAGTTCCGCATTTCCCGGTAATCGATGAACTGCCAGTGTGCCGACACAGAATAACTTGAAGTTTTAGCTTTTCCCCTTTTTCCCGTATCTTCCCCCTGTTGACCTGGCAATAATCCGTTGAAGAGTTTACGTTCTTCTTGAATAATAGAATCATAGGTACACGATGTCAGAAAAACATGCAATATTGACCATTAAAGACCAGACGTATCAGCTGCCCCTTATCGAAGGATCTGAAGGCGATAAGGCCATGGATATTCGTACTCTGCTCAAAGATACCGGCTATATCACCCTCGATTCCGGCTATATGAATACCGGATCCTGCAAGTCCGCCATCACTTTTCTTGATGGGCAAAAGGGCATTCTTAATTACCGTGGCTATCCAATTAATGAACTTGCCGAGCGCTGTTCCTTTGTAGAAGTAGTCTATCTTCTTCTTATCGGGGAGCTTCCTACTCGTGAACAATTGAAGAATTTCCGTGAGCTCATGGCCCAGCATGCCTTGGTCCATGAGGACATGATCCATTTTTTCGATCATTTTCCTCCTAATGCCTCTCCCATGTCTATCCTCTCCACCATGGTCAACACCCTCTGCAATTTTTATCCGGAGCTGAATGCTGACACTGATGACGCCCTGCTGTCTGTTGGAGCACGGCTTATTTCCAAGGTTAGAACTATCGCGGCCTTTTCATATAAGAAATCAGTCGGTCACCCATTGGTGTATCCTCGTTACGATCTTTCCTATTGTGGTAATTTCCTCAATATGATGTTTGATAAACCGGTGAAACCTTATGTGGTGAAACCTGAATTGGTTGCCACCCTTAATAAACTGCTTATCCTGCACGCTGACCATGAGCAGAACTGCTCAACATCTACCGTGCGTCTGGTTGGTAGCGCAGGAGTAAACCTTTACGCCTCTATTTCTGCCGGAATCAGCGCTCTTTGGGGCCCACTCCATGGCGGGGCTAATCAGGCGGTCATTAAAATGCTGGAAGCAATCCATCGCGACAATAATGATTTTGAAAAGTATATCAAAAAGGCTAAGGATCCAAACGATCCATTCCGTCTTTCTGGATTTGGTCACCGGGTTTATAAGACCTTTGATCCGAGAGCTACTATTATTAAAGAGGCCTGTGAACAGACGTTGAAGGCCTTGAATGTTGATGATCCTCTGTTGGAAATTGCTGAGAAGCTGGAGGCAATTGCCAGAAATGATGACTATTTCATCAAAAGGAATCTTTATCCCAACGTTGATTTTTATTCAGGTATCATTTATCGTGCCATGGGTATCCCTACCAATATGTTCACTGTAATGTTTGCCATGGGCAGGCTTCCAGGCTGGATTGCTCACTGGCAGGAGATGATGCAGGATACAAAAGACCGAAAAATTGGAAGGCCGAGACAGATTTATACCGGTCCGAAAAAACGTAAATTTGTTCCTTTCGAGGAAAGAGGTTAGTGCGTTAGAGCTTGGAGAAAACAGCAACAGCCTGTTCCAGTTTCTGGAACAGGCTGTTGCTGTTTTGAGGATATCTGATTTTAATCAGAAACTAACTGTGATTACTTATTTAATCTTGAGAAGATTTTCAACTTTCTTGACGCCTCTGATGGAGTTGGCAATATCAGAGGCTCTTGTCTTCTGTTTGTAATTGTTCACGGCACCAGTCAGGATAACCTCTCCTTCAAAAGTGGTAACAGAAATAGCAATGCCACTCAAGACCTTCTCGGCGAGTAAGGATGTCTTTATCTGAGTTGTGATGGTGGCGTCATCAACAACATCGCCGGGGCTTCTTCCTGCTGGTGTGTAACAGGCGCTGAAAAATGTAGAGTAGCACACCATGAGTATAAACACAATAATGTGTTTGAGCTTTTGGGACATGAAGTTTTCTCCGAATTTTTCTGATTTTTTATTGAAGTAGAATTTTTTTACGATAGTAACATGGCGTCTTGTGTTCACTTTTTATGGCAAAGAGTGCAATATACAGCCATATTACTGTTGTCATGGTTTAACAAATTTTGTGTATTGCCGGCATGGGGATTATGGCAGCCGGCGCAGGTGAACTCCCGATCCGGTTTAAGCGGGTGTTTGACTCCTCGTACCGGGTGCCCTTTGCCGAAGAAACCTGCAATGACATGGGTACCAGATGCCTTGTCCTCGTGGCAGTTGATGCAGAGATCGGTGGTCTGCATCCGCAGAAGTGCAGGCCATTCAGATCCGTGCGGGTTGTGACACAGAGTGCACTGGCCGACCGCAGTGGGTCCGTGCATGCGCTTTTTACTTTTCCACTCTTTGACTTGAGCGTTGTGGCAGGGATAACAAACCTTTTCGTCCGGTTTTGGCGTTGTGTACTTCCGCTCTCCAGCCAGTACTTCATGGCAGGAGAAACAGGTTCCTTGCGCAGCCGGTTTATGGACAATGGCATTGTTGGTATATTTTTTTGCGTGGCAAGCGTAACACGTTGAGTCCTCGGGTTTCTCTGGCCTCAGGTTGCTGAGGGTTGGTTCCATCTCATGGCAGCCTGCGCAGCTTTTTTCATTATTGATAAAGTGAAAGAAGTATCGTTTGAAGTCGGCTGGCGGTTCCCTGAATTTGGGGAAGAGGTCGGAGCGCAAGAAAATTTTCATTTCCTTGTGAGCCACAACATTCCCCTGCTTCAGGGCAAGTAGTTCAATCGTATTCATTCCCTTACTCAGGGTCACCCCGAAGCAGGCGTTGGCGCTGTTGGGACGGAGTGAAATCTCAGTTGGCTTGTTTTCTCCAACGACGACACGTATACCATCAATAGCCTGTTTATCCAGACTGAGGACAATAATGATTTCCTCGTTTTCAACATAGGAGTTGTTGGGAGGAAATTGTACGGAAATTCCTGTGCTGGCTTGGCAATTGATCGTGCAAAAAAGCAGTATAAGCAGCGCCGTATGGAGAATATGTTGTTTCATTTTCTGTTAAGAAGTTGTTTGAGGGCATTTTTATAACTCGTTGCAGCTTGTTCCAGGTTGCTTTTTTCCTCAAACATTCTTCCCCGGTACACATTAATCTGGTAGTCCATGGGGTTGAGTCCTTCCGCACTGGCAAAAAGTTCAGTGGCTTTTTTCATGTCACCTTCTTTGCCGGTCAGATAGCCGAGATAATAGTAGCTCGGCACGTAGGACTCGTCCGCTTTTATCGCTTTTTCAAGCATCGTCTTTGCAGCGGCGATGGAACCTTCATTTAGCAATAAAAGTCCCATTTTGCTCAGGGCCGAAGCATTATCCGGTTTGCGGGTAAGGGCTTGTTGGAACTGTTCCTTCGCTTGCGCAAGATCACCCTGCTCCTGGTAATACGTTCCAAGGTTGAGGTGTGGCAAGATGAAATCCGGGTCGGCCGATATGGCCTTTTTGAACCACATTTCGGCGGTATGCGCGGTGCGTTCTGAACTCAGGGCCTTGACTCCCATGTTCCAAGCGCGTACAGCCTTTTTGTCGGGTTGATAGCCGATTTTTTTAGCTACCTCGGCCGGGGCACTCTTGCCTTCGATCGTAGCGGCAAGGAAGTGGATCATGTCCGTAGTGCCTACCAGCGGAAAGCCGGACATCTCAAATATGATTTTTCTGTCCTTGTCCAGGATGACCGTGGTAGGCACGGCAATAACCCCGTAGTCGTGAAAGGCGATCAGGCCATGGTCGACCAGGTTGGGAAAGGAGATTTGCAGGCGGTCGGTGGTTCCTTTAATATCCGTCATGGCCTGGGCATCAATGGTTTGTCTTTCCACATTGATGCCGATAACGGAGAACCCCTGGTTTTTGTACTTCTGTTGTAATTTTTCCATCTGCTTGAGAGCCTTTTCCGACTGTCTGCTCCATGACGCCCAAAAGAGGACCAGGGTCAGTTTGTCTCCCTTGAGCGCAGAAAATCCCTGTTTTTTCCCGCTGAAATCCTGAAGAGTGAAATCCGGAGCCTCCGTACCCACCCCCAGGGTTTGCAGGGCGGGGGTGGAAATGCTGCTCTGCAGCAGGGTGATAGTCATTACAAGAATAATCAGGCATGTCTTTTGTCTGAACGGAAAGTATGTTGTTGTCTTCACAGTCACCTACCTTTTTCTTGTTCGTATGAGCTGATACCCTGTTTGAAGTGGGAAAGGGCTCCTTTTATATCGCCAAGTTTTTCATAGATAAGGCCAAGTTCATAATGGGTCTGTGCCGGATTAGGATTCAGCTTCAGCGCATCTAGCAAGATGGCTTCGGCTGCCTTGAGGTCGCCGTTCTGCGCAAGGATAATCCCTTTTCCTGTTTTGGCGGCACTGGATCGCGGCTGCAATTCCAGTGCCTTGTCAAAAGATACCATCGCCTGCTGTAAGTCGCCCTTTTCAAGTAGAAGGTCGCCAAGAACAATATGCGCCTTGGCTTGCGAGGGGTCGTCAGCGATACACTGCCTGATGGCAGCAAGCCCCTCGTCCAGTTTTCCTGCGTGGGCCAAAGTAGAGGCGTTTTTCTCGCACGTGGCCGCATTGCCGGGTGCGGCATGCACCCAGCCCGGCCCAATTACAAGAGCGATAAAAAATAAGAAGAGGGGTTTACGGTTCATCTGTTTTTCACCTTTTTATCTCTGTCATATTTAAATTGCTGATGACAACCTGGCAGGCATGAGCCTCCGTTTTTATCCTTAACAAAGCCAACCGGCATCTGATAGGCTCCAAAGGGAACTGTATCGGTGACGTGTTTGGGGTTCTTGGTTGCATGGACATCGTGGCAGGCCTTGCAGGTACGGCCCTTGGGTGATTTGTTGACATGCAGAAAGTGAAGGTTCTGGTCACCGTTACGGAAGCCCGTCAAAGTGGTTGTCTTCGCATCTTTTACTAATGTGTCGTTATGGCACGTGAAGCAGAGTTGAAAGTTGTCCGGGTTGTATGGAGCATAAAACTTCTGTAAAAAATTGCCCCTGAGTATGCGGACATTTTGTGATCCATGGGTGTTATGGCAGGCAGAACAATCTTTATCTATAATGGGGCCGTGATGGTTTTTATTTTTTTCCAGCAGTAATTTCATATTTGACACCAAGCTACCGTCTGCATGTTTATACTCTTTGTTATGACAGGTAAGGCAGAGATCCATGGGCGCCATGTCAAGCTGTTGGGGAAATTTGGAGACGTGGGGGTTATGACAGGCCAGACAGCCTCTGTCCGTTGTGAGACCGCCGTGTTTTACCGTGACCTTTGCGATCTCATTTTTCTTGTCGGTATGACAGGTAAAGCAGAGGGCCTGGGTGCTTTCGGCCGGTAGATTGAATTTAAAGTTGCTGCTGTGGGGACTATGGCATTTGATGCAACCATCCGAAACAGGGCCGTGAACAAATTCCTTGCCGGCAAACTCCTCCTCTTTGTCGGAGTGGCAGGAATAACAGACATCGTTCCCTTTGGCCATCAGCAACTTGGGTGAGTCGGAAGAGTGGGGTGAATGGCAGACGCTGCAGCCGTCAGCAGCTACCGGTCCATGGACAAACTTTCCACCACTGATTTTTTTGTCGTGACAGCGGAAACAGAGAGCAGGGCCTGCGCCTTTGAGCTGGAACTTATTGGCGGATTGATGAGGATCGTGGCATCCTGTGCATTTTCCCTCTTTAACCGGTTTATGGACAACGGAACCGTTGTTTAATTTGTCATGACACTCGTAACAGAGGGATTCAACGCTTTTGATGGGTTGAAATATGTGTTTGTCCTTTTTGTCCTGCTTATGGCAGAAGGAACAGTCGCCTGAGGCCACAGGTCCGTGGACAAACTTATCCTTCCCCATGCTTTTGTGGCATTCTGAGGTAGAACATGACTCTCCGGCCTTTATCGACACGTTAGTGGCTTGAGCCGTGGTTGCCCCTGCTTCCAGTGCCAAAAGGCCTGTAATACAGATCAAGGGGCATATCTTGAGCCATGTTAATAATGGGTGTTTTTTCTTTCCTTTTCTTGTGTCCATACGTTTCCCCTCTTCTGTTTGTTGTGAAGTCGCCCCTGTTGGAGGCACGCTATATTGTCTGTATCTTACAAGATTAACAGATCATGTTGCAACTCTTACTAATAATTAGCCACCAGCGCCACCAGTATGTAGGTCTTTGAGCTGGAACTCGTTGGCGGACTGGTGCGGGTCGTGGCACACTGTGCACTTGCCGTCTGCAACCGGCTTATGCACAGTGGAGCCGGTGTTTAATTTTTCATGGCACTCGTAACAAAGTGCTTCAATATTCATGATGGGCTGAAATGTGTGCTGGTCTTTTTTGTCCTGCTTATGGCAGAAGGAACAGTCGCCTGAGGCCACAGGTCCGTGGACAAATTTATCTTTTCCCATGCTAGGGTGGCATTCGGAGGTAGCACATGACTGCCCGGCCATTATCGACACGTTAGCGGCTTGAGCCGTGGTTGTACTTGTCTCCAGTGCCAAAATAGCTGCAATACAGATACATGGGCATATTTTGAGCCATGTTAACAATGGGTGTATTATCTTTCCCTTTTTTGTAACCAACGCTACCTCTCTCCTGGTTGTCGTGACCCTGTTAGAGGCACGCTCTTGTCTGAGTTTTAAAAGATTACCAAGTAGCCAAACTGCATTTTTCACTCTCGATGAACCCTCTTGGTCCATCCACATTAGCCACTGTTACTATGTGAGTGACTGTGACAGACAAGGGTGCATTTTGGTGGTGAAGCACCGTTATAGGAGAGCACTCCACTTCTGGGGGTGACAACTGCTGTATTAAAGTTGATCAGATTGGGGGAGCCGGATGAACCGTGGGGGTCATGGCAGGTCGCGCATGCTATTCCATCGTTGAACCTTACTAAAAGATGACCGGCATGATTAAACGTCCCGCCTCCACCTCCACCTCCACCTCCACCTCCACCCCTACCGCCACTGGCGCTGAAGGCAGCGTTGTTTTCATCATGACACTTGAAGCAGAGTGCATGCCTAGTGCCATCATAGCCAGTTCCGTCTTGGGTGTCATAGTTTGCCACGAGCAGGTGTTTGTAGGTTGAACCGTGCGGCCCCTTTGCCCCGGCAGCAGGGTTGTCCGAGCCATGGCAGTCGGTGCAGTAGATATTACTGCCAGCGATTTGGTAACTAGCCTTCAGACTAGGCGTATAGGGGATGCTTGTGGTCCGGATTACCGGATGAGAAGAGGTTCCCCCGTTGAATTCCAGCCGGGTGTCCCGCTGGGGAAATTTACGGGGGATCTCAGGGGCTGCTATTACATTGTTGGCAGCAGCAGCATGACACTTGAAACAGATTTCATAGAGTTTTTGGGCATTCGTGATCTTCGCTCCAGCGGCATCAATCCCTTGTACGCCAATGTTTTTTCCGGAAACAGCGGGAGCTGCCGCAGTGCTATTATTCACCTGGTGAGGATTGTGACAATCTTCGCACTCCACATGCTTGACTATGGTGCTTGTCTTGAAATCCTCGTGGGCGTCATGTACTCCAAGGTAGTCTGCAACTGGATGGCGATAAAATTTAGTAAGTTCGGTTGAGATATTGCTCTGGGTTGCAACCTGACCACTATGGCAGGCAAGGCAGTTCTTTTCTTCTTCGACCTGTCTCAGCAGCCGTTGATGTCTGCCGGCAGTGTGGGGCCGATGACAGTTGCCGCAGCCGTTTTGGGCCACGGTGGTGTAA